>NZ_JBEXMH010000010.1:0-171033 GCF_040610415.1 Amycolatopsis sp. NPDC004079 | reverse complement strand
GACAGCCGAGCCAAGCCCACAGACAAGCCAGCTCGCCACTCGCCGCCAAACGACGACAGCCGAGCCAAGCCCACAGACAAGCCAGCTCGCCACTCGCCGCCAAACGACGACAGCCGAGCCAAGCCCACAGACAAGCCAGCTCGCCACTCACCGCGAAACGGCGAATGCCCGGCCGGGCACAGGTTGAGCAGGCAGTCGCCGCTCAGTGGCGACCTGCGGATCCACGAGCGCGTTGGCGGCAACGCGGCATGGCGGCAACGCGGCCTAATCCCCCAGCAACAACCGGTACCGGACCTCCTCCAAGGTCACCGCCCCCTCGGACATCGTCTCTACCTTGGTCTTTCCGTCCATGACCCACCCGGCTCGTTCATAGAACGTCCGCGCCCGGGTGTTCGTCGACAGCACCCACAGCGTCGCCGTCTCGAACTGGGTCGACAGGGCTCGTACGCACTCCTCGTGCAGCGCCCGCCCCATCCCCTGGCCCCATTCTGACGGCAGGAGGTAGATCGACGACAGTTCGCCGGTCTGCGGGGTGGCGTCGTCGTCGCGGCTGGGGCCGAACACCGCGAAACCGGTGATCGACTCAGCGGTGCTTGCCGCCAGGACGGTGTGTCGGCGGGAGGTGTCTGCCAGGTTCGAAGCCCAGAACTGTTCCCGTGTCTCGATCGACAGGCCGGACAGGAACTCGTCCGGGAGCAAGCCCGCGTAGGCCGCTTGCCAGGAGCCTACGTGGACCGCCGCTATGCCGGGCGCGTCCTCCGGGGTCGCGGGGCGGATCGCGAGTTCGGGCACCATTCCTCCAGCGGCTCGGCGACGAATCAACCGCTGGCAGTTCAGCACACCAGCCCGCGAGGGCGCATGCGGTTTACCGAAGTGGCCACAAAGGACAGTCGACGGCGCGGAGACGGGCAAAGGCGTCGAAAGGCGACCCGGAGCAGGCGAGTGTGTTCGGGCAAGGGTTCCGGGACTTCAGGCATCACCGTCGCGCCCCGGCGGCCCCCTGGGCGGCCAGCCGATAGCCTCGGCAGATTGGCGGATCAGGCTCCGCTCTTCGTCATGCCCGCGCGTACCAGGAAATGGGACAAACCGATGACCAACCCGTTGATCGCGCCGGTGAAGGACTCCACGACCGCGATGTCCGGGATTCCTCTGCTGGAGGACGCGACCGGCCTCAAGACCGCGATCGAGAGCAAGAATTGGGCGGCCGTCGCGATCGGGGCGGTGGGGACCGCGCTCGACGTGCTCACCGCGGTGATGGATCCGTTCGGTGCGATTTTCGCCGCGGGCGTCGGGTGGTTGATGGAGCATGTCGGGCCGCTCAAGGAGGCACTCGACGCGCTCACCGGCAAGGCGGACGAGATCCACTCGCAGGCGGAGACCTGGACAAATGTCGCCAAGGAACTCGAGAGCGTTTCGACTGAACTGACCCAGCTGGTCAAGAAGGATCTCCAGGACTGGCAAGGCGAAGCGGCCGACACCTACCGCAAGAAGGCCGAGGACACCTCCGCGCTGATCGGCAGTGCGCAGAAGGGCAGCGAGGGCGCGGCGAGCGGTGTCAAGACCGCGGGCGAGATCGTGGCGGCGGTCCGGTCGCTGGTGCGGGACACGATCGCGGATCTGGTCGGGCACCTGATCTCGTGGGCGTTGCAGGTGGTGTTCACGCTCGGGATCGGGATGGCGTGGGTGGTCCCGCAGGTCGTCACGGCCGTCGCGAAGACCACCTCGACCATCGCCAAGGTGACCTCGAAGCTGGTCAAGGCGCTCAAATCGCTGATCCCGCTGCTGAAGAAGGCCGGGACGCTGTTCGAAGACGCCGGGAAGGCGCTGAAGGGGCTCAAGAGCGGCAAGAGCGCCCCGGCGCCGAAGCCCAAGGACATCAACACCAAGTCCAGGTCCGTCTCCAAAGACGAGAGCACCACAGCGTCCGGCGACCACAGCGGGACCACGCACCCGTCCGGAGAGCACGGCGGCGGACCTCACCAGAACGAGCGGAGCCTGGACCAGGAAGGCACCCCCCACGGCGGGCCGGGCGGGACGGACGGGCACACGTCGGCGTCGGGGGCCCGCGGCGGGCAGGGCGGGGCCCGGTCGCTGGACAAACAGGGCGAGAACTCGCGCTCCATCGACAATATCTGCACCACCGGCGACCCGATCGACGTCGCGAGCGGGCAGATGGTGATGACCGAGACCGACGCGGCGTTCCGCAGCGCGCTGCCGATGGTCTTCGAGCGCGCGCACTTCTCCGCGTTCCGTGCGGGCGGCTGGCTCGGCGGGGCCTGGGTGTCCACTTTGGACGAACGCGTCGAGGTGTACGACGACCAGGTGTGGTTCGCCGCCTCCGACGGCATCGTCCAGGTCTTCCCGCGTCCGCACGGCGAAGAATGGGTGGCCGCCGAGCACGGGCCCGCGCGGTTTCTCGCCCAGGAGCCCGGCGGCGGGTTCGTCCTCGAAGACCGGGAGCGGCAGCGGATCCTCACCTTCGAGCGCGGCAGCCAGCAGGTCCGGCCGATCCGCTCGATCGCCGACCGCAACGACGAGCACATCTACTTCGAGCGCGACCCGCGCGGCACGCCGGTCGCGATCCGGCACAGCGGCGGCTACCGGATCAACATCGCCACCGAGGACGGGCTCGTCACCGGGCTGTCGACGGTCACCGGCGACGGCACCGAGGTGCAACTGGTCCGCTACGGCTACGTCAACGGCAACCTCACCGAGGTCACCAACGAATCCGGGCTCCCGTTCCGGTACGTCTACGACCGCGCGGGCCGGATCGAGGCGTGGTCCGACCGCAACGGCGAGTGGTACCGCTTCCACTACGACGAGACCGGCCGGGTCGTGCGCACCGAGGGCTCGGGCGACTGCCTCACCGTCACGATGGAGTACGACCTGGTCAACCTGGTCACCCACGTCGTCGATTCGCTCGGCCACCGCACCGCCTTCCACCTCAACGAATCCGGTCAGCTCCTCCGTGAGGTCAACGCGCTCGGCGCCTCGCGCAGCTACGAATGGGACTCCCGCGACCGGCTGCTCAGCGAGACCGACGAGCTCGGCCGGACGCAGCGCTACCGCTACGACGGGCTGAACAACCTGATCGGCATGCACCGGCCCGACGGCACGGAATGGTCCGTCGAACGCGACGAGTTCGGCAAGCCGGTGCACCTGGTCGAAGCTCCGGGCGTCGAAACCCGTTGGGAATACGACGAACGCGGCAACGTCACCCGGTTCGTCGAACCCGGCGGCGGCGCCACCGTCTACACCTACGACGAGTGGGGCCACCTCGCGTCGGTCACCGATCCGGCGGGCGTGAAGCTGACCGTGGTGTCCGACGACGCGGGCAACCCGATCACGGTGACCGACCCGCACGGCGCGACGACTGCGTACCGCTACGACTGTTTCGGCAGGCTCTTCTCGACCGTCGACCCGACCGGCGCGGTCGAGGAATTCGGTTACACCGTCAACGGTTCGCTCGCCTGGCACCGCCGCGCGGACGGATCGACGGACGAATGGCATTACGACGGCGAGGGCAACAACCGCCTGCACGCCGACGCGTCCTCCGCGATCACCCAGCAGGAAGTGACGCACTTCGACCTGATCTCGGCCGAGATCCGGCCCGACGGCACCCGGCTCGAATACTCCTACGACACCGAACTGCGGCTGACCGGCGTCACCAACGAACACGGCCAGGTCTGGCGCTACGAGTACGACCCGGCCGGAAACCTCGTCCGCGAAACCGATTTCGGCGGCGCGGCCTCGACCTACCGCTACAACGCGGCGGGCGAGCTCACCGAGATCCGCAGCCAGTCCGGCGACGTCGTGACCATGAGCCGCGACCTGCGCGGCAACCTCGTGGAGGAGGTCGTCGAAGGGCCGTCCGGGACCGTGCGCACCCGGTTCGAGCACGACGTCCTCGGCCAGCTCGCCGCGGTCGACGACGGGACCACCCGCGTCGAGTACACGCGGGACGCGGCCGGTCGCGTGATCGCCGAGACGGTCAACGGGCGCACTCTCCGTTCCGAGTACGACAACGCGGGCAATCTGGTCCGGCGGCGGACGCCGTCCGGGGCGGAAAGCGTGTGGGAGTACAGCGAAGCAGGCGAACTCGCCGCGATGCACGCCTCGGGCCGGACCACGCGCTTCGAGTACGACCCGGCGGGCCGCGAGGTCCGGCGCACATTCGGCAAGGGCGCGGCGATCCTGCGCGCCTGGGACCCCGCCGGGCAGCTTTCCGGGCAGGCCGTGCAGGCCGCGTCCGGCGAACTGGGCCGCGACCGGCGCTACCACTACCGCCCCGACGGGCTGCCCGCCCGGATCGACGACCAGACGTCCGGCTCGCGCTGGTTCACCCTCGACGTCCGCGGCCGGGTCACCTCGGTCCGCGCGGAGGGCTGGAGCGAGCAGTACGCCTACGACGCGACCGGACGGCTCGTCGACGCCGCCTGGCCCGCGCCGGAAGAGGAGGACCGGCTCGGCAGGCGCGCGGGCCCGGCTTCGGTGATCACCGAGGCGGGCGGCGTCCGCTACACCTACGACGACGCCGGCCGGATGCGCACCCGCCAGCACGAGGACGGGCGGACCTGGGAGTACACCTGGGGTCCGCTCGAGCGGCTGGTCGCGGTCGAGGTCCCGGACGGCACCTCGTGGCGCTACGCCTACGACCCGATCGGCCGCCGGATCCGCAAGGAGCACTTCGCCGCCGACGGGAACACCTCGCTCGAACGCGTCGACTTCGTCTGGGACGGCGACACTCTGGTCGAGGAAACCCGTTCCGTCGACGGCGCTTCCGAAACGACCGTGTGGGACTACGAACTCGACAGCTTCCGGCCGCTGCTGCAGCGCCGCCGCCCGGTCTCGAAAGACTCGCAGGACAAGATCGACGCGCAGTTCTTCGCCATCGTCGCCGAACCCTCCGGAACGCCGACCGAACTGCTCGACGACCAGGGCGAGATCGTCTGGCACGCCCGCACCAGCCTGTTCGGCCTGGTGGTCGACGCGGCCGGGGAAACCGGCATCCCGCTGCGCTTTCAAGGCCAGTACTTCGACGCGGAGACCGGCCTGCACTACAACCTGCACCGCTACTACGACCCGGCGCTCGCCCGCTACGTCAGCCCGGACCCGATCGGGCTGGCCGGCGGACCGGACCCGCACGCCTACGTCAGCAACCCGCACGTCCTGGTCGACCCGCTCGGCCTCGCGGGCAGCAACTGCACGAGCCGCAGCCCCAGCCCCGACCCGTACGACCGCGGGCCGAGCCTCACTCCGGATCCGCAGGGCCGTTCCCGGAAGCAGTCGCCGGGCGGGACGGTTTACGTGGAGCACAAGAAATCCGGGAAGAAGAACCGGCGGAAGGACTACGGGTACACCAACCTGTCGCACAGCAGCGGGAAGATGCGGCCGATCTTCCAGCGCAACGCGGTGTCGCCGCCGCCCTCGTTCAAGAAGCGGGGCGAGGACACCAAGTGGTACATGGACTCGAACCGGCGCTATTACACCCGGGACTACCAGGGAAAGCCGACCGGCATCGTCAAGGGTCACAGCAACCTCGTCATGGGGCACAACCCCTCGGCCAGCGCGCACTGGAACAAAACGGGCTACAAGAGCACCTACCCGCAGAACAAGTCGCACAACGAAGACCCCAATTCCTTCGGCTGGCTCGAGAAGCGCGCTGATTCCGACAAGAGCGGCGGCAAGGAGCAAAAGTACCGGGACGCGACCCCGAGCAACGGCGCCAACCGGCAATGGTGGGACCCGAAGGCCCCCAACTACCGCGGCAACCCGGTCGCGGAATACCGGCCGGAGGTCAAGAAGGTCCAGCCGAGCAGCGGGAGCGGCGGTTACGGCGGCGGAGGTTATTCCGGCGGCAGCGGGCACACGAGCTACTCGAGCGGGCATGCCGGGCCGTCGTCGAGTTCGGCGCCTTATGTCCAAACTGTTCATCCGCCGGGTTATTCAAGCGGCGGCCACTACACCAGCGGTGGCGCCTACGGCAGCAGCGGCCACTACAGCAGCGGCGGCTACGGCGGCAGCAGCAGCCATTATTCCGGCGGCGGCAGCCATTCCGGCGGTTATGGCGGCAGCAGTCATTCCGGCGGATCCAGCGGCGTCTATGGCAGCAGCGGGAGAAACGGCACCCAATACGTCTACGGACCCAGCACCGGCAGCCATTCCAGCAGCGGCGGCTATGGCCATTCCGGAGGCGGCGGTTACCCCAGCGGTGGCCATTCCGGCGGGAGCTACGGCACTTACGGCGGCAGCAGCCACTCCGGCGGATCCAGCGGCGTCTATGGCAGCAGTGGAAGAAACGGCACCCAATACGTCTACGGGCCCAGCGGTGGTGGCCATTCCAGTGGCAGCCACAGCGGCGGCGGCAGCTACACCGGCGGCGGTTACAGCGGCGGCCACTCCGGCGGAAACCGGCACGGCTACGACTCGGACGACGACCTCTACGACGCCTGAGCGACCAGCCTGACCAGACACCACCGTCAGCACGGCGAAGGGGCCGGGACAAGAAGTCCCGGCCCCTTCGCCGTCAGCCCGCGCCGTACGAAGTAGCCGACAGCGCGTCAGCTCTTCTCCAGGTACTCCGCCCGCTCCAGGTCGACCACGTCGGCCACCATCTGCGCCAGCCCCGGCAGCGAAGCCAGCTCCGGATCGCCCGTCACGATCTCCTGGGCCTGCTCCCGCGCCTCGGTGATCACGTCCTCGTCGCGCAGCAACGACAACAGCTTCAGCCCAGAACGCTTGCCCGACTGCGCCGCACCGAGAATGTCGCCCTCGCGGCGCAGTTCCAAGTCCAACCGGGACAGTTCGAAACCGTCCGTGGTGGACTCGACGGCGGCCAGCCGTTCGCGGGTGGAAGTCCCGTCCAGGGTTTCCGTGACCAGCAAGCACAACCCGGGCACACTCCCCCGCCCGACGCGGCCGCGCAGCTGGTGCAGCTGGCTCACGCCGAAGCGGTCGGCGTCGAGGATGACCATCGCCGTCGCGTTGGGGACGTTCACGCCGACCTCGACCACGGTCGTCGCGACCAGGACCTCGACCTTCCCCGCGCCGAACGCCTGCATGACGGCGTCCTTCTCGTCGGTCGGCATCCGGCCGTGCAGGGCGGCGATCTTCAAGCCCTTCAACGCGCCGTTGGCGAGATCCGGCGCGACGTCCAGCACCGCGAGCGGCGGCCGTTTGTCGCTCTTGTCCGACGGCGGCTCGTCGCCGATGCGCGGGCACACGACGTACGCCTGATGCCCCTTGCCGACTTCCTCGCTGACCCGCTGCCACACCCGATCGAACCACGCGGGCTTCTCCGCGACCGGCACGACCGTCGTCTTGATCGGCGAACGGCCGACCGGCATTTCGCGCAGCGCCGAGATTTCCAGGTCGCCGTAGACCGTCATGGCGACCGTGCGCGGAATCGGCGTCGCCGTCATGACCAGCACGTGCGGGCTCGTCGAATCGGCACCGCGCGAGCGCAGCGCATCCCGCTGCTCCACGCCGAACCGGTGCTGTTCGTCCACGACCACGAGCCCGAGGTCGGCGAACTGCACGGTGTCCTGGATCAGCGCGTGCGTGCCGACGACGATGCCCGCCTCGCCGCTTACCGTCTCCAGCAACGCTTTCTTGCGTTCCTTCGCGCCCATCGACCCGGTGAGCAGCGTGATCCGGGTGGCGTTCTCCGCGGCGCCAAGCTCGCCCGCCATCCCGATGTCACCGAGCATTTCGCGCAGCGAGCGGGCGTGCTGTGCGGCCAAAACCTCGGTCGGCGCGAGCATCGCCGCCTGCCGTCCGGAGTCGACGGCCTGCAGCATCGCCCGCAACGCGACCACCGTCTTGCCGGAACCGACTTCGCCCTGCAGCAGCCGGTTCATCGGGTGCTCGGACGACATGTCGGCGGCGATCTCGTCACCGATCGCACGCTGTCCCGCGGTGAGGTCGAAGGGCAGCCGCTTGTCGAACGCGTCGAGGAGTCCGCCGTCGATGTGCGGGCTCGCCTTCGCCGGACGCGACACAGCGGAATGCCGTCGCTGCGCGAAAATCAGCTGCACGGCCATCGCTTCGTCCCACTTGAGCCGGTGCCGCGACGACTCCAGGTGCGCCCAGTCCTCCGGCCGGTGGATGCCGCGCAACGCCCGCTCGAGGCCGGGCAGCCCGTGCCGCTTGAGCAGTTCGTCGGGCATCGGGTCGTCGCCGACCTCCAGCACGTCCAGCACCTGCCGCACGCATTTGGCGATCGACCAGGTCGGCATGCCTTGCGCCGCCGGGTAGACCGGGATGATCTCGGCGAGGAAGTTGTCGACCGCCTCGACCTCGCGTTCGGCGTCGAGCAGCTCGTACTCCGGGTTGGCCAGCTGCAGCGTGTCCCGGAACGCGGTGACCTTGCCCGCGAACAGCCCGGTCTTGCCGGGGGCCAGGTCCTTCTCGCGCCACGCCTGGTTGAAGAACGCGCACGCGAGCCGCCGCTTGCCGTCGGTGATCACCATGTCGAGGATGGTGCCGTTGCGGGATTTCATCCGGCGCTTGCTGATCTTCTCGATCCGCGCCAGCACGGTCGCGTGCTCGCCGAGCTCCAGCCCGGCGATGTCGGTCAGCTCGCCGCGTTCGGCGTAGCGGCGCGGATAGTGGCGCAGCAGATCGGAAACCGTCTCGATGTCGAGCGAGCTCGAGAGCGCTTTCGCCGTTTTCGCGCCCAGCAGCAGCGGGAGCTTGTCGCGAAGCCCGGCCATGATTATTCGACCCCCATCAGCAGCACAGCGTCGCTTTGACCGCCGGCGTAACTCGTCAACTCCACCTCAGGGTGCTCCAGCCGCAGTTGCTCGGCGAGCTCCGCGGCCACCCTCGGCGGAGCGTCCGCCCCGCTCAGGACGGTGACCAGCTCGCCGCCGAGCGCCAGCATCCGGTTGAGCACGCTGACCGCGGCCGCGACGAGATTCGTCGCCGACGCCGGGGCGGGTTCGATCAGCACCACCTCGTCGTCGACCAGACCGATCACGTCGCCGGACTGGGCCCGGCCCACCCAGGTTAGCGACTCTTCGCGGGCGATCCGCAGCTCGCCACGCCTGGTCGCGCCCGCCGCCTCGGCCATCGCGACGACGTCGTCGTTGACCCGGCGCTCGCCGTCGTGCACCGCGAGCGCGGCCAGCACCTGCACCGGCGACGAGCACGGGATCACCACGACGTCGCGCTCGCCCGCCATCGGATGCCCGGCCGCGGCGTCGGCTGCCGCGGTGAGGTCCGGCCCGCCCGGCAGCACGCTCAGGTGCTGCCCGGCCGCCTCGTTGAACAGCCCGATCATGTCCTCGACGCTGGGCAGTTCGCCGTCCGGCACCGCCAGCACGGCGAGGCCCTCCGCCCGCAGCAGTTCGGCGAGCCCGCCGCCGCGCACCACCGCGACCACCGACCGGTCGATCCCGCCGCCAGGTTCGATCGGCGTCGGCGTGAGCAGCGGTTCGACCCGGATCCGCCGCGGCCTGCCCAGCTGCAGCCCGGCCTCGATGGCCGCGCCGATGTCCGCGCAATGGACGTGGACGGCGTGGCTGCCCGAACCGTCGCCCGCCACAGTGACGCTGTCGCCGAACCCGCTCAGTTCCTTCCGCAACGCCGGCAGCCGGGCCTCGTCGACCTCGTCCAGCAAGTACATGACCTCCCACGCGTACGGCACCTGCTCGGGCAGCGAAGCGACGGCCTGCAGGTCGTGCCCGGGTTCCTCGGTTTCGCCGGTGATCACGCCGGCCAGCGCGTCGAGGACCGCGACCAGGCCGCGTCCCCCGGCGTCGACGACTCCGGCCTTGGCCAGCGCGGGCAGCTGCTTGGGCGTCTCCTCCAGCGCCGCCGCGGCCACGGCGACGACCTCGCGCGCGACCTCGGACAGCGTCCGCGTCGTCCCTCGGACAGAGGCGGCCACGGCGTGCAGGACAGTCAGCATCGTCCCGGCGACCGGCCTGCTGACCGCGCCCGTGGCGACCTGGTCCGCGTGCCCGAGCGCGGCGGCGAGACCGGCGCCGTCGAGGTCCCCGCCGTCCGCCGCCCAGTCGGCCATCCCGCGCACGACCTGGGAAAGGATCACGCCCGAGTTGCCGCGCGCGTGCGCGACCGCCCCGCGTGCCAGGACAGCCAGCGCCTCGGCGGCGTCGGCCGGTTCCGCGCTGGTGAGCGCCTCGTGCGCGCCAGCCATCGTGTACAGCAGGTTGGAGCCGGTATCGGAGTCCGCGACCGGGTAGACGTTGATGCCGTCGATGGCCGTGCGCAGCCTGTCCAAACTGCGCACAGAAGCCGCCGCCCAGCCCGACACCGCCGCCGCGTCCAGCACCCGCACCCCGTAACCTCCTAGCCGGTCCCCGCGAGGGTAACGACCCCGCGGCAAGGGCCCCGAGACCACTCGTTACTATGGTCGAGTTGCCTGGCAAGTTCAGGCGCGCATTCTTTGTCCCATATCCAGAGGAGTTCGACGTGGCTGCCGTGTGCGACGTCTGTGGCAAGGGACCCGGCTTCGGCAAGTCGGTCTCGCACTCCCACCGGCGTACCAACCGCCGGTGGAACCCGAACATCCAGGTTGTGCACGCGAAGGTCGGCGTGTCCCAGCGCAAGCGCCTGAACGCCTGCACCTCGTGCATCAAGGCCGGCAAGGTCGTGCGCGGCTGAGTCGGAAAACGAACGGTGGCGAGTGCTCGCGGAGAGCGCTCGCCATTTTCGTTTTCCGGGTGTCTTCCGGGGGTCGAACCCCCGGGCCCCCGCCAGGGGGCAAGCCCCCTGGACCCCCGCGTTGGGTCACCTTGAGGTCGAGAACTTGAGTTGGGACTCGAGAAAGGGGCGAGTGCTTCGGCACTCGCCCCTTTTTCGTCACCTCAGGAAGCCCGCCAGAACCTCCCGCAAGGACTCCGGCGCGTTCAGCACGCCGTGGTCCTGCCCCGGGATCTCCTCGTACCGCCCATGCGCGACGGCAGCCGCAACGGCCTTGGCAGAGGACGCCATCCACGCCTCCCCCGCGCCGCCCGACAGCGACAGCACCGGGACGGTGATCGCGGCCAGTCGGTCCGTCGGCAGGTGGTTGCCGCGGCCGCAGACGGTCAGGTCGTAGGGCAGCGTGTGCGCCAGCCCGACGAACCAGCCCCACACCGGCGCGGCCTTCATCGAGTCCACGATCTCCGAAGGGGTCCCGGTGCCCTCGACCAGGAACAGCTCGACCGCGCCGTCCCGGTCGCCGTCGGCGAGGGCGGCGCTCACCCGGTCGACCAGGTCTTCGGCGGGACGCGGGCGGTCGTCGCCGATGAACGGCGGTTCGTACACCGACACCTTCGTGATCGGCAGGCCGCGCGCCGCCGCTTCCAGGGCCAGGATCGCGCCGGACGAGTGGCCGAACACCGCGGCTGACCCGCCGACGGCCTCGATCAGCACCTCGAGGTCGTCGATCTCGCGCTCGACCGCGTAGACCGGGGCGTTGCCGCTGTCACCGCGGCCTCGCCGGTCGTAGGCGATCGCGGTGAACCCGGCGTCGGCCAGCACCGCGGCCAAGCCGGCGACGGTCGTGCGGTCGTTCACCGCACCGCCGATCAGCAGCACCGGCGAACCCGAGCCGTAGGTGTCGAAGGCGATCGGGGTGCCGTCGGCGGACGTGACGGTGGCGGTCATGGCGTTCCTCCAGGGTTTCAGTCGTTCCTTACCCTGGTGGTCGGCGCCGGACGCCGGAACTGGACACGCCGCGTCAGGGAAGTTTCCAGTCGAGCGGTTCCGCGCCCTGCTGGGTCAGCAGCTGGTTCGCCCGGCTGAACGGACGCGACCCGAAGAACCCGTTGCGCGCCGAGAGCGGGCTCGGGTGCGCCGATTCGATGCACGGCACGTCGCCGAGCATCGGCCGCAGGTTCCGCGCGTTGCGGCCCCACAGGATCGCCACCAGCGGTCCGCCGCGCGCGGCGAGCGCCTTGATCGCCTGCTCGGTGACCTGTTCCCAGCCCTTGCCCTGATGCGAGTTCGACTTGTGCGGCTGCACGGTCAGCGACCGGTTCAGCAGCAGCACGCCCTGCTCCGCCCACGGGGTCAGGTCGCCGTTGGCGGGCGTCGGGTGGCCGAGGTCCTCGCAGTACTCCTGGTAGATGTTGATCAGGCTCTTCGGGATCGGCCGCACGTCCGGGGCCACCGAGAAGCTCAGCCCGACCGCGTGCCCGGGCGTCGGGTACGGGTCCTGGCCGACGATCAGCACGCGGACGTCGTCGAACGGCTGCTTGAACGCGCGCAGCACGTGCTCGCCCGCGGGGAGGTAGGTGCGGCCCGCGGCGATCTCGGCGCGGAGGAATTCCCCCATCGCGGATACCTGCGGGGCCACTGGTTCAAGGGCCTTCGCCCAGCCGGCTTCGACGATTTCGTCCAGCGGTCGTCCAGTCACGGCCCGCGAGCCTAGCGGCACGTGCCCGAGGTCACTGTGGCGGGTCCAGCCTGCGCAACTCGGCGCGGAACCGGGCCCCGCGCCGGACATAGGAATCCACCACCGAAGCGATCTGGTCTTGCGAAAACGACTTGTTCGGCCGCGTTTTCGCCGGAACCCCCAGCGCGATCTCGCCGGTGCCGACCGTCGAATCGTAGGAAAGCACCGCGCCCGCGCCGACCATGCCGCCGTCCTCGATGACGCTTCCGTTCAGCACCACCGAACCCGACGCGATCAGGCAGCCGGTGCCGATCTTCGCGCCCTCGATGTGCACCGCGTGCCCGACCGCCGACGACGGGCCGATGATCGTCGGATGCCGCGCGGTGCAGTGGACGACGCACCCGTCCTGCACGTTCGAACGTTCGCCGATCTCGATGTACCCGTGGTCGCCGCGCAGCACCGTCTGCGGCCAGACCGACGCGCGCGGTCCGATCCGGACATCGCCGATCACCGTGGCGTCGGGATGGACGTAGGCGTCCGGGTGGATGGTCGGGACCAGGTCGCCGAGCGCGTAGATGGCCAAAGCCGCCTCCGGGGCAGAGTCGTCAGAGTGGTCGGTCGCGGTCGAGATCCTTGCCGTAGTACCGGCTTTCGGGCATGTCGCCGTAATAACCGAAAGCCGGGATCTCGACGTAACCCGACGAACGGTAGAGGGCGATCGCCTCCGGCTGCTCGGTGCCCGTCTCCAGCACGACGCGACGACGTCCGGCGGCGACCGCGGTGCGTTCCAGTTCGGCGAGCATCGCGCGGGCGAACCCGCGGCCGCGCGCGGATTCGATCACGTACATCCGTTTCAGCTCGACGTCGCCGGGCCGGAACGTCGGCGCGGGACCGTCGTGCGCGCGCCACGCGCCGGACGCCACCGGCGAGTTGTCCAGGTAGCCGACCAGAAACAGGCCCCGCGGCGGCGCGAACTCCGCGGGGTCCATCGGGGTCTCGTCCTCGGAGCCGTAGCGGCGCACGTACTCCAGCTGCACCTCGGCCATCAGCTTGGCGGCGTCGGGATGGTCGAAGGCGACGACACGGATGTCCACGAGATCAGCCTAATGAAGGATCACTGCTGCCAGTGCTCCCAGCCGCCTTGCTGGTCGAACTCCTTGCCGTCCACAGTGACCCCGGAGCCGGGCATGGTGACCACGCCGATCTTGCGCCAGCCCTCGGGCAGGTCGTCGAACGGCGGGAACGTCGCGACCAGCGCGTGGTCCTCGCCGCCGGTCAGCACCCACTGCAGCGGGTCCGCGCCCAGCGCGCTGCCGACTTCCTTCAGCCGCGTCGACACTTCAAGCAACGCGGTCTGCACGTCGAGCCCGACTTCGGAAGCCGCGGCCAGGTGCGCGAGATCGGCGAGCAGGCCGTCGGAGACGTCCATCATCGCCGTCGCCCCGGCGAGCGCGGCCTGCGGACCGGCCGCGTACGGCGGTTCCGGGCAGCGCTGCGCGTTCACCACTCCGACCGGCGACCGGAATCCGCGCCGCAGCACCGCGAGCCCGGCGGCGGCCCAGCCGAGCCGTCCGCACACCGCGAGCACGTCTCCGGGGCGCGCGCCGGAGCGGGTCACCGGTTCGCGGTCTTCGAGGTCGCCCAATGCGGTGACGCTGATCACGAGCTGGTCCGCGCTCACGAGATCGCCGCCGGACACCCCGATGCCCGCCGTCTTCGCCTCGGCCCACATCCCGTCCATGATCTCGGTCACGACCCGCGCCGGGGTGTCGGCCGGGCACGCGAGCCCGACGACCACCGACGTCGGTTTCGCCCCCATCGCCGCGATGTCGGACAGATTCACCGCGACCGCCTTGCGCCCGGCCTGTTCCGGGCTCGACCAGTCGAGCCGGAAATGCACGCCGTGCACCAGCACGTCGGTCGTCACGACCACGCGGCCGTCCGGCGCGGCGAGAACCGCCGCGTCGTCGCCGGGGCCCAGCAATGTCGACGCGGGCTGCTCGCGTCCTTCGGTGACCCGCCGGATCAGGCCGAACTCGCCTGTCGCGGCCACCGAGTGCTCGTCCGGTGACACCGGTCACCTCCTGTTTCCCTCGCCTGTGTCGGATCGGCCACCGACTATCGGATCCCCTAGGTTTTTCCCAGGGCTGGCGCTACGTTCCCTACACCGTCTACACCGTTCCTACCTCGACTCACTCGCAACCGACGAAAGGGCACGCCGTGGTCCACGCATACATCCTCATCCAGACCGAGGTCGGCAAGGCGGCCGCGGTGGCTGCGGAGATCGCCGGGGTCCCGGGCGTGACCAGCTCCGAGGACGTCACCGGCCCGTACGACGTGATCGTGCGCGCCGCCGCGGACACAGTGGACCAGCTCGGCCAGCTCGTCGTCGCCCGCGTGCAGAACGTGGAAGGGATCACGCGCACGCTGACCTGCCCGGTCGTCCACCTCTGACGCGTGGTCCACTGATGCGGTGGCAGACACCGACACCGGGGCTCCGCCGAAGGTCGTCCTCGTCACCGCGTCGTTGCTCGTGGCCGCTTTGGCGGTCGCGGTCGCGGTCGTCGCGCTGACGAAGAGCTCCTCCGGACAGCCCGGCCCGAACCAGCCCCTCGCCCTCGTTTCCGTTCCCGCGCCGCAGGCCGGGTCGCCGGACTGCGCGAAGCTGATCGCGGGGGTCCCGGCCACGCTCACCTCGAACGGCAAGGAACTGTCGCCGCGCACGCTCGCCGAGCCCGCGCCGAAGGCCACCGTCGCGTGGGGCGAACCGGATCCGGTCGTGCTGCGCTGCGGCCTCGAACGCCCGCCGGACCTCACCCAGACCTCGCCGCTGCGCGTGGTCGACAAGGTGCAGTGGCTGCAGGTCGAGCAGGGCGATTCGGCCACCTGGTACGCGGTCGACCGGCCGGTCTACCTGGCGCTGACCGTGCCGAAGAGCGCGGGAACGGGTCCGCTGCAGACCATTTCGGACGCCATCGCGGCGAAGCTGCCGGTCAAGCCCTTGAAGTTCTAGCCGCGATCGTCTCCAGCGATTCGCCGGTGGTGCGCGGCCCGAGCACCGCGACGTCGATCATCAGCAGCACCATCGCGCCCGCGACCACGGCGAACATCGTCGTCGCGCCCGCCGAATGCAGGACCGGCAGCAGCACGAACGGCATCGCGGCCGTCGCCAGCCGGGACAGCGCGTAGGCCGAACCGGCCGCGGTTCCGCGCAGCGACGTCGGGAACAGTTCGCCCTGGTAGGTGTGGAAGGCGTTGGAGAACACGTTGCTCGCCGCGGTGTAGCAGAACCCGAACACCGCGATCAGCACGCCGGCGGTGGCGTAGCCGAAGGCCAGCCCGAACACCGCCATCGCCGCCGCGCTCGCGACGATCAGCCACTTGCGTTCCAGCCGTTCGATGATCGGGATGGACAGCGCGGAGCCGATCGGATAGCCGAGGAAGGTCAGCGCGGCGAAGGTCAGCGAGCTGACGAGGCCGAAACCCTTGGCCGCCAGCACAATCGGCACCAGCGAGCCGAAACCGTAGTAGCCGAACGACTGCAGCAGCTGGAACACGTACAGCATCGCCGTGCGGCGGAACCACGGCGGACGCAGCAATGCCGACGCGCGCACCGGTTCGGGCGCGGGCGGTTCCGGCTCCGGTTCGGGCAACGGCTGCGGCGCGCTCGCTTCGAGCTTGCGCACGATCTCGTCTGCTTCGCCGATTCTGCCTTGTGCGGCAAGCCAACGCGGCGATTCCGGCAGCGTGAACCGCAGCGCCCACACGATCGCCGCGCCCAGCGCGCCGATGATGAACAGCCAGCGCCAGCCGTCGATGCCGAGCGGCGCGTGGCCGACGAGCGCGCGGGCGAGGAATCCGGCGGCCGGAACACCGCAGAAGCCGATCGTGTAAGCCCACGCCGTCGCGCGACCACGAGCGCGGGCGGGCAGCAGGTCGGCGAGATAAGCGTCGGCGACCGGCAGTTCCGCGCCGATGCCGATCCCGGCGATGAACCGGCAGATCACCAGCATCCACACGTCGGTGCTGAACGCGCCGAGCAGCGTGAACACCGAGTACAGGCCCAGCGTGAGCAGGAACGCGCGCCGCCGGCCGAACCGGTCGGCCAGCCTGCCGAGGAACACCGCGCCCACGAACGCGCCGACGAACGCCGACGCCAGGACGTACTTCAGCGTCGTCGGGGTGACGCCGAACTCCTTGGTGAGGACGGTGCTGATGGTGGCGGCGAGGAACAGGTCGTAGAGGTCGAAGAAGGTGGCGATGCCGACCACTGCCACGAAGTACCGGTGCCGCCGGGTGACCGGGAGCCGGTCGAGGCGGGAGGCGATCTGCACGCGCTGGGGTCCGTCCGGTCGATCGTCAGCGCAGGCCGGTGCCCCGGGCGAGCGCGGTGTCGATCAGCGTCGACAGCAACGTCGGGTAATCCACCCCGGTCACCTCCCACATCTTCGGGTAGGCGGACTTCGTGGTGAAGCCGGGCATCGTGTTGACCTCGTTGATCACCAGGTCGCCCTCCTCGGTCACGAAGAAGTCGACGCGGGCGAGGCCCTGGCAGTCGAGCGCGCGGAACGCCTCGACGGCCATCGCGCGCAGCCGGTCGGTGAGCGCGTCGTCCAGTTTGGCCGGGATGTCCAGCTCGGCGTCCTCGCCGAGGTACTTGGTTTCGAAGTCGTACCAGGCGTCCTCGCCCTCGGCGAGCACCCGGATCTCCGCCGGGAGCGACGCCTCGACGCGGCCGTCCGGGAATTCCAGCACGCCGCATTCGACCTCGCGCCCGCGCACCGCCGCCTCGACGAGCACCTTCGGGTCGGTGCGCCGGGCCAGTTCGATCGCGGCGTCCAGGTCGGCCCAGTCGGCGACGCGGGAGATGCCGACCGACGAACCGGCGCGCGAGGGCTTCACGAACACCGGCAGGCCAAGGCGTTCGCGGTCCTGTTCGGCCAAAGTGGACTGTCCGCGGCGCAGCGCGGCGTAGGTGCCGACCGGCAGCCCTTCCGCGGCGAGCAGCTTCTTCGCGTATTCCTTGTCCATCGCCGCCGCGCTGGCGAGCACGCCGGGGCCGACGTACGGGATGTCGGCGAGTTCGAGCAGGCCCTGGATGGTGCCGTCCTCGCCGAAGGCGCCGTGCAGCACCGGGAAGACGACGTCGACGGCGCCGAGCACCTCGGTGGCCTGGCCCGGGTCGACCGTGCGCAGCTCGTGGCTGGTCGGGTCGCCGGCGAGCACGAGCGCGCGGCCGGACTCGACCGTCGGCAGCTCGCGGCCCTGGATGCTGAGCTGCTTCGGGTCGCCGGTGCCGAGCACCCAGCCGCCGCTCGGCGTGACGCCGACCGGGAGCACCTCGAAGCGATCCGGATCCAGGTTCGAGATCACACTGCCCGCGGACAGGCACGAAATGGTGTGCTCGCTGCTGCGGCCACCGAACACGACCGCGACCCGGATCTTTTCAGCGCTCATAGCCGGTCACCGTACCGGGTGAGCATCGCCAACAGCGCGTGCCGGGGGTGTCCGCGCTGGTCGCGAGGGTCGAGCCGCTGGTCGGCGACGCGACGAGGCCAGCGCGAACCACGTCACCCCGCGGACCACCAGGAACGCCATCCCGGCCAGCACCAGGACGGTGAAGTCCGGCAGCGTCTGGAACGCCACGTCCACCGGCAGCCAGCCGCCGTAGCTGAGCATGCCGACACCGACGAACACCGCCGCGTACAGCACTGCTGCCGCCACCAGATGTCCGATCAACGGGCGCACGGCCACTCGACCGAAACCCTTGTCGCGCACCAGATCCGGCAGCTTCCGGGCACGACGAACCTGTCGGCGGGTCGCCAAAACCATCGCAAGCAGGACTAGGAGAGCGAGACCATCGATGACGCCATAAGTCAGCAGGAAGCCGTTGCCGATTTCCGGGGCCGGTGCGCCCGCGAGCATCGCGAGGGTGTGGTGGAACGGTGCGCCGTTGTCCAGCAGGACCGGGTTGCGCGAGGTCAGCACCACCAGGCCGACGTGGCGGTCCGGCAGGTATCCCAGGTTGGCGTGGTAGCGGGTCAGGTCGCCGTCGTGCTGGACGACCGGCTGGCCGTTGAGGGTGCCGGTTCCCCAGCCGAATCCGTAGTGGTCGATGCCGTCGATCGCGTGGTCTTCACCGGTCGGGACCGCCGCGCTGTGCATCAGCCGCAGGCTTTCGGCGGACAGCGGCCGGGTGCCGCGGTAGGCGCCGGTCATCTGGAAGGTCAGGTAGTGGCTGAGGTCCTCGGCGGTCGAGACCAGGTAGCCGTCCGGCAGCGCGCCGGGGAAATCCGGCGTTTCGATTGGCACGTTCAGCCCGAACAGCACCGATGAGCCCTCGATCAGGCCCTCGCGGCGGGCGTCGGCGAGGGTGGTGAAGGTGCGGGTCATGCCGAGCGGGGCGAGGACGTGCGCCTTGAGGTAGTCGGCGTAGCCCTGGCCGGAGACCTGCTCGACCATCAGGCCCAGCGTTGCGTAGTTCTTGTTGCAGTAGTGGAAAACCGTGCCGGGCCGGGACACCGGGACGACGTCGGCGAGTGCGCGGACACGCTGCTCCAGCGTGGTTTCCGGCTCGTAGAGGTCGACGGTGCCCGCTTCGGTCGGCAGGCCGCTGGTCTGGTTCAGCAGTTGCCGCACGGTGATCGGGTCGTTCGACCCGGCGGTGCGGAACCACGGCAGGTAGGCGGTGATCGGCGTGTCCAGGCCGACTTTGCCCGCTTCGACGAGCTGCATGACGGCCAGCGCGGTGAACGATTTGCTCAGCGAGCCAAGGAGAAACGGAGACTGCGGCGTCACGTCGGAGCCGACCGCGCCCGTCGTCACCGTGCCGTCCGCGGCCACCAGCGCGTATGACGACGGCGGGCCACCGGCCAGTTCTTCGCGCAAGTGCGACACCGCAGTGTCTTGTGTTTGTGCCGAGGCCGGTGCGGCGAACACCGCCAACGTCACAGCCGCGATCGCTGCCGCCGCCCACCGAATCCGCCGAGTCATCCCGCGCTCCTCCGTGCTCCGAACTGATCGGCAAAAGCCTCGCCGAGCAGCGGATCCCGCACCATGAAGCTGACCGGCGGACCAAAGGTAGGGCTGGCCCCCCGGAGTCGGCTCCAGGTCAGCGGAGAAGGTCGACCAGCGTCGGCACCGCGGCCATCAACGCCTCCCGCGAGCAGCCCGCGTACCCCAGTGCGATGCCGTGCATCGTCGGCGTTCCGGCGAAATGCCGGGCCAACCCGTCGAGCCGGATCGAGTGCTTTTCCGCCGCGGCGATCAGCTGCGCCTCCGCCTCGGCGCTTTCCGTCGGCACCACCAGGTGCGCACCGGCGTCGTCGCCGACGAACGGGATCCCGGCGTTCGACAGCGCGGCCACCAAAACCGTCCGGCGTTCGGCCATTTCCCGGCGCAGCTTTCGCAGGTGCCGTCCCAGATCGCCGGTACGCGCCAGCTCGACCAGCACCCGCTGCCCCGCTGGCGACGGACGCGTGCCGGTGAGATCCCGGTACGCCAGCACGGAATCCGCGACGGCGGCGGGCGCGACGAGCCAGCCCGCGCCGAGCGTCGGCGTGAGGATTTTGCTGGTGGTCCCGAGGTGCACGACGACGTCCGGGGCGAGCGCGGCCAGCATCGGCAGCGGGGCGACGTCGAAGCGCAACTCGCCGTCGTAGTCGTCCTCGATGACCAGCATGCCTTCCGCGCGAGCGCGTTCCACGAGCTGCACACGCCGGGCCGCGCTCATCCGGCTGCCCATCGGGTACTGATGCGCGGGCGAGCAGTAAACCGCGCGCGCCCCGGCGGGAATCGCGTCCGGACGCAGGCCTTCCTCGTCCACCGGCACCCCCACGACGGTGAGCCCGGCCTGTCGGAACGCTTGCACCGCACGCTGATAACCCGGTTCCTCGAAGGCAACGACCGCGCCTCGACGCAACACCGCGGCGGCAAGCTCCACGACAGCCGCAGTGGTACCGCCGGTCGCCAGCACCGAGCCCGCCGCCAGACCGCGGTGGCGCAGCAGGTGTTCCGACACGGTCGCGCGATATTCCGGCAGCCCGGCGCGGTGCGCGCGCGTGAGCGGCTCGGGATCGGCAGCTGCCCGCCAAGCCCGTCGCCACGCCGCGCGGTCGAGCCCGCCAGCCCACGGCGCGCCTGGCGTGAGGTCGAGCACCGGACTCGGTTCCGGCTCCGCGAGCAGCGAACCAGGCACCGTGACCGACGCGGCGGCGCGGGTCGGCGGAGTCGTCACGTACGTACCGGAGCCGTGCCGTCCGGCGATCCAGCCCTCCGCGTGAAGCTGCTCGTATGCAGCGGAAGTGACTGTGCGCGAGACACCGAGCCGTTCAGCCAGCGCGCGCGTGGACGGCAGCCGGTCGCCGCCGCGGAGATGTCCGCCAGCCGCGGCTTCGCGCAGCGCGTCGGCCAGCTGCACGGCCAGCGGAGTGGCCGCGTCGCGGTCGAGACTCACCGGCAGGGCGGTGTCGGCGTAGGACACGGCGGACCTCCGATACAGCGAAGTGGACTTCTCAAGTGTAGAAGAAGTGGACATTCAACGTAGCCACTTGCCCGCCGCACACTGAACGCATGAGCAGCCTTTCGCCCACCGAACGCACCACGCTCGGCCGCAAACGCCACCGCGCCGCCAGCGAGCGCGCCGCGCTGCACGCAGTGCTCGACGAGGCGCTGATCTGCCACCTCGGCGTGGTCCGCGACGGCGTCCCGCTGGTGCTGCCCACCGGATACGGCCGCGACGGCGACACCCTGTACTTGCATGGTTCCACGGGCGCGGCCAGTCTGCGAGCCGCCGCCGGGGAAACGGGCGTCTGCGTGACGGTCACCCTGCTCGACGGCATCGTCTATTGCCGCTCGGTGAACAACCACTCGGTGAACTACCGCAGCGCGGTGATCCTCGGCAAGGCCCGCCTGGTGACCGACCCGGACGAGAAGATGCGCGGCCTGCACGTGCTCACCGACCACCTCTCCCCCGGTTCGTGGGAACACGCTCGCGCGGTGAACAAGAAGGAGTTCGCGGCGGTTTCGGTCATCGCGCTCGATCTGGCTGAAGCGTCGGTGAAGCTCCGCGCCGAAGGACCGGACGACGAACCCGAGGACGTCACCGCGAACGCCGCTTGGGCTGGGGTCTTGCCGGTGCGCACGGTCTTCGGCGAACCGGAACCCTCCGCTGACCTGCCAGCAGACTGGACCGTGCCCGAACACGTCGCCGCACGCGTCACGAAGACAGCGGCAACCGCACCGTGAACACCGTCCGCCCGGGGCTGCTGTCCAGCGAAACCGTCCCGCCGTGCTCCACCACCAGCGAATGCACCACCGACAACCCCAGCCCGGTGCCCCCAGCGGCTCGGGTGCGGGAGTTGTCGACGCGATAGAACCGGTCGAAAATCCGCTGCTGGTCCTCCAGCGAAATCCCCGGCCCAGCATCAGTGACGGTGGCAACGGCCATCCCGTCCGCCACCGTCACCGCCAGCTGGACCGGCGTTCCCTCGCCCGTGTGCACGGCCGCGTTCGCGAGCAAATTGTCCAGAACTTGCCGTAGCCGCGCCGGATCCGCGTGCAGCACCACCGGTTCCTCCGGAATCGACACCGTCAGCGGATACCCCGGACGACCAGCCCGGAAAGCGTCCGCGGCCGCCGCGGCGACCTCGGTGAGATCCATTCGCTGCGGGCGCACCGGCGGTTCGACATCCCGCGCGTCAAGACGGGCGAGGAGCAGCAAATCGTCCACCAGCACGCTCATCCGCGCGGTCTCGGCCCGGATCTTCTCCAGGTGTGCCTCGCGCTCCTCAGGCTCATTCGCGGCGGCGTAACGGAAAAGATCGGCATAGCCGCGGATCGACGTCAACGGCGTTCGCAGTTCATGCGAGGCATCAGCGACAAACCGGCGCAGCCGATCGTTCGCCTCGGTGCGCGCGGCCAGCGAAGACTCGATGTGGCTCAACATCACATTGAACGCCGTCCGCAACTCCTCGACCTCCGCACCGCCGCCAGTGCCGGACGCGCGCACCGGCAAATCCGCGGTTGCGGTGAGGTCGTGCGAAGCGATGTCATGCGCGGTACCGGCCATGTCCGACAACGGCCGCAATCCGCGTCGCAGCACCACTCGACCGGCGACGACGAGAATCGCCAGCGCGATCAGGAACGCGATCACTTCGATCAACATCAACTGCTGCACAGTGTTGTCGAGGTCGGCTTGCGGCGCGGCGCTCAGCAACACCGTGCCGGTCCCGTTCTGCGAAGTCTCCACCGGACAGGCCCGCACGCGGTAAGAACCCTGTCCCGGCAAGGCGATCGTGCGGAACTGGTCGCCGCCGGTCGCTTCTTCGGCCACCTGCGCCAGCGGCCGGACGTCGTTCGGCAACGTGCTGCCCGGCTGCGGGACGGCATGCCCTTCCCGGACGTCGAAAACCGCCGAATACCAGGAGTAGACGACTTCCGGGTTGTCCTTCGACTCGCGCAGATGCGGCACCTGCGCGACCTGGCTGGTCTTGAGCTGCTCGTCGAGCCGCCGGTTGAGGTAGTCGTGCATCAGCTCGACGGTCAGCGCGCCGACGATCGCGAACACCACCAGCGAAAGCGCGCCCAGCCCGAACGCCAGCCGGGTGCCCAGCCTCGAGGCGCGCCAAGCCCGGTACCACCGGCGAGCCGAGCGCCCGATCCGGTTCACCGGTCCGCCTGTCGCACGGAGTACCCGACGCCGCGCACAGTGTGGATCAGCGGTTCGGCCTCCGCGTCGAGCTTGCGCCGCAACCGCGAGATCGCGAGTTCGACCACATTGGACCGTCCGCCGAAGTCGTACTCCCACACGTGGTCGAGAATCTGCGCCTTCGTGAGCACCGCCGGCGAGCGTCGCATCAGGTAGCGCAGCAGCTCGTACTCGGTCGGCGTCAGTTCGGCGAGCTGACCACCGCGGCGGACTTCGTGCGTCTCCTCGTCCAACGTGAGATCGCCCACCTGCAGCACTACCGTGCGGGCGTCCGGCTTTTCCGACGTCCGCCGCAGCACCGCGCGCAGCCGCGCCATCAGCTCCTCGACGGAGAACGGCTTGACGAGGTAATCGTCACCCCCACGGGTGAGGCCGGCGATACGGTCGGCGGTCGCGTCCTTCGCCGTCAGGAAAACCACCGGGACCTCGTCGTGTTTCTCGCGCAGCTTGTCGAGCACGGTGAAACCGTCGAAATCCGGCAGCATGAGGTCGAGTACGACGATGTCGGGAGCGAACTCCGCGGCGCGCGCGAGCGCGTCGGCGCCGGACCCGGCCGTCACGGCCTGCCAGCCCTCGTAACGGGCGACGGTCGCGACCAGGTCGGCGATGTGCGGCTCGTCGTCCACGACGAGCAGCCGCACCGGGTTCGGGTTCTCCACCCCGCCATCCTCCGCGACGTCCGCGCGGGCGCGCGAGCCGAACCCCCGGCTGACAGCCACTCGACAGGTTCGCCGCCGCGGCGAAGATCCGGAAACCTGTCGCGCGCATCGGGCATTCCGGGCAGACTCCGAACCGGCATCCGCCCCCGAGCCCAAGGAATCCGATGACTTCTTACGTGGACAACATCACCGTCGACTGCGCCGACCCGTGGGAGCTGGCCCAGTTCTGGACCCAGGTGACCGGCCGCCCGGTCGGCGAGGGCGACAAACCGGGCGAGGAGGAGATCGGCGTCACGCTCGACTCCGGCGTCACCCTGCTGTTCATCGCCGTGCCGGAGCCCAAGACGATCAAGAACCGGCTGCACGTCTGCCTGAAGCCGGACAACGGGACCCGCGACGAAGAGGTCGAGCGGCTGCTCAAAATCGGCGCGACGCTGCATTCCGACCATCGTCGCGAGAACGGCAGCGGCTGGGTCGTCCTGCAGGACCCGGAAGGCAACGAGTTCTGCGTGCAGCGCAGCGTGGCGGAGACGGCGTGACGGATTCGTTCGAGATCAACCGCGCCAACTGGGACGACCGGGCGCCGATCCACGCGCGCTCGGCGTACTACGAGTTCGACAAGTTCAAGGCCGATCCCGCGCACCTGAGCCAGATCGTCCGCTTCGACCAGCCGCGCCTCGGCGACGTTTCCGGGCTGCGCGCCGTGCACCTGCAGTGCCACATCGGCACGGACACGCTGTCGCTGCACCGGCTCGGCGCCAAGGTCTCTGGTCTGGACCTTTCCCCGGCGTCGCTCGCCGAGGCGCGCAAGCTCGCGGACGCCGCCGGCGCTGACATCGACTACCACGAGGCGAACGTCTACGACGCGGTGAAAGTGTTCGGCGAGAACGCGTTCGACCTGGTGTACACCGGAATCGGCGCGCTCTGCTGGCTGCCGAAGATCGCGCCGTGGGCGGAGGTCGTCGCGCGCTTGCTGCGGCCGGGCGGACGGCTGTTCCTGCGCGAAGGCCACCCGATGCTGTGGACGCTCGACGAAGAATCCGAACGCGCGTGGCCGAAGTACGACTACTTCGAGCACGACGAACCGCTCGTGTTCAGCGACGACACCACCTACGTCGACACCGACGAAACGGTGCACACGACGACCACGCACAGCTGGAACCATTCGCTCGGCGAGATCGTCACCGCGCTGCTCGACCAGGACCTGGTCCTGACCGGGCTGACCGAGCACGACACCGCGGCGTGGAACGCGCTGCCGAACGAAATGGAAGAGGCCGGGGGCGGCGAATGGCGGCTGCGCGACAACCCGCGCCGGATCGCCGCCAGCTACACCTTGCAGGCGCGGCGGCCCGCATAGAGTGCGGGCATGACTCGCATCGCCGTCGCCGCGCTGGGCGGCACCATCTCGATGGCTCCCGGACGTTCGATCGAAGACGGCGTGGTGCCGCGGCTGAGCGCCGAGGACCTGCTGGGAGACCTCGGTTCCCGGCTGCCGATGGAGGTCTCCGCGGCGACGCTCGCCGGGGTCTCGAGTTCGTCGATGGACTACGCGACGCTCGCGCGGACGCGGCAGTGGGGCGTCGAGCAGATCGAGGCGGGCGCGGACGGTCTCGTGGTGGTGCAGGGCACGGACACGCTGGAGGAAACGGCGTACCTGTTCGACCTCACGTGGCCGTCCGACGCGCCGGTGGTGGTCACCGGCGCGATGCGAAACCCGAGCCTGCCCAGCCCGGACGGACAGGCGAACATCCTCGCCGCGCTCACCGTCGCCGCCGATCCGCGCAGCCGCGGCCGGGGCGCGCTGGTCGCGTTCAACGACGACGTGCACGCGGCGCGGTGGGTGCGGAAGACGCATTCCAGCCACGTCGAAACGTTTTCGTCGCGGCCCGCGGGTCCGCTCGGCATGGTCGCCGAGGGAGCGGTGCATTACTTCCACCCGTCGCCGCCGCGCCTGCCGGTGCTGCCCGGAGCCGAGAATGTCGATCTCGTTCCGCTGCTGGAATCCGGCCTCGACGATTCGGGCGAACTGCTGTCGATGGTTCTCAAGGGCGGTGCGCGCGGCGTCGTGGTCGCCGCCAATGGCGTCGGGCACGTATCGACGGGCACGGCGGACGTGATCGCGGCCGCGGAGGTGCCGGTTGTCGTCGCTTCCAGGACCGGCGCGGGCCCGACTTTCCGCAGCACGTACGGGTTTCACGGCTCCGAATCGAGCCTGATCCGGATGGGCGCGACGATGGCCGGGTGGCTGTGCCCGCGGAAATCGCGGATCCTGCTGCAGGTTCTGCTGGCCGCGGGCGTCGGCCGGGAGGAGATCGAACGGCAGTTCAGGCTGCGCGGCGACCTCGACCGCTGATCACACCCGGGTCGGACCGTCCACCGGATTCGCCTGGTACGACCGCATCTGCCGGCCGCCCTGGCGGTAGACGTGCACGCTGATCGCCGGGTCCGGGCCGTCGTTGCGCACCTCGTGCACGTAGCCCGGCCCGAACACCCGAGACTGCCCGGCGGACAGCCCGTGCACCTCGGTCACCGCGCGCCCGCCCGGGGCACGCCGCGCGACGGTTTCGGTCAGCCGCCCGGACACGACGGTGAACGCGCCGGTCGCGAAGGCGTGGTCGTGCAGGTCGGTGTACTGGCCGGGAAGCCAGCTGAGCAGCCAGATCTCCTGGTCCGCAGTGCGTTCGACCAGCGCCGAGAACCGCTCGTCGGGGTCGTAGCGCAGCAGGCTGCCCCAGCGTTCCCGGTCGGCGGCCACGTCGACGGCGACGCGGACCGGGTGGCGCAGGGCGGGGTTCTCGGGACGCAGCAGGGTGTTGTCCGGAACGGCGAACATGAAAGAAAGTCCTCACGGGAAGAAGATGGGTGTCGAGCTGGGCCGGGCTGGGTTCACCGACAACAGCGACACGACATGCCCATGACGGGGCGGAGGTCGGCAGACCCCGGCCGCATCGTCATCTCGCACGTCAGCATGCCGCACAGAGAACCAGCCCTGGACCGCCCGGTCAACCCGTCCCACCCCCTGGACCGCGCCTGGCGAGGGCGGGTTCACACCCTGGCGCTCTGCGGGTTCGGGTTGTGCGGTCTTCAGCCGGGACCGGGCGGCCTCGCACTCCCGGCCAACGTCCGTGAAGGGCTCCCTGAGGGAATCAGATTCCCTCAGGGAGCCCTTCACGGACCTCGATACCGCGCGCCAGGCCCATCGACGGCGAGGGTCCCGCGCACTGCCGACGCCACCCTCACTGCGGAGAAGACCCCAATGTGGCATTGGGTGCGTCCCACGCACCCAATGTGGCGTTCGGTGCGTCAGATGCACCCAATGCCACATTGGGGCGCTTCCCACCGCAGGCAGTCAGCGCGGTGTCCGCCCTAACCGGCGTAGGCACTCACGAGGCTCAACTCCACTCCGGCTTCCGCGACCGTCCGAGCAGTTCCGCGCCCGCCTGCCGCGGGTCGACGCCCTCGTGGCACACCCGGAACATCGCGTCCGTGATCGGCATGTCGACCCCGGCCCGCTGCGCCAGTTCGCGGATCGACGAGCACGACGCGACGCCCTCCGCGACCTGGCCGCCGGTCGCCGCCTGCGCCTCGGCCAGCGTTTCGCCGCGGCCGAGCCGTTCGCCGAAGGTGCGGTTGCGCGACAACGGCGACGAGCACGTCGCGACCAGGTCGCCGAGCCCGGCGAGACCGGCGAAGGTCAGCGGGTCCGCGCCGAGTTTCGCGCCGAGCCGCGCCATTTCGGCGAGACCGCGCGTGATGAGCGTCGCCGTCGTGTTCGCGCCCAGGCCCATTCCGGCGGCCATCCCGCAGCTGAGCGCGATCACGTTCTTGCACGCGCCGCCCAGCTCGCAGCCCACCACGTCGGTGTTGGTGTAGGGCCGGAAATACTGGTTCGACGTCGCCTGCTGCACCGCTTTCGCCCGCTCGTGATCGGCGCACGCGAGCACCGCGGCGGCAGGCTGTCCGTCGGCGATCTCGCGGGCCAGGTTCGGCCCGGACACCACCACGATCTCGCCCGGATCGACGCGGGCGAGTTCGGCGATCACCTCGCTCATCCGCTTGAGCGTGCCCAGTTCGACGCCCTTGGCCAGGCTGACCAGGATCGCCTCGGGCGGCAGCAGCGGCTGCCAGCCGGTCAGATTCGCCCGCAGGCTCTGGCTCGGCACCCCGAGCACCACCGCCTGCGCGCCGTCCAAAGCCGCGGCCGCGTCGGCCGTCGCGGTGATCCGCTCCGGCAACGACGTCCCCGGCAGATACGACTCGTTGGTGTGCCGCTCCCGGATCTCCTCCGCGACGCTTTCCCGGCGCGCCCACATCGTGACGTCCCGGCCCGCGTCGCCGAGCACCTTCGCGAACGCGGTGCCCCACGAACCCGCGCCGAGCACGGTGACCCGTTGCACGTCAGCGGCGAAACCCGCCATCAGGCACCGTCCTCCGGCTTCTTCGGCTCCGACGCGGCGTCGGTCTCCGGCTTCTTCACCGGCGGTTCCTCCTGCCGGATCTCCGCCAGCAGCCGGGTCACCTCGTCCATCAGCACGGCGGTGACCTCGCGCAGCATCGAGGCGCTGCGCGGGTTCCCGCCCCGGTACGCGGACAGGTCGATCGGGTCGCCGACCAGGTGCGTCACCGTCTTGCGCGGGAACGGCGTGAACTTCTTGGTGTAGCCGTTGAAGATCTTGTTCGTGCCCCAGCGCGCGATCGGGATCACCGGCACGTCGTTCTGCAGCGCCAGCCGCGCCGCGCCGCTGTAGGCCTCCTTCGGCCAGCCCAGCGGGTCCTTCGTGATGGTGCCCTCGGGGTAGATCACGATGACCTTGCCCTCCTCGAGCGCCTGGTGCGCGGCCTTGAGGCTGTCGCCGGCCGCGCTCGACCCGCGCGCCACCGGGATCTGCCCCGACCCGGTCACGATCCGGCCGAAGACCGGCACGTCCTTCAGGCTCGCCTTGAGGAAGAACCGCGGCACCCGCTTCTGCCGGTGCACGAACACCGCGTCGACCGCCGGGTCCAGGTGCGAGATGTGGTTCATGACCAGCACCGCGGGCCCTTGCCGGGGGATTTTCTCCGCGCCGAGGTACACCCGCTTGCCGATCGCGGTCAGCGGGTAGAACGCGGCGGCGGCCAGCCCCACCCAGAATCCGCCCTTCTCACGCCGTGCCACAGTTCTCCTCCTCGGGTCGCCTCTGCTCCGGTTGATCCTGCCGCCCGCCGGTTCGCGCAGTCCAGGGAGGGTGCGCTCACGCACGCGTCCGGCGGGTTTCGGGTAAAGATGGACAGGTGGACGCAGACCTGGTCATGCCGATGAAACCGCCGCGCACGGGCAAGTCCCGGCTGCGCGGGGCGGTCGCCGAGCACCGGCACGCGGAACTGGTGCTCGCGCTGGCCTGCGACACGCTGGCCGCGGTCACCTCGGTCGCCGGGGTCCGGCGCGTGCTCGTCGTCACCGCCGATCCGGCCGCGCTGTCCGAATTGGCCGGTCTCGGCGTCGAACTGGTCGCCGAGCCCGCGGGCGGCGGGCTCAACGAAGCGCTACGGCACGGCGCGGAACTGCTGCGCGTGGACGCGCCGGACGGAGTAGTCGGCGCGCTCCAAGCGGATCTCCCCGCGTTGCGCGCGGTGGATTTGGAGCAGGCGCTGACCGAAGCCGCGGGCCGCCGCGCGGTGGTGTTCGACAGGCAGGGCACCGGGACCACGCTGTTGCTGTCCGCGCCGGGAAAACCGCTCGACCCGCGGTTCGGCGCCGGCTCCGCGGAACTGCATCGCGCGTCCGGTGCGATTCCGCTCACCCAAGCGCTGCCGTCGCTGCGCAGCGACGTCGACACCGAGGATGATCTCCGCCACGCCGCGAAGCTCGGTCTGGGGAAGCGCACGGCGGCATTGCTCCCGGCCGAACGGGCGCAATTGCGCTGACGTGTTCACTCGACCTTCATCGCGGCCTGCGCAAACCGCGGCTTCGTAGTGAACAATGGGCAGCGTGAGCACAGAAGACGGCAGCACTCCGGCCCGGCGGCGCGTGAAAAGCGGCAGCAGCGCGACCCCCTCGTCCCCGGCCCCGCGCTCCGCGGGCAGGAAGGCGACCTCGCGCGGGAACGCCGACTCCGCCGCGGCCCGTCAGGCGAAACCCAAGGCGGCTCCGGCGGAAGACAACGCCAAACCGGCCAAGCGCAAGACCGCCGCGTCGAGCGCGCTGCGCACCGCGGCGAAGAAGCCCGCCGCGCCGCCCGCCGTCTCCAAGGCCGCCGTGCGGCCGCGCCGGACCACGACCGAGAGCGGCGAGGAATTCCGCTCCGTTCCGTCGGCCCCGCCCGCCGTCACGTCCGCGCCCACCGCCGTCGAGTCGCTTCCCGACGACCGTTATTTCAACCGCGAGCTGTCCTGGCTCGACTTCAACGCCCGCGTGCTCGCGCTGGCCGAGGACGAATCGCAGCCGCTGCTCGAGCGCGCGAAGTTCCTCGCCATTTTCGCGTCCAATTTGGACGAGTTCTACATGGTCCGGGTCGCCGGGCTGAAACGGCGCGACGGCACCGGCCTGTCGGTGCGCAGCGCGGACGGGCTCACGCCGCGCGAACAGCTGGACTACATCGCCAAGCGCAACCAGGACCTGGTCGAGCGGCACACCGCGGCGTTCAAGGAGCACCTGCGCCCGCAGCTGGCCGAGCAGGACATCCGGATCGTCGGCTGGGCCGACCTGTCCGGCGCCGACCAGCTCCGGCTGTCGAGCTACTTCTCCGAGCAGATCTTCCCGGTGCTCACGCCGCTCGCGGTCGACCCGGCGCACCCGTTCCCGTACATCTCGGGGCTGTCGCTCAACCTCGCGGTCACGGTGCGGGACCCGCAAGGCGGGCTCGAACGGTTCGCGCGCGTGAAGGTGCCGAGCAACGTGTCGCGGCTGATGCGTGTGGAAACCGAACGCGGCAGCCGGACCGCCACCTTCCTTCCGCTCGAGGAACTGATCTCCGCGCACCTGAGCGATCTGTTCACCGGCATGGAGGTGACCGAGCACCACGTCTTCCGCGTCACCCGCAACGCCGACTTCGAGGTCGAGGAAGACCGCGACGAGGACCTGTTGCAGGCGCTGGAACGCGAGCTGGCGCAACGCCGGTTCGGCCCGCCGGTGCGGCTCGAGGTCGCGCAGGACATGAGCGAGCACATGCTCGAACTGCTGCTGCGCGAGCTGGAGGTCGACCCCGAGGACGTCGTCGAGGTGCCCGGCCTGCTCGACCTCACCTGCCTGTTCCAGCTGTTCGCGGTCGACCGCAAGGAATTGAAGGACCGGCCGTTCGTGCCCGCGACGCATCCGGCGTTCGGCGAACGCGAGACGCCCAAGAGCGTTTTCGCGACGCTGCGCGAGGGCGACGTCCTGGTGCACCACCCGTACGATTCGTTCTCCACGAGCGTGCAGCGGTTCATCGAACAGGCCGCGGCCGATTCGAAGGTGCTGGCGATCAAGCAGACGCTGTACCGGACGTCCGGCGATTCGCCGATCGTGGACGCGCTGATCGACGCCGCCGAGGCGGGCAAGCAGGTCGTGGCGCTGGTGGAGATCAAGGCGCGGTTCGACGAGCAGGCCAACATCACCTGGGCGCGCACGCTGGAACGCGCGGGCGTGCACGTGGTGTACGGCTTGGTGGGCCTCAAAACGCACTGCAAGGTGTCGATGGTGGTGCGGCAGGAGGGTTCGACCATCCGCCGCTACTGCCACATCGGCACCGGCAACTACAACCCGAAGACCGCGCGGCTGTACGAAGACCTCGGCCTGCTCACCGCGGACCCGAGCATCGGCGCGGACATCACGGATCTGTTCAACGTCCTCACCGGCTACTCGCGCCAGGACACCTACCGCACGATCCTCACGTCGCCGCACGGCATCCGCCGCGGCATCGTGCGCGCGATCGGCGAGGAGATCGAACTCGCGCGCGCCGGGCTCGACGCGGGCATCCGGATCAAGTGCAACTCGCTCGTGGACGAGCAGGTGATCGACGCGCTGTACCACGCTTCCCAGGCCGGCGTTCCGGTCGACGTGGTGGTGCGCGGGATCTGCTCGCTGAAGCCGGGCGTCGAGGGCTTGAGCGAGAACATCCGCGTCCGCTCGATCCTCGGCCGGTTCCTGGAGCACTCGCGGGTGTTCAACTTCCGCGCGGGCGGCACGCACTGGATCGGCAGCGCGGACATGATGCACCGCAACCTCGACCGCCGGATCGAGGCGCTGGTGCGGGTCAAGGACCCGCGGCTGACGCGGCAACTGGACGACGTGTTCGATTCGGCGCTCGACCCGCACACGCGCTGCTGGGTGCTGAGTTCCTCGGGCGAATGGCAGCCGTTCCCGGCCGCCGGTTCGCAGGTGCGCGACCACCAGCTCGAACTCGCGAAGCGGCACGGGGCCGTCGGATGAGCGTGGACGTCCGGGCCGCCGGCGCGGTGCTCTGGCGCCGCGCCGGCGCCGGGTTCGAGGTCGCCCTCGTGCACCGGCCCCGCTACGACGATTGGTCGCTGCCGAAGGGAAAGGTCGACCCCGGCGAGACGATCGCGGCCACCGCGGTGCGAGAGATCGCCGAGGAGACCGGATTCCGCGCGGTGCTGGGCCGCTATGTCGCGCAGACGAGGTACGAGGTGCCCGCGAAGAACAACGGGCGGCTGCTGCGCAAGAGCGTCGACTACTTCAGCGGCGAAGCCGTTTCAGGGGCCTTCGAGCCCAACGAAGAGGTCGACGAACTGCGCTGGCTGGACCCCGTCACAGCCGAGCAGTTGCTCACGCGACCGGCGGATGTCCGGGTACTGCGCGAGTTCTGCGCCCTCCCGCCCGCGCCGACGACCGTGTTGCTGGTGCGCCACGCCAAAGCGGGCAAACGCGAGGACTGGACCGGCGACGACGACCTTCGCCCGCTGTCGGAAGCCGGTCAGCGCCAAGCGGCCGCGCTGCGGGACCTGCTGCCGCTCTTCGGCCCCGACCGGGTGTTCTCCGCGCCGCGGCTGCGGTGCGTGCAGACCGTCGGCGGAGTCGCGGACGCACTCGGCGTCGAGGTGGCGCACGAGCCGCTGCTGTCGGAGGAGGGCTACTGGCCCGATCCGCTGCTGGGAATCCGCCGCCTGCTGTCGATCGCGGCCGAGGGAGGCACTCCCGTCATCAGCAGCCAGGGCGGCGTGATCCCGGACCTGGTGAGCGCACTGGCGGACCGGGACGGCCTGGAGCTGCCCGCCGCCCGCGACGGAGTGGTGCCGAGCAAGAAGGGCTCGCTGTGGGTCCTGTCGTTCTGTCCCGGCGACGACGGACCGGTTCTGGTGGGCGCGGATTATTACCCGAGTCCCCTTCCCTCCCCGGTGCCTTCGGCGAGCTGATCTTTTTCGCGGGGCCCGGCGTCGCTTCGGCCGCGCCGGGCCCTTCTCATAAGTGCAGCTCTCCGCCATTCGCCGGGCCGCGGATTCTATAGAGACCGATAGTGCTGAGCGGCGCTCAGGACTTATCCCCGGTCCCGGCATAAGCGACGTCCGAGACAGCCGCCGAGGGGTTTAATTACCCCCGGCGGGGATTTATCTCCGGCCGTCGGATTAGCCCTCCCGGACGGGTCCGTGAAGGACTCCTTGCGGGAATCAGATTCCCTCAAGGAGCCCTTCACGACCCGCTTGAGTGCGCGATCACGGCCGCCGAATCTGTTGTTCTGTCAGCAATCCGGCGGGTTCTTTTCGCCGCCCTCGCAGGCCGCCGACCTCGGGAAACGCTGCCACGGCCGCATTCGGCTCAGCACCACGCCATCCCCCTGGCAGGCAGCGGATTCTCGGGTCTCCGTGCGCGTCGCCCGCCCAGGATCCAGCCGCTACAACAGCTCTGCGACCCGGTCCTCCCGCTCCCTCGCAGCGGCTCGCCGACCCGCCACCTCGCCCCGCCCGGAAACCCTGCGGCCACAACGGCTCAGCCACCCCCGAACCCGCTCCCACCAGCTCGACAACACCGCCCCGCACCTCGCCCAGCCGGAACCCGAGCCCCCGCAACACCTCCGCCCATCCCCGCGAACCCCGCCCCCAATACTTCGCCGCACCCCCGCGAAACCCAGCCCGACACCCCGCCCCCAACTCCTCGCCGCACCCCCGCGAAACCCCGCCCGACACCCCGCCCCCAACACTTCGTCACTCCCCCGCGAAACCCCGCCCCGCCACACCGTTTTCCACCCGTCCAGCCGATCAAGCCCCGCAAGCCCCCGGAAACGCGGCAGGGCCCCGACCTCACCCGAGGTCGGGGCCCTGCCGCGAAGCAACGAATACCGGGGCTACTTCTTCTTGGCCGCCGAAGTCCGCTTCGCCGGGGCCTTCTTGGCCGCGGCCGTGGTCTTCTTCGCTGCCGCAGTGGTCTTGGCGGCAGGCTTGGCGGCTGCCTTCGCCCGCGTGGTGGCGGCGGCCTTCGGGGCCGCCTTCGCCCGCGTGGTGGTCGACTTCGCGGCCGTCGCACGCGTAGTCGTCTTGGCCGCGGCGGCCTTGGCGGGAGCCTTGGCTGCGGTGGCGCGAGTGCGCGTGGCAGCGGGCTTCGCCGCCGTGGCACGGGTGCTGCGCGTGGCGGTCGTCGACGCGGCGCGGGTGGTGGTGGCGCGCGCGGTGGTGCCGGTGGCCCGCTTCGCCGCCGTGGCCTTCGGCAGCTTCTTCGAACCGGAAATCACGTCCTTGAACGTGGTGCCCGCGCGGAACGCCGGAACGTTCGTCTTCTTCACCCGCACGGTTTCGCCGGTGCGCGGGTTCCGCGCGGTGCGGGCTGCCCGAGCGCGCTTCTCGAACACCCCGAAGCCGGTGATGTTCACCTTCTCGCCCTTGTTGACCGTCCGGATGATGATGTCGACGAGACCGTCGACGGCCTCCGAAGCAACCTTTTTGTCGCCCAAACGCTCCGACAGCGCCTCGATCAGCTGGGCCTTGTTGGCCATTCCAGTCCCTCCAAGAAGAACTCTTCGTCCACGGCCAGGTCGGCCGGCTAACGCACACGGTATTACCAAGACAGCACAAATTCCAAACGGCACGCGAAATTTTCCCTTGCGGCGGGAACGGTTCCGCCCTCCCGAAGGACCCGATTCCGGTCCGGGGAGGTGCCGTTTGGCGTGGGCGAAGAGCGGGTCCGCCGGGGCCGGATTCCCTTTCCGAGCAGGGAATCCGCCCCCGGCGGCGCAGGTCAGGAGGTCGCGGCGGGAAGCGTCGCGGGCTTCCACGAAGGCCGCTGGGACTCGAACGCGTCGATGTCCCCCGCGTGGCGCAGAGTCAGCGCGATGTCGTCGAGCCCTTCGAGCAGCCGCCAGCGGACGTAGTCGTCGATCTGGAACGGCGCGGTGAAGTCCTTGGCCCGCACGGTCTTGGCTTCGAGGTCCACCGACACCTCGGTGCCGGGCTCGTTCTCCAGCAGCTTCCAGAGCAGTTCGACATCCGACTGCTCGCACTGCGCGGCGACGAGGCCGCCCTTCCCGGAGTTGCCGCGGAAGATGTCGGCGAAACGGGACGAGACGACAACCCGGAAGCCGTAGTCCATCAACGCCCACACGGCGTGCTCGCGCGACGAGCCGGTGCCGAAGTCCGGTCCGGCGACGAGCACCGAGCCGTTCTTGAACGGTTCCTGATTGAGGATGAAGTCGTCCTGGGCGCGCCAGGCGGCGAACAGCCCGTCCTCGAATCCGGTGCGGGTCACGCGCTTGAGGTAGACGGCCGGGATGATCTGGTCAGTGTCCACGTTGGACCTGCGCAGCGGGACCCCGATCCCGGTGTGCTGGGTGAACGGTTCCATGGTGGGAGCTCCTCTCCGGGAGGTCAGGCGGGCAGGTCGGCGGGCGAGGACAGCGTCCCGCGCACGGCGGTGGCGGCGGCCACGAGCGGCGAGACGAGGTGCGTGCGCCCGCCCTTGCCCTGCCGTCCCTCGAAGTTGCGGTTGGAGGTGGACGCGCTGCGCTCGCCGGGGGCGAGCTGGTCCGGGTTCATCCCGAGACACATGGAGCAGCCCGCCTGCCGCCATTCGGCTCCCGCCTCCGAGAAGATCTTGTCCAGGCCTTCCTCCTCCGCGGTCTTGCGCACCCGCATCGAACCGGGCACCACGAGCATCCGGACCGAATCGGCCACCTTCCGCCCGCGCAGCACCTCCGCCGCGGCGCGCAGGTCCTCGATCCGGCCGTTGGTGCAGGAGCCGAGGAAGACCGTGTCCACGGCGATCTCGCGCAGCGGGGTGCCCGGCTCCAGATCCATATAGGACAGCGCCTTCTCGGCGGCGAAGCGCGCGTTCTCGTCGGGGATCGCGGCCGGGTCCGGCACGGAATCGCCCAGCGGCAGGCCCTGTCCGGGGTTGGTGCCCCACGTCACGAACGGCGTCAGCCGGTCCGCGTCGAGGTGGACCTCGGCGTCGAATTCCGCGCCCTCGTCGGTGCGCAGCTCGCGCCAGTTCGCGACGGCGGCGTCCCAGTCCTCGCCCTCCGGCGCGTGCGGACGGCCCTTCAGGTAGGCGAAGGTCGTCTCGTCCGGCGCGATCATGCCGGCGCGCGCGCCCGCCTCGATCGACATGTTGCAGATGGTCATCCGGGCTTCCATCGACAACTCTTGGATGGCCTTGCCGCGGTACTCCAGGACGTAGCCCTGACCGCCGCCGGTGCCGATTTTGGCGATCACCGCGAGGATCACGTCCTTCGCGGTGACACCCGGCTGCAGCGAGCCGTCGACGTTGATCGCCATCGTCTTGAACGGCCGCAGCGGCAGCGTCTGGGTGGCGAGCACGTGCTCGACCTCGGAAGTGCCGATGCCGAACGCCATCGCGCCGAACGCGCCGTGCGTCGAGGTGTGACTGTCGCCGCACACCACGGTGGTGCCGGGCTGGGTCAGCCCGAGCTGCGGTCCGATCACGTGCACGATGCCCTGTTCGGCGTCGCCCATCGGGTGCAGCCGGACGCCGAACTCCTTGCAGTTGCGGCGAAGCGTGTCGACCTGGGTGCGGGACACCGGGTCGGCGATCGGGAGGTCGATGTCCACCGTGGGGACGTTGTGGTCCTCGGTGGCGATGGTGAGGTCGGGGCGGCGCACCGGCCGCCCGGCCAGCCGCAGTCCGTCGAACGCCTGCGGGCTGGTCACTTCGTGCACCAGGTGGAGGTCGATGTAGAGCAGATCCGGTTCGGCGCCTTCGCCTCGGCGCACGAGGTGGCTGTCCCACACCTTCTCCGCCAGCGTACGAGCCTTGCCGGTGGGGCTGGTCATCTCCGGCTCCTTCCACGGGATCGGCCGGGAGCACGGAACCCGGACGGTGCCGGTGAGGAGGGGGCAGCCGCGGCTGTCCGCGGCTCCGGGTTTCGTTTTTCCCAGATTCTGGACTTCCCACAGTGCGGGAAGATAGTATCGCGTCGTGGGACAGCATAGCGGTATCGGAGTACTGGACAAAGCCGTGGCCGTGCTGCAGGCCGTCGCCGAGGACCCGTGCGGGCTGGCGGAACTGTGCACGCGCACCGGGCTTCCTCGCGCGACCGCGCACCGGCTCGCGGTCGGGCTCGAAGTGCATCGCCTGTTGCGGCGAGGGCCGGACGGACGCTGGCGGCCGGGCACCGCGCTCGCCGAACTCGCGGGCGGCTCGACCGACCCGTTGCTCGACGCGGCGAGTTCGGTGCTGCCGAAGCTTCGCGACATCACCGGCGAAAGCGTTCAGCTTTACCGGCGCGACGGCGTGCAGCGCGTGTGCGTTTCGACCGCGGAACCGCCGAGCGGTTTGCGCGACACGGTTCCGATCGGTTCGCGCCTGCCGATGACGGCGGGCTCGGGCGCGAAGGTCCTTGCCGCGTGGTCGGATCCGCACACGCAGCGGACGATCCTCGCCGACGCGGTTTACGGCGAACGCACTCTGCTCGAAGTGCGCCGCCGCGGCTGGGCGCAAAGCGTCGCCGAACGCGAGCCGGGCGTCGCGAGCGTTTCGGCCCCGGTGCGCGATTCCTCCGGCACAGTCGTGGCGGCGGTGTCGGTCTCCGGCCCGATCGAACGCATAGGGCGCAAGCCCGGCGCCCGATGGGCGGCCGACCTCCTCGCCGCCGCCGACGCTCTCCAGGAACGCCTCTGACGCCCCGCTCCCACCACGCCCCCAGGCCGCCTCCCCGCCATACCGGTGGGAGGCGGCCTTTTTCGTACCGGCGATCCGCACTGCGAACGCACTCCGCTCGAAGCTCCCCGCCGTGGGGCCCAAAGCGTCGCCGACCCCGAACCGGACCCCGCGAACGATTCCGCCCCCGTACGCGATTCCCCCGGCACAGCTGTCGCCGCAGTCTTGTACTCCAATCCCCGGCTGCCTCTCCGCCACGTCAGAGGGAGGCGACCTTCTCGGCACGCGGCCGAACACACTCCCCTCAAAGCACCCCGCCGCCAAGCCCCAGCGTCGCCGAACCCGAACCGGACCCCGCGAACGATTCCGCCCTCGCACGCGATTCCCTCGGCACAGCCGTCGCCGCGGCATCGGTCTCCCGCCCGATCGGACCCATCGGCCGCGAACCCGGCGCGCGACGGGAGCCCCGGGAACGTCTCCGGCGGTCGGCTCCCGCCGCGCCCCAACCCCGGACCGGCTCACGCCACGCCCGTGGGGGACAGCCTTTTTCGCGCGGTTTTCGATCGTCCTCAGTAGACCGTCCGGCCGCTTCGGGGGTCGTCCGAGCGGCCGTGCACGAGAAGACCGGAGTACCTCAAGAAAAGGCAAAACCGCAGGACAACGGGTGTCTACATGCGACTTTGCCGATGCCGCAAGCACTCTCGCGGGTCTTCCGGCCAGTGAAAGAATCCGGAGCCGCGAGCCCCGCGGGGGTCGTCGGCAATCCGGGCGCGGCAACGAAAAAGGCAGGTCCCGATTGGACTTGCGAAGTCTATGGGTGATAATGACTTCGTTCGGCCTGTATGGCCGTATAAAACAAGTTCTGGTTGGAGGAACTGGAATGGCCAACAAGGCCCAGCTGATCGAAGCTCTGTCGGAGCGCATCGGCGACAAGAAGGCAGCCGCGGAAGCCGTCGACGGTCTCGTCGACATCATCATCCGCACCGTCCACAAGGGCGAAAAGGTCACCATCACCGGCTTCGGTGTCTTCGAGAAGCGCGCGCGTGCCGCCCGCACCGCTCGCAACCCGCGCACCGGCGAAGCCGTGCGGGTCAAGAAGACCAACGTTCCGGCGTTCCGCGCGGGCACCACGTTCAAGGACGTCATCTCCGGCTCGAAGAAGCTGCCGAAGGCGACTGCCGTGAAGCGTGCGACCGCCAGCGCCCCCAAGGCGACCGCCACCCGCGCCACGGCGACGACCACCACTCGCGCCAAGGCCGCCGCTGCCAAGCCGGCCGCGACCCGCACCCGCGCCACCGCGGCCAAGGCTCCCGCCAAGGCCACCGCCGCGAAGGCCACCACCACCCGCGCCAAGGCGACCGCCACCAAGGCCACCGCGGCCAAGGCGGCTCCGAAGGCCACCACCACGCGGGCGAAGGCCGCTGCCAAGCCGGCCGCCAAGAAGACCACGGCGACCGCGAAGAAGGCTCCGGCCAAGCGCACCTCGGCCGCGAAGAAGAAGTAACTCCGGCTTTCCGGAACCTGAAGACAAGCCCCGCCCGGCTTCTCCCCGGGCGGGGCTTGTCGCGTCTCTGCCCTTTTTTCCCGCCCCGGAGGCACTCTCCGACCGCGGCGCCGACGAAGTCCGCGCCCGCACCGCAGGATTTCGAGGCGCCAGAAGAGCGTTTCGGCGACCGCCTTCAAGATCCGTTGGCACGCTTACCCGTCCGGATCCCGAAGCCGCACTCAGGACCGTGAGCGGCCCTGGAGCCCCTCCGCCGTCCCGGCCGCGGGCATTGTCCCCGCCGGACCACATCCGCGCAGCGCGAAGGAAATCGGCGGAAGACCGAAGCGTTTTCCCGATCACACCGGCCATCTCGCGCGCGTCTCCAGTCGATCACCTGTTCCCCCAAGCAACTGCGAACGCCCGCGCGGAGCGGCCTTCGGGGTTTCCTTGCCGTGTCCGGATCGCCACCTTGCGTGGCCGTCAGGTGTCGGCGATCACCCAGGCCACGCAAGGTCCACAACAGACTTTCGGGTTGTTATGCGAACGTGACAACCACACACTGTGGCCACGCGTAATCCAGTCGGGCGAACGGGCGAATCCGGACTGGTTTCGCCAGCGCACACCGTCTTTTCCCCGTTGCCTCAGCAGTGTCTCGCGGGCGGGCGCGCCGCGTCGGCGAAAGTGGGTGCCGGGCCACGAAAACCGGCCGTCATCGGTGAACCGGTCGCGCGATCGGCTCCGAGCAGTGTTGGTCTATGCAATCATGTCGCCCGGCAAGGACCCCGAATGCGAGAACATGAGACGACTGTGCCGATAGTTCGTGTGGAGAAGCTGTACAAAGTGTTCGGCCGCCGGGTGGAAGAGGCGGTCGGCAAGCTGGAGAACGGCGCCGATCGCGCCGAATTGGAGCTGCCCGGCGTGACCGCGGCGGTGATCGACGCCTCCTTTACCGTGGAGCGCGGCGAAATTTTCGTGGTGATGGGGCTGTCCGGTTCGGGCAAGTCGACCCTGCTGCGCACGCTGAACGGATTGCTCCCGGCCACCTCCGGCCGGGTTCTGGTGGACGACATCGACCTCACCGACAAGTCCGCCGCGCAGGTGCGCGAACTGCGCCAGCGGCGGATGAGCATGGTGTTCCAGCACTTCGCGCTGTTCCCGCACCGGACGGTCGCGGAGAACGTCGCCTACGGGCTGAGCGTGCAGAACGCGCCGCGCGAGCGGCAGCGCGAACGCACCGCCGAAGCGCTGGAGATGGTCGGGCTCACCGGATGGGAGGACCGGTTGCCCGGTCAGCTTTCCGGCGGGATGCGCCAGCGCGTCGGCCTCGCCCGCGCGCTGGCCGCGGACACCGAGATCCTGCTGATGGACGAGGCGTTCAGCGCGCTGGACCCGTTGATCCGCAAGGAGATGCAGGACCAGCTCCTGATCCTGCAGCGGCAGCTGGGCAAGACGATCGTGTTCATCACGCACGACCTCAACGAGGCCATGCGCCTCGGCGACCGGATCGCGATGATGCGCGACGGCCGGATCGTGCAGGTGTCAACCGCGCAGGAGATGCTCACCGAACCGGCCGACGACTACGTCGCGAAGTTCGTGCGCGACGTCGACCGCAGCCGGGTGCTCACCGCGTCCGCCGTGATGCGGCCCGCGGAAATCTCGTTCACCCCGGCGACAACGCCCGCCGAAGCGCTGGAAACGATGCGCCGGAACGAACTCGCCGGCGTGCTGGTGACCGAGGACGGCAAGTTCGCCGGCGCGGTCGACCGGCGCGCGGTGAGCGAAGCCGCGGACCAGGGCACGGAAACGATCGCCGGGATCGTCGACCGGTCCGCCGCGCGCACCGGCCCGGAAACGCAGATGGCCGACCTGTTCGGCCACGCCGCGTCCGCGCCCGCGCCGCTCGCGGTGGTCGACGCCGACGGCGCGCTGCTCGGCATGGTGACCCGCGAGGCGCTGCTGAACGCGCTGAGCACAGGAGAAAACGACGAACAGGAGGTGAACGCCCGTGTCTGACAACGTCCTCGTCGGCGACCTGCCGCAGATTCCCGTCGGCACCTGGTTCAAGGCGATCATCGACTGGCTGCAGGGCAACATCGGCCCGTTCTTCGATTTCGTCGACAAGATCGTCAACGGCGCGGTCACCGGCCTCGCGTCGGGACTGACCTGGCTGCCGTGGCCGGTGCTGGTCGTGGTGTTCGCCGGGCTCGGCTGGTGGCTGCGCGGCTGGAAGTTCGGCCTCGGCTCGGCGATCGGGTTCGCGCTCATCGACAGCCTGCGCGAGTTCCCGTCCGCGATGCAGACGCTGTCGCAGGTGCTGATTTCCGGCGTGGTCGCGGTGGCGATCGCGGTGCCGGTCGGGATCGCGGCCGCGCGCAACGAAACGGTGAGCCGGATCGTGAAGCCGGTCCTGGACTTCATGCAGACGCTGCCCGCGTTCGTCTACCTGATCCCGGTCATTTTCTTCTTCTCGATCGGCCCGGTGCCGGGCGTGGTGGCGACCGTCGTGTTCTCGCTGCCGCCGGGCGTGCGGCTGACCGAACTCGGCATCCGCCAGGTCGACCCGGAAATGGTCGAGGCGGGCGAGGCGTTCGGTTCGCCGCCGGGGCGGATCCTGCGGGAGATCCAGATCCCGCTCGCGATGCCGTCGATCATGGCCGGCATCAACCAGATCATCATGCTGTCGCTCTCCATGGTCGTGATCTCCGGCATGGTCGGCGCGCCCGGGCTCGGCGCCGAGGTGTACGCCGCGGTCACGAGCCTGAAGCTGGACCTGGGTTTCAACGCCGGTCTCGGCGTCGTCGTGCTGGCCATCTACCTCGACCGGCTCACTTCCTCGCTGGGGGCGCGCTCCGCGGTGGGCCGCGCTCTTCGCCGGGCCGACGCGGCCTGATCCACCTCCACCGCAACGAGAAAGGACGAACGAGTGCGCACTTCGAAACGGCTCAGCCGGATCTTCGCCGTGGGCGCCGCCGTGACGGCCCTGGTCGGCCTCACCGCGGCGTGCGGCGGCCGGGAGTCCCAGTCGAACAACAGCCAGGAAGCCAAGAGCGTCACCATCGGCTACATCAACTGGGACGAGGACGTCGCCCTCACCAACCTGTACCAGGCGGTGCTGGAGGAAAAGGGCTACAAGGTCAAGACGCAGATGCTCGACGTCGGCCCGATCTACGCGGGCCTCGCGAAGGGCGACGTCGACCTGTTCCTCGACTCGTGGCTGCCCGCGACGCACAAGCTGTACTGGGACCAGTACAAGGACAAGCTCGAAGACCTCGGCGTCTGGTACGACAACGCGACCCTCAACCTCGCGGTGCCGGACTACGTGAGCGACGTCAACAGCCTCGCCGACCTCAAGGACAAGGCGAGCATGTTCGGCGGCAAGATCACCGGCATCGAGGCGAGCGCGGGCGAGACCGGCATCGTGCAGAAGAACGCGATCCCGCAGTACGGCCTCGACGGCGCGATGACCCTGCAGAACTCGTCGACCACCGCGATGCTGGCCGCGCTCGACAGCTCGATCAAGGCGAAGAAGCCGATCGTCGTGACGCTGTGGCACCCGCACTGGGCGTACTCGCGCTACCAGCTCAAGGATCTCAAGGACCCGAAGGGCGCCATGGGCAAGGGCGAGCAGATCCACGCGCTGGGCCGCAAGGGCTTCGAGAAGGACTTCCCGGCGCTCGCCGGCGTGGCCAAGAAGCTGAAGATGTCGGACGAGGACCTCGGTTCGCTCGAGGACGCGATCCAGAAGGCCCCGAAGGGCCAGGAAAAGACCGCCGCGAAGCAGTGGGCGGATCAGCACAAGCAGTTCGTGGACCAGGCTTTCGCCGGTCTCTGAGCCAGCGTCTCCCGGGTCGGATCGACCCCGCCTCCCGTTCTCCGGGACGGCGGGGTCGTTTCTTTTTCAACCGCGCGGGGCAGTTGATGAGGCCCGATTCCCCCTGATTCGTTGCCCAGCACCGTTATCGAGCGGAATCCGCCGCGGGATACGGCACACTGGTCGCATGTCTCGCGCGCCGATTCCTGCCCGCACCGACGTACCCGACGACGTCGACGCGGTCACCGAAGCCGTGCTCACCGCTTCCCGCCTGCTGGTCGCCGTGTCCGCGCGGTCCATCGCCTCGGCGGGCGATCTCATCACCGTGCCGCAATTCCGGCTGCTGGTGGTGCTGCATTCCCGCGGCCCGCTCAAACAGGCCGCGCTCGCCGAACATCTCGGCGTCACGCCCTCCACCGCGAGCCGGATGATCGACCGCCTGGTCGCGGTCGCGCTGGTCGCCCGATTGGGCAATCCGTCGTCCCGGCGCGAGGTCGTCATCGAGCTCACCCAGGAAGGCGACCGAATCGTCCGCGTCGTCACTCATCGACGGCGTCGCGAAATCGCCGCCATTGTGGAGAAAATGCCCGAAACGGCCCGGCGTGGCCTGGTAGCCGCCCTGACCGCTTTCGCCGAGGCTGGCGGCGAACCCCCAGCCGGAAGTCCCGCTGACGCGGTCTGGGTCTAAATTTCCGCCGCCACCGCACGAATCCCGTCGGTCACCTCTTTCGCCGACGGTGCTTCCTCCGGGTCAAGCAGCCACTGCACCATCAGCCCGATCACCAACGCGCTCTGCACCGCCCCGCCGACCCCTTTGCGCGCCTCGCGCAGTCCTTGGACGAGATGCTCGCGCACGTCCGGCGACCGTTCCGCCTGCACCAGCGCTTCAAGCTGAGCCACCCACAACGCCCGATGCTCGCCGAAGCTGCCGATCATCCGCTTCAGCCCCTGCTCGGACAGGTCGAACGACGAATCCGCGACTTCCCCGCCGAGCTCGTCGACCGCCGCCACGAGCGCCTGCGTCAGCAACGCGTCCCGCGACCCGAAGTGATACCCGATAGCCGCGTGACTGACCCCCGCCGCGGCCGCGATGTCGCGCACCGTCGTGTTGCCCCAGCCCCGCTCGACCAAGCACCGCTTCGCCCCGGCCAGCAGATCCTCGCGATTGCCCATGGGCACAGCCTATCTTGCCCGCTTGGTTTGACCAAATGGTTTGACCAAATGGACAAGACGGGTCTACCGTGGCCTCATGACCTCCCTGAACGTCCTCATCTCCGGCGCAGGCGTAGCCGGCACGACCCTCGCCGAACTCCTCACCCGCTCCGGCCACCGCGTGACGCTCGTCGAACGCGCCCCCGCCCTCCGGCACACCGGCTACGCCGTGGATTTCCGCGGTGCCGCCTTCGATGTCCTGTCCGAGCTGGGCATCCTCGAGTCAGTCCGCCGCCACGACACGAAAATGACCGGAACCGCCATCCTCGACCGCGACGGCACGCAGGTAGACCACCTCCCCGCCGAAGCTTTCGCCGGTGAGCTAGAGGTCCCCAAACACGTCCTGAACGAGCTGCTGTACGCCCTGACTGTCGATCATGTCGAGTACCGCTTCGGCACCTCGATCACGTCCCTGACGCAAACTGAGACCGCCGTGACCGCCGAACTAACCGACGGCTCCGTCGAGACCTACGACCTGGTCTTCGGCGCCGACGGCGTGTACTCGAAAGTCCGCCAACTGGCCTTCGCCCCACACTCGGCGGCCCTGCAACACCTAGGCCTCTCCGGCGCGGGTTTCACCATGCCCAACTTCCTTGCCCTGGACCACAGCGGACTCCTCCGCGCTGTAAACGGCACCGCGGTCTACCTGTTCAACTCAGCGGATCCGGACCGTCTCACCGTGAGCCTGTCCTTCGGAACGCCTTCCGGAGCCCTGGACCGTCTCACCCGAGCCGACCAGGAAGCCGCGACGCGCACCGCTTTCGCCGGTGACACCTGGCACACCCCTAGGTTGCTGGAGGCGATGTCGGAAGCTTCGGACTTCTACTTCAGCTCGAATGCGCAGGTACATTTGGACAGCTGGGCAACGGGCCGAATCGCCCTGCTGGGAGACGCCGGATACTGCGCCGCACCCGCCGCAGGCATGGGCACGTCCCAAGCCCTGCTCGGCGCGCGCTCGCTGGCCCGCCACCTGGCGACTGCGGATCACGCGGAGGCTTTCGCTCGGTATGAAGCCGAACTCCGCCCGTATGTCACGGAAAACCAGACCAACGGCCGCTCCGCAGCCGCGCTGTTCGGCGGCGCACAGGAGGATTGAACTGGACTTCCCTGCGTGCGGCCGGTGGCTTCCTTGCTCGCTTCCTCGCAGGCCCGCCGCGCCTACGGCCTTCGCTCGCCTTCAAGTCTCGGCTTTTGCTGGCCCGCAGCGCATTGCGTGCGCCGCCCCGGCCATCGCCCGCCTGCAACACTCGGCCTTTGCTGGCCTGCAGCGCTTTGCGCCCGCCTCCCCCGGCCACCGCTCGGCTGTAGGTCTCAGCTTTGCTGGCCCGCAGCGCTTCGCGCACCCCGTCCCCAGCCACCGCTCGCCCACAACTCCCGGCCTTGCACCGGCCTGCGGAACTTTGCGCCCCCGGCCACGCCCGACCCACTCCTCGTCGGCCCGGACACCACTCGCACACCGCAACCCGCGTCACACACCGCAATCCCGCGCGGAACCCGGCCTCATTCCCACCAGCCCCGCCCACCCCATCAACCCCGGGCTTTCCCCATAAACACAACAAAGCCCGGTTGATCCAAAGATCAACCGGGCTGGCTGTACCCCCGATGGGATTCGAACCCACGCTACCGGCGTGAGAGGCCGGCGTCCTAGGCCGCTAGACGACGGGGGCTTAGGAACTTCCCCGTTTCCGGGGCTTTTCTTGCGAGAGAGAACTTACCAGAAGCGATTTCGCACTTCCGAGAGGGGGTCCTCTCCGCAGCTGGGGTACCAGGACTCGAACCTAGACTAACTGGACCAGAACCAGTCGTGCTGCCAATTACACCATACCCCAGTGAGGTACTTTCCCGGTTGCCCAGGTCAGTGCCGCACGAGAAGAAATACTAGAACATCCCGCCGCGGACCGTCGCAGCGGGGGTCCCCGCCGCCCGCGGGGCGGGCACACCGACGGTCGCGTACTCCGAAACCAGCAGCTCAGGAAGCTCATCGAGGCCCGTCACCGTGTGTACTCCCTCGGGCGCGCGCTCGCCGGTGCGACTGGTCCCGTCGCGATCGAGCCACACCGCGCCGAGCCCGGCGTCGAACGCGCCGATGGCGTCGGTGTCGAGCTTGTCCCCGACGTGCACCGTGCGCTCCGGCGGGCAGTCCAGCGCCAAGCACACCGAGTGGAACATCACCGGATCGGGTTTCGCGACCCCGACCTCGCCCGCGATCGCGACATGGTCGAAAAACGGCGCGAGCCCGAGTTCCGCGATTTTCTGCCGCTGATGAACCCCTGAGGCGTTCGTCACGGCGGCGAGCTGCAGTCCGGCGGCGCGCAGCCATTCAAGGCAAGGAAGAACATCATCGAATAACCGCCAGGACCGCGCCAAAATCTCCCGCCGGCGCGCCTCGAACGCGCTCACTTGCGCGGAGTCCCCGAAGATCCCCAACTCGGCGAGGAAACATTCAGTACGCCGGTGATGCATCACGTCGTAGCCAAGCTTCCCGGCGACAACGAGCGCGACGTGCTCCTCGGTGATCAAATCCCACAACGGCCAGAGGTCGTCGCGCCCGGTAAGCGCGTGCAAGGTACGGCGGATCGCGGCGGTGCAATCGATCAACGTGTCATCGATGTCGAGGCAAACCAGGCTCAGCTCAGGAGGCGCCCACGGTTCGCGGCCGGCAGCGGCCGGCGGGGCAGTACGAGCGCGCGACAGAGCGGCCGGGGCGAAATCCACCCCGTGAGGCTAGGGCACTCGCCGCGTTCGCAACGCGGCCAAAAAGGTGATTACCTCCGAGCCGTTGCCGCTGACCGGCTCTACTGCCGGTGCACAAAGTGTCCGCCCGGTGACGTTCACCACCACCCCAGAGGGCCGAGCGGGTGAAAGACGGTTACTCCACACTCCCCCGAGAACTTGCAAATTCCGAACGATCTCCTCAGCCGCCCACGCCAGCCCCTGTTGCCCTGTCGCCGAAAAACCCTGTCGCCCCAACCCTTTCCCGCCACAGAGCCGTCCCTCCTGGACTCTGCCGCCCGCCGAAGCAACAACAACCACGCATAGCTTCCGCCACCGAACTAACCGCCCGAAATCTTTTCCCGAAAATATCGGTACTCCGCTCTTTCCATCCGGACGGCAGTGCCCCCAGCACTCTCTCGAGATCCACATACGCGGACCACACACCATTACGCAAACTCCCCACATTCTGGTCCCCGCACGACAACATCAACTCCTCCGCTGACACCAACCAGTCGCACTTCCCGCCTCCACAATCCCCCTCTGCGGCGCCCCTCCCCCGCTTCCGTCTCACGACTTCGCCGCCCACGCACCATCAACTACCCGCACTCACCGCGCCCGACTGCCGCCAACACTTCCGCAGCCACCGCCCCCCCGAGGGCTCCCGGCAACACCCCCTTGAAGCCTTCGCCAGCCCCCAGTTCGACCACGGTGCCCAAGCGCACCTCCCGACCGTCGGCGACCACGAACACACCCCATCGGCCGACTTGACGCCCCGTCCGCCCAGGTGCATCCTCAAATTATTCAACAAACGATGAATAAGAGGGGAGCTGGGAAAGATGACCGAACACACGGGGTGCGTCATCGTCGGCGGCGGACCGGCAGGCATGGTGGCGGGACTGCTCCTGGCCCGAGCGGGCGTAGAAGTCACAGTGCTGGAGAAGCACGCGGATTTCCTCCGCGATTTCCGCGGCGACACCGTCCATCCGTCCACCCTCGCGCTCCTGGACGAACTGGGCCTAGGCGAGAAGTTCGAGGCTCTGCCCCACACGAAGGTGACCACCGTCGGACTCCCGACCCCCGACGGCGACCCCCTGACCATCGCCGACATGTCGCTGCTGAAGGTCCCCCGCCCCTACGTAGCGATGGTCCCCCAATGGGACTTCCTTGACCTGCTCTCCGAAACAGCGCAGAAAGAGCCGACCTTCACCCTGCGCCTCGAAACCGAAATGACCGGCCTCCTCCGCTCCGGCCGCCGGGTCACCGGCGTCCGCTACTGCGCCGCCGCCGGCTCCGAAGGCGAACTGACGGCCAACCTGGTAATCGCCGCCGACGGCCGCTGGTCATTGGCCCGCCGCTCGGCCGGCCTCACCCCGCGCGAGTACTACACCCCGTTCGACGCTTGGTGGTTCCGCCTTTCCCGCAAGCCCGAAGAGCGGGAAGCCACGCTGATGCCGAGGATGAGCAAGCGCCACTTCGCCGTGCCGTTGCCGCGCAAGGGCTACTACCAGATCGCCTACCTCGCGCCGAAGGGCAAAGACCTGGGCGAGGCAGGCATCGAAAGCTTCCGCCGCGACGTCGTCGAGGTCTGCCCGGAATTCGCCGACCGAGTACACGAACTGAAATCCATGGACGACGTCAAGGTCCTCAACGTCCGCCTCAACCGCTTAAACCGCTGGCACGTCGACGGCCTGCTCTGCATCGGCGACGCCGCCCACGCGATGTCCCCGGTAGGCGGCGTCGGAATCAACCTGGCGGTACAAGACGCCGTCGCCGCCGCGAGGCTACTGGCCGACCCGCTCCTGCGAGGCAGGCCGACCGAAAAGGATCTCGCCGCCGTCCGCAGCCGTCGCCTCCTGCCGACCGTCGCCGTCCAGGGCCTGCAACGCCTTCTCCACCGCCGCGTGATGGGCCCCGTAATGACCGGCCGCGCCGACGGACCCCCGCGTCAATTGATCACGCTGCTCAGGCGCTTCCCGAAACTCTCCCGTGTCCCGGCATTCCTCATCGGCGTAGGCATCCGCCGGGAATCCGCACCAGCCTTCGCCCGCCGCCCGGCAGAACCAGCACGCCGCTAGCCCCCACAACCGATTCGCCACCAAACGGCAACGCCTCTTACCCGCGACCTGCCACCCACCGCCCACCGGCACGCACCCGCCGGTGGGCCATGGCCAAACAACGGCAACCCGTTTCGCCACTGCCCGGCAACAACAGCACCGCCCACCCGACGCGGACCCCCCAAGCCATCAACTGGTAACGGCGAGTCGCCCGCTCAGCAGCCGACCGCCCTCGCCACTGAACGGCAAAACTCCCACCGCCCAGCAGCCAAGAGTCTCCCAGATGCCGTCGCCACCCATCGGCAACAGCACCAACCACCAGCCCAGCGGGCCCCGCCACCGTTTCGCCGCTAAAGGGCGACAACCCCGACGCCTAGCCAACCGAGCATCAACGACTCTCTCGCCACCGACCGACAAGAGCGTCCACTCACCAGCCTCGAGCACCAAGTCGCCATTCACCGCTCAGCGACGACAGCGAGCCGACCACTCACCAACCCAAGCGCCAGCCACCATTCGCCGCTCACTGGCAACAGCACCGACTGCCCAGCACGAGCACTAAGTCGCTTCTCGCCACTCAACGGCAACAGCGCCCACCGCGCACCAACGCGAGCACCGACTCACTTCTCGCCACTCAGCGACGACAGCACCCTCTACTCACCAACGCGAGCGCCAAGTCGCCTCTCGCCACGGATCGGCAACAGCGCCAACCGCTCACCAACCGAGGCGTCGAGCACCATTCGCCATTCAGCGGCAACGACACCGCCAACCCCAGCAACCCGGCACCGGCCCCGTGCCTCGCCGCTCAGCAGCAACGGCCCGAGCTACGCCCGACCCTCCCCAACGGCCAGAAAACCAACCCGACCAGGGATTCGCCACTAAACGGCAACGCCCAAAACCACCCGCCGAGCCGCTGTCGCCGAAAAACGGCGACAGCCAGCTCAGAGGCTTTGCACCGGGTTCGTCAGGGTCCCGAGGCCGTCGATCGTGATGGACACCGACTGCCCGTCGACGATCGGACCGACCCCCTCCGGCGTGCCGGTGAGGATCACGTCGCCGGGAAGGAGCGTCATCACCCGCGACACGAACTCCACCAGTTCGGGCACCTTGTGCACGAGATCCGAAGTCCGGCCGTCCTGCTTCAGCTCTCCGTCGACCTCGCTGCGGAGCGCCAGGTCGGACGGGTCGATCGACGTGTCGATCCACGGACCGAGCGGGCAGAAGGTGTCGAACCCCTTCGCTCGGCCCCACTGGCCGTCGGACTTCTGCAGGTCGCGCGCGCTCACGTCGTTCGCGACCGTGTAACCGAGGATCGCACTGGCCGCGCGGGCCGCGGGCACGTTCTTGACCGGCTGTCCGATGACGACCGCGAGTTCGCCCTCGAAGTCGACGCGGCCGACATCCGACGGACGGCGGATCGGAGCGTTCGGCCCGACCACCGTCGTGGACGGCTTGATGAACAGCATCGGCGCGGACGGCACCTCGTTGCCGAACTCCGCCGCGTGCTTCGAGTAGTTCCGGCCGACGGCGATCACCTTCGACGGCAGGATCGGCGCGAGCAGCCGGACGTCGGCGAGCGGCCAGCGCTTGCCGGTGAAGTTCGGCTGGCCGAACGGATGTTCCGCGATCTCGAGGACCTGGGCGTCGTCGCCGTCCCCCTCGATCGAAGCGAACGCGACACCACTGGGATGAGCAATACGAGCTAGACGCACCACACCAGTCTACGTATACCCACCGACTGTCGCGCACCCCGAGCGTGCGCGACAGTCCCCATCGCTCAATTCCGCGCGAAAGGACCCTCGCACCGGCTAACCGGCCGTGACCGAAATGGCGCGAAAGGACCGTTCACCCCAGCAAGAAACGACGACCTGCACGACCACTCCCCGCAGCACCAACACGAACGGTCGTCAACAGACCCGACTGTGAGCCGCAATACCCACCACACGAAGGACACCAGGCGCAGACATCCCAACGCGACTCATCCGTCAGCCCGACTCACCCGCCCACAGCAGCCACTCCCAGTTCAGGCACCGACTGCTCCCGCTCCGACGCGACTGTCAGGCTCTTGTGGACCAACGCGTCACACAACGCCAGCCAGCTCGCCTCGACGATGCTGCCGTGCACCCCCACCGTCGTCCATTCGTGTTCGCGGTCACTAGTTTCGAGAAGCACCCGTGTGACAGCGTTAGTCCCTGGGTTCGACGGCAGGATCCGCACCTTGTAATCGGCCAGTTCCATGCTGTCCAACCAGGACAGATACGGCGTCAACGCCTGCCGCAGCGCCGCGTCGAGGGCATGCACTGGGCCGTTCCCTTCCGCGGTCGCGATGACCCGCTCGCCCGCGACATGCACCTTCACCGTCGCCTCGGAAACAACCTCGCCGTCCGGCCGGTGGTCCAGCACCACCCGATACGACTCGAGCTCGAACGGCGGCGGATCCGACTTCTCGCCGGAAACCTCCTCGACCTCGCGGCGCAGCAACAGCCCCAGCGAAGCGTCGGCCGCCTCGAACGACCAGCCCTCCGATTCGAGCGCCTTCACCTTCCGCACCGCGTTCGTGAGTGCGTCAGGCCGGCCGGCAAGGTCGACCCCGAGTTCACGTCCCTTGAGCTCGAGACTGGCCCTGCCGGCCATCTCCGTGACCAGTACTCGCATGCCGTTGCCGACAGAAGACGGATCGATGTGGTTGTACAACAACGGATCCACCTTGATCGCGCTCGCGTGCAGCCCCGCCTTGTGGGCGAAAGCGGACGACCCGACGTAAGCCTGATGGGTGTCGGGTGCGAGGTTGGCGATTTCGGCCAGGGCATGGGAGACGCGAGTGAGCTCGGCGGTGCCTCCGGTCGGGAGGACCTCCATTCCGAGCTTGGTCACGAGGTTTCCCGCTACGGCGAACAGGTCGGCATTGCCTGCCCGTTCCCCGTAGCCGTTCGCGGTGCACTGCACGTGCGTCGCGCCGGCCTGTACCGCGGCGACAGAGTTCGCCACAGCACAGGAAGTGTCATCCTGACAATGGATTCCAAGCCGGAATCCGGTCTTTTCCTTGATCTCGCCTACGGTTTCAGCAAGTCCTAGCGGCAACTGGCCGCCGTTGGTGTCGCACAGCACGAGAACGTCCGCGCCCGCGTGCGCCGCCGCGTCGAGCACCCGCAGGGAAGTTTCGGAGGAGAAGGCGTAGCCGTCGAAAAAGTGTTCCGCGTCAAGGAAAACTCGACGTCCTTCGCCGACGAGGAACGCGACCGTGTCCCGCACCATCGCGCACGCCTCGTCGACGTCGACCCGCAGTGCCCGCTCGATGTGCCGGAGGTCCGATTTGGCCACCAAGGTGATGACCGGAGCCTCCGAATCCAGAAGCGCCCGGACCTGCGGGTCTTTGTCGGCCGTCGTTCCCGCCTTGCGCGTGGATCCGAACGCGACGAGCGCAGCGTGCTTGAGTGGCAATTCTCCCTTTGCCGCGCGGGAAAAGAACTCCGTGTCCTTCGGCAGCGCACCCGGCCAGCCGCCCTCGATGAACCCGACACCCAGCTCGTCCAACAGCCGCGCCACGGCCAGTTTGTCCGTGACGGAGTAGGTGATTCCTTCGCGCTGAGCACCGTCGCGCAAAGTGGTGTCGTAGAGGTGGAAGGCGTCGCCGAGCGGCGTGCCAGCGGGTTCCGTGCGGGTCACGGTGTTCTCCTTGTGGCGGGGCAGAACCTGGTCCAGGCAACAAAAAAACCTCCCGCATGGGTGCGAGAGGTTGCGCGCCGGTAGCTCTTGTGGAGCGTCTATCCGGCGCGCAAGGCAATAATGATGGAGATGGCGGTCATGCCGGACATCATGCCACAGCTTCGCCCGGCGTCCAAGCGCCGGGCGAAGCTTCCCACCTTCTGAGAGCCGTCAGCCGGGCAGATTCGCCAGGTAGCGACCGAATTCTTCGACCGCGGCCGCATTTCGCGGCCCCTCCACCAAAGCCGCGTACGGCAGCGCGAAGAAGCGTCCTTCCTTGACCGCCGGGATGTCGCGCAGGCCGGGACGCGAGCGGAGGAAGGTCTCCTTGTCGGCCACGCTGCCGACCTCGCCGCCGTAGTCGTTGATGAGGATGACGTCCGGCGCGCGCTGGATCACGGCTTCCCAGCTGACGCTCGTCCAGCTGTCGTTGAGGTCCGCGAAGATGTTGGCACCACCCGATTTGGTGATGATTTCGTCCGGGCCCGCGTTGCGTCCGGAGGTGAATGGCTGGTCACGGCCGTCGTCGTAGAGGAAGACCTTGGCCTTCGGCCGTCCAGCCGGAACCGCGTTCGTGACAGCGGCGACCCGTGCGCGGTACTCTTCGATCAAACGTTCTGCCCGATCACTGATTCCGAAAATTTTCCCCAAATTGCGCACATCTGTGTACAGCGCGTCGAGCGGCCGCATGATGCCCCGTTGCTTGCCATTGCCGTTGCGACAAGCCTCGGTGAGCAAGTAGCTGGAGATGCCCAGCTTCCCGAGGGAGTCCGGGGTGAACCCGGTCGCCTCTGAGAAGCCGTAGTTCCAGCCCGCGAACACGAGGTCCGCTCCCGCGCCCTGCACCACCTCACGGTTGATCTTCTCCGCGAGCTTGGGCACCTTGGCGAAATCGGCTTTCCAGGGCGACGATGCCACCCCGCTGGACTGTCCTTTGTCGACCACGTAACCGGCCATCCGGTCGCCCAAGCCGAGAGCGAACATCAGCTCGGTGATGCCGATGTCATTAGTCACGACCCGAGAAGGAGGTTTGGACACGGTCAACGACGAACCGCAGTTGGTCACCGTCACGGGAAATCCGGCCGGCGACGCCGCGCTGTCTCCTTCGGACACTTGAGCGCCGCATCCGGTGGCGACGAGGGCGACCGTCACGATCAACGCGACTGTCCTACGCATGACTGTCCTCCTGGGACTCGAGCCGGTCGAACAACAACTGCGGACGCCCCGTTGCGGGATGCGGCACCACATGGCCGCGCACCCCGAACACGTCGGCGAGCAAAGCAGGCGTGAGCACCTCGGCCGGGGTTCCGCTCGCGACAAGGCGGCCGTGGTCGAGCACGTGCACCATGTCGCAGGTTGCCGCGGCCAGGTTCAGGTCGTGGAGCGCGGCCAGCACCGTCGGCCCGCTGGCGCGGGTGAGCGCCAGGACTTCGAGCTGGTGCCGGATGTCGAGGTGGTTGGTCGGCTCGTCGAGCACTAGGAGCCGTGGCTGCTGGGCGAGTGCGCGCGCGATCAGCACGCGTTGCCGTTCGCCACCGGACAAGGTGAGCACGCCTCGGTCGGCCAGGTGCGCCAAGCCGACTTGATCCAGCGCGGCGGCGCACAGGCGATGGTCGGCTGCGCTCATGCGGTCGAGCAGGCCGTGATGCGGCATTCGACCCATCGCCACCACTTCGGCGACGGTGAAGTCGAACTCCGCGTGCGATTCCTGCGCTACGGCGGCGATCGCGCGTGCCCGCTTTCGCGGTGCCATGCCGTCCACCGGCTGACCGTCGACCAGCACAGCTCCGGCTGACGGCTTGAGCACCTGGTAGACGGCGCGCAGAGTCGTCGACTTTCCGCTGCCGTTCGGACCGAGCAGCCCGACGAATTGGCCCTGGCGAGCTTCAAGGGTCACGTCGTTGACCAGCTTGCGACCGGCCGCGGTCACGCTGACGCCATTGAGCGAGAGGTCCATTCACGCACCCCCGAATACGTATGCGCGACGGCGCATCAAGAGCAGGAAGGCCGGTACCCCGACCGCCGCGGTAAGCACCCCGATCGGCAACTCCTCGGGCGCGGCGAGCACCCGCGCCGCGACGTCCACCCACACCAGGAAAACCGCACCGGCAAGCGGCGCGACCGCAAGCACCCGGCGATGATCAGCACCGACGACCAGCCGCACCAGATGCGGAAGGATCAGGCCGACGAACCCGATCGCTCCGCTCACCGCGACCAAAACCCCAGTCATGGCAGCGCAAACAATGAACAGGAGGACCCGCAGCTTCCCGACGTCGACGCCGAGAGTCGTCGCCGCTTCGTCGCCCATGGCGAGCGCGTTGAGCCGGCCGGCCAGCGCCAGCAACAACAAAACCCCGCCGGCCACCACGATCGCGGCGATTGGCAGCGTGCCCCAATTCGCGCCGGCGAGACTGCCGAGAAGCCAGAACAACGCCGATCGCGCGGCCTCGCCGTTCGGTGCTTGGAAGACGATCACCGTGGTGATCGCGAAAAACCCGTAGGACAACGTCGTTCCGGTGAGCACCAGACGCAGCGGCGTAAGCCCTTGCCGCGTACGGGCGACGAGATAGACGATCAAGGTCGCGGCGAGTGCAGCCACAAACGCCCCGACAGACAGCGCATAGATCCCGAGCGACGCGAACACTCCGAACAACGTCACCGCTGTCGCCCCGACGGATGCACCCGAGGAAATCCCCAGCACATACGGCTCGGCGAGCGCGTTGCGCACCATGGCTTGGATCGCGACGCCGACCGTCGACAACCCAGCGCCGACGACCACCGCCAACAGCACGCGAGGGAGCCGGAGGTCCCAGATGATCCGGTACTGCCCGACCTCGTCCGGACCGATCGTCCCACCGAACAACCCAGCGCGGAGAAAGGACCAGGTGTGAGTGACCGGCACCGCCACCGTCCCAATCCCGACCGCGATGACAATCGACCCGAGCAACGCCACGCCAAGCCCGATGACCACCGGCGTCACCGGCCGTCGCCGCTGAACGGCAACCGCCGTGACCTGGGATTCGCCACTCAACGGCGACGCAATCCGCTGGTTCTCGGATTTGCCGACCCGCGGCGAAACAGGCCCTTCGCGCGCGGATTGGTCGTCCAGGGGCGAGACGACGCGAGCGCCGGAGCCGCTCAGTTCACGCTCGACCGAGCCGTCGGCCCGCGTCTCGTCGATCGGTGGCTCGTCGCGACGGGGCACCTCGTTGCCGCGAAATGGCGAATTCCCTGCCGTCGCACCGCCCGGCCGGGCCAGGTCAGGCGTGCCGCCATTGCCGCTGGATGGCGAAGCCGCTGAACCGCTTTCGCCGTTCAGCGGCGAAACGTTTCGCGCACCGTCACTGGACGAACCCGAACCATCCAAGGCACCATCGCCGCCCAGCGGCGAAAGAGGGCCACCCCCGACAATCGCCGACGAATCCCCATCGACAGCAGGAGGCGAAACCCCACCAGAACCGCCGTCGCCAAAAACTGGCGAATCCCCAGCCCCGCCGACCACGGATCCAGCACAAGCTGAACGTTCTTCAGACGAAGACGAAGACCAAGGCGAAGACACCACCGGCGACGACCCAATCAAGACATTGGGCCCGCAAAAGACGGCAGCCGCCGGCGGCGGGAGTGTCGTCTCCCGCAGACCACGACGGGAGGGGACGAGGTTCGAGGAACCTCCGCCGGTATCGGGCTCGCCTTCGGCTCCGGAGAAACAGGAGCCGAAGGCCTACCGTTGCGGGTCAGCGCCGGATTTCGACCGGCTTCCGCGGCGGGGGTCCGAAAAACTCAGGACGGGGTCTAGCCGGCCTGACGGGCGTTCGACGAGACCAGCGCCGCGAGACGGTCGCCGATCGCCTGGGTCGCACCCGGCGACGACTGGTCGCGCGTGGCGAGATCGAAGGCCACCGAAGCCTCGATGCGCCGCGCCGCTTCCTTCTGGCCCAGGTGGTCCAGCAGGAGCGACACCGACAGCACCGCGGCGGTCGGGTCGGCGAGACCCTGGCCGGCGATGTCCGGCGCGCTGCCGTGCACCGGCTCGAACATGCTCGGGTTCCGGCGCGTGATGTCGAGGTTCCCGCTGGCCGCGAGGCCGATGCCGCCGGTCACCGCGGCCGCGAGGTCGGTGATGATGTCGCCGAAGAGGTTGTCGGTGACCATCACGTCGAACCGCGACGGGTCGGTGACCAGGTGGATCGTGGCGGCGTCCACGTGCGAGTACGCGACGGTGACGTCCGGGTGCTCCAGCGAAACCTCTTCGACGATCCGCGACCACAACGAACCCGCGTGCTCCAGCACGTTGGTCTTGTGGACGAGCGTCAAGTGCTTGCGCGGACGCTCTTCGGCGCGGTTGAACGCGTCCGCGACCACGCGCCGCACGCCGAAGGCCGTGTTGACGCTGACCTCGGTGGCGATCTCGTGCTCGGTGTCCTTGCGCAGCAGGCCGCCGTTGCCCGCGTACGGGCCTTCGGTGCCTTCGCGCACCACGACCATGTCGACGTCCCCGGCGTCGGCCAGCGGGCCGCGCACCCCGGGGTACAACCGCGCCGGGCGCAGGTTCACGTGGTGGTCCAGTTCGAACCGCAGCCGCAGCAGCAGGCCGCGCTCGAGGATGCCGCTGGGCACTGTCGGGTCGCCGACCGCGCCGAGCAGGATCGCGTCGTGCTGGCGCAGTTCGCCCAGCACCGACTCCGGGAGCAGCTCCCCGGTGGCGTGCCACCGCGAGGCGCCGAGGTCGTAGTTCGTGATCTCCGCCGCCGGTGCTACCTCACCGAGCACCTTGAGCGCCTCGGAGACCACCTCGGGCCCGATCCCGTCCCCTGGGATCACCGCGAGCCGCATCCACACACCTCCGTAGCCCAGGCCACCGGGCGCACCGATGGCCCATTCGCACAAAAACGCCAGCAGCGGAAGGTTACCGGCCGTAGACAAGGTGCCGTAGCCGCACCACCCTTATGCCGCATCCTCCCACAGGGTGAGACACCCGTTCGGGCGAACGGAAACGGGGGCTTGCCCAGGCCGGACAGCCTTGGCAAGCCCCCGCGTCCCGCGATGCGGCCGCTTCCGCGGCTCACCTCAAGTTCCCCTCAAAGGGTGAACCAGGTCAGCCGCGCGGCACCTCCGATTCGATCCGCACGACCGAGGCGCGCTGCCCGGTCGCGTTGTGGTGCTCGATGGCCAGCAGGCCCTTCGCCTTGTCCCCGGCGACGGCGTCCTTGTTGCGGTTGACCACCAAAGCCGTGCCCGGCTTGGCGACGTAACCCAGCGCCGCGTCGCCGCCGCCCTGCGCCGAGAACGCCGGTGCGAGCGCGTCGAACGACAGCGGAGTGCTGACCTGGTCGATCAACCCGTTCGTGGTACCCGGCGCGACGTAGTACCCGCTGGTGCCGACCGTGTAGCTGATCCGGTGCGACGCCTCCTTCGGGTCGATGCCGAGCGCGGCGATGCTGACCGGCAGCACCATCACGTTCGAGTCGAACACGTTGGTGTCGACGTCGCCGAGCTGCCCGTTGATCGCCTGCAGGTCCACCGACGGGTTGCCCGGCTTGGTCAGCGACACCGTGTTGACGAGCAGCACGTCCGACCCCGTCGCCTTCGTCACGAAGGTTTCGAAGTCCGGCTTGCCGTCGCCGTTGGTGTCGATGTCCACGAACGGCACCGTGTTGCTGCCGAGGTTCGCGAAATCGCTCCAGGTCGTGATCCCGAACGCCAGCGTCGCGTTCTCCGGCTCCCCCTGCGCCTTGGCGAGCGGGGCCGTCGACGCCGCGCCGATGTAGCGCAGGTCGCCGCCCTTCGCGGTGCGGTTGAGGGTGCAGTCGGACGTGACGTGCGAGTCGCATTCCGGCAGCTGCGGCGATTCGGCCTGCAGTTCGAGGACGCTGATCAGCGAGCGGTACCGCTGGGAGCCGCTGCCCTGGTCGATGCCCTTGCCCGCGAGGTTCAGCACGGCCTGGTCGGCGTTCGCGCCGAAGCGCACGCCGCCCGGGGTGGTGATCGCCGAAACCGGCTTCGGCGACGAGTACACGGCCACCCGCAGCGGAACGGTCGCGCCGTTCTTCGGGGTGAACGCGACCCGGCCCGAAGCGTCGGCCACGAACTGGCGGGCGAGCCCGGCCTGCGAAGCCGCCATGGTCGGGTCGAGAACCTTGCGCAGTGCCTTCGGGTCGGTGATCTTCAGCGTCACCTTCACCGTCGCGACGCCGCGCGGGTTCAGCTTCACCGAACTCTTGTCCACTGTGTACTCGACACCGGGCAGATTGTTGACCGCCTCGTAGCCCACCGAGTACTCAGCCGCCTTGACGCCCTTGTTGACCACCTTGATCGTCTTGCTCAAGGTGACCGGACCCGCCGCCTCGACCGTGCCGAACGTGACGCTGACCGCGCCCGGGTCGTCCTGCACATACGCGAGAACCTGGTTGTCCAGCGCGGCTTTCGCGTCGATCCGGCCGGCGCCCACGCGCTGCGGGCCGTAGGTGTGGCCGGCTCCGTCAGTGATGTCGTGCACCGCGGTGCCCACGACGTCAGCCTTGACCTCCTCGACGCTCCAGTCCGGATGCGCCTGGCGGACCAGCGCCGTGATGCCCGACGTGTGCGGCGCGGCCATCGACGTGCCCGAGATGACCAGACGCTCGTTGCCGCTGCCGCGGAACGCCGACGTGATCGTGTCGCCAGGCGCGGCGAGGTCCGGCTTCACCGACGGACCGCGTCCGCCGCGCGAGGTGAACGAGCTGGGAGTGTCCACGATGGACTGGTCGTACGTCTGCAGCGTGGTCCGCCCGGCTCCGTACAGCCGCACGGTGAGCGTGCCCGCGGTCAAGCCCGCCCGCACGGTCTGGGTGGCCTTGCCGGTGAGCTGGAACATCGGAACCGCCGCGTTGCCAGCGATACCCGCGCCGAAGTGCTCCACAGTGGACGAAAGCAGGACGCCCTTGGCACCGGCGGCCTGCGCGTTGTTGGCCCGCGCCGCGGAACCGCACGGCCGGGTGGCGTCGTTGTCGTCCCACTCCAGCCAGGCGATCTTGCCCGCGACCTTTGCCTTGTCCTCAGCCGAATAGGCGGCGCACCCGGCGTTGTTGCCCGCCGAAATCGGCACCACCGGCGCGGTCAGGTCGAGGGTGTCGTAGCCGGTGTACTCCTGGCTGTACTGACCCGGCTGCTGTCCGGCGGTCGGGGTCTTGACCTCGACCGCGTCGCGCAGTTCGCCCGCGTCGCGGCTGCTGGCCACGGTGAGCGCTTCCGGGGTGTTGCCCGGCGAACCGGCGATGTCGTTGATGTCGCCGCCGTTGCCCGCCGAGATCACCGGCAGCACGTTGTTCTGCGCGAGCTTGCGCACGAACAGCGAGTCCGGGTCGTCCGGCGCGCCGAAGTCGCTGCCCAGCGACAGGTTCACGACGTCGAGGTGGTCGGTGAAGTCACCGTCGCCGTCCGGGTCGAGCGCCCAGTCGAGAGCCTGCGACGTGACATTCGTGGAACCCTTGCAGCCGAACACCTTGATCGCGTAGAGCAGCGCCTTCGGCGCGGTGCCCGGCCCGATCCGCATGGCGTCGAGCTTCTTCTTGTTCAGCTTCTGGTAATCGCCGGTGAACGTGCTGCCGTCGGCGTTCACGCCGTAGCCGCCGATCGTGCCCGCGACGTGCGTGCCGTGCTCGCCGCACGCGATCGGGTTCGGGTCCGGTTTCGGCGTCGGCGACCCGGTCTTGCCCGCCGAGTCGTAGTCGTCGCCGACGAGGTCGGTGCCGCCGACCACCTTGGCGCTCGGGAACAGCGGGGACGGCTTCGTCCGGTCGACCGCCTTGTACGCCTCGGGCGTGCCGGGGCCGCCGAAGTCGGCGTGGGTGTAGTCGATGCCGTCGTCGATCACGCCGACGCGGATGTTGTCGCCGAACTTGCCGGTTTTCTGCCAGCTGGCAAGTGTGTTGGTGAGCTGTTCGGCGCTGGCGTTGGTGCGGTTCTTCGGCACGACCGTGCGCACCGAGACGACGTCCGGCCGTTCCGCGAGCTGGCGGATCTTGGCCGCGTCGGCGGTGACGACAGCGCCGGGCACCGCGTTGGCCGTCTGTGTGACCAGCTTCGTGCCCGCGTCCGCGGACCGCAGCTGTCCGACGACGGAGCTGACCGCCGCGGCGACGTCGGCCTTAGCCGCCTTCGCCGCCTGCTTGGCCTTCTCCTTGCCCTTGCCCTGCTCTTCCTTGAACGCGTCCACCGCGGGTTTCTTGGCCAGCTCGACGAACGCGGTGATCTGCCCCTGCGCCGCGCTCAGCCGGGGCGAAAGCTTGCCCTGGACCTTGCTCGCGTCGACCTTCGCCGGAGCGACCGGCTCGGCCAGCGGCGCGCTCTGCGCGGACGCCGCGGGAATGGCGACGGCCGCCGCCAGCACCACCGCGGAACCCACGACCACCGAGCGGGCAGCCCACCCGGGCAACCGGGTTCTGCTCATGTGAGTAACCCCTTCTCGAGGCCCGGATCACGAACCTGCCCGCGCGCGCCACTCGTACCCCCGACGGTGCGCACCGGCGCCGCACCGTGCTCTCACGGCGCGTGGTTCAGCCTCGCGGCAAGAACCTAGCTGTCCGAAACCCCTACTTTCGTGCGGAAAAAGCTCCGTTACCCGAATGTTGCCGCTGCGGATGAACAACGGAACGGCCCCTCTCCCGAGGTCCGGGAAAGGGGCCGTTGCGCGGAATACGGACTAGCTGAAGTCGACGGCGCGGATAGTGTGCGCGCCCACCGTCGCACCGATCGGCTCGAGCACGTTGGCGTCCACGTGCCGGTCGACGCGCAGCAGCATGATCGAGTCGGAACCGTCGGTGCTCTGGCTGATCTGCGCGGCCTCGATGTTGATGCCCGCCTCGCCGAGCAGCGTGCCGACGCGGCCCATGACGCCGGGACGGTCCGGGTACTCGATGACCAGCACGTCGCCCTCGGCGCGCAGGTCGAAGTGCCTGCCCTTGACCTCGACGATCTTCTCGACCTCGTCCTTGCCGGTGACCGAACCGGACACGGTGAGCGTCGCGCCGTCGCCGTGCACCGCGCGAAGGGTGACCAGGCTGCGGAACTTCGGGCTCTCCGACTCAGCAACCAGCTCGGCCCGCACGCCGAGCTCCTCGGCCAGCCGCGGCGCGTTCACGAAGGTGACCTGGTCCTCGACCACGCCCGCGAACAGCCCGCGCAATGCCGCCAGCTTCAGCACCGCGGTGTCCTCGCTGGAAATCTCGCCCTTGACCTCGACGGTCAGCGACGTCGGGGCCTTCGGGTTCAGCGCGGTCAGCACCTGGCCGAGCTTCTGGGTGAGCGACAGGTACGGCCGCACGTGCTCGCCGACCGCGCCGCCGCCGGACACGTTCACCGCGTCCGGCACGAAGTCGCCGCGCAGCGCCAGCAGCACCGAGCGCGCCACGTCTGTGCCCGCGCGGTCCTGCGCCTCGGAGGTGGACGCGCCGAGGTGCGGCGTGACGACGACGTTCGGCAGGTTGAACAGCGGGCTCTCGGTGGTCGGCTCGGTGACGAACACGTCGATGCCCGCGCCGCCGACGTGGCCGCTGCGCACAGAGTCGGCCAGCGCCTCCTCGACGATGAGACCGCCGCGGGCGGCGTTGACGATGATCACGCCGGGCTTGGTCTTCTTGAGCGCCTCGGCGTCGATGAGGCCCTTGGTCTCCGGCGTCTTCGGCAGGTGGATGGAGATCGCGTCGGCGCGCTCCAGCAGCTCGTCGAGGGTGACCAGCTCGATGCCCAGCTGGGCGGCACGCGCGGCCGAGACGTAGGGGTCGTAGGCGATGAGCTTGGCCCCGAAGGCAGCGAGCCGCTGGGCGAACAGCTGGCCGATCTTGCCGAGCCCGACGACGCCGACGGTCTTGCCGTTGATCTCGACGCCGGAGAACGAGCTGCGCTTCCACTCGCCGCCGCGCAGGCTCTGGTCGGCGGCGGGAACGCGGCGGGCGACCGCGAGCAGCAGCGCGACCGCGTGCTCGGCGGCGGAGACGATGTTTGACGTCGGCGCGTTCACCACGAGCACGCCGCGCTCGGTGGCGGCCGGGACCTCGACGTTGTCGAGCCCGACGCCGGCCCGTGCGACGACCTTGAGCTGAGTGGTCGCCCCGAGCACCTCGGCGTCGACCTTGGTGGCGGATCGGACCAAGAGCGCGTCGGCGCTCTTCACCGCCTCGAGCAGAGCGGGACGGTCGGTGCCGTCCACGTGCCGGACCTCTACCTCTTCACCGAACACACTCAGCACGGAGGGCGCGAGCTTCTCCGCGATGAGGACTACGGGTTTGCTGGGCTTGGTCACGATGCGGCTCCCACTATCTGGTCACGAAATCGAGGACGCTCTCTCGCGGCGCACGTCGTTGTGCCCGGACTCGCGGGAGTTTAACGCGGTGCGCTGACAGCCCGCTGCCCCCGCTGTTCACTTGTTTGTAATCCGGTGAAGACAAGCGCCATCAGGCGCTCTGTACCGCCCGTGCCCGGCAGGTGGGATCCGGCCCAGGAAGCGCCGTGCAGCAACAAAAGCAGCTCTTGGACGGTCACGTCGGTGCGGAAAACGCCGGCCGCCTGCGCCCTGTCCACCAGTTGGGACGCCGCGTCGCGCATCGCGTCACAGGACGCGTGCAGCCGCGATTCCGGATCGTCGAAGGCGTCGGCCAGCATTTCGGTAAGGCCACGGTAAACGGCGGAGGTCTCTCCGAAGCCGATGAGCCAGGCGTACAGGGCCTCAAGAGGATCTTCGGCGACGAGCAGTTCGCGCGCTTTTTCCGCTTGAGTGTCGAACCGCTCCCGCAGCAGCGTCTCGACCAGGTCTTCCCTAGCCGGGAAGTGGCGGTAGAGGGTGCCGATCCCGACGCCGGCGTTGCGGGCGATGTCCTCGAGCGAGGCATCGACACCGCGCTCGGCGAAGGCACGCCTCGCTTCGGCCAGCAGGCGTTCGTAGTTGCGGCGGGCGTCCGCGCGCATCGGCTTGGCGTCGGTCATCTCGGTCCGAGCTTATCCCGTGACAAATCGGAGGGTTCCTCCGTATAGTAACCGGAGGCGGCCTCTGTTTCTGGAGTGCGTCCTCAGTGGACGCACCAGCCGGGCTGCGCCGAGATCGATGCCGCACCTTCGCGGCCACGGAACCTTCTTGGAGTCTGTTGTGGATGTGTTCGCAAAACTGACCGCCAGCGCGGAAGGTGGCGCACGATGACGATCGGAATCTGGACGTTCGCCTTTGACGGCAAGGAAATCGGCGAGGTACGCGCGGCTGCGGCCGAAGTCGAGTCGCTGGGTTTCGCCGCGCTGTGGTTCGGCGAGTACCGCGGACGGGAGGCGTTCACCCAGGCGGCGCTGCTGCTCGAGGCGACGACGAAGTTGACTGTGGCGACCGGCATCGCACGCTTCTCCGAACGGTCGGCAGCTGCCGCTGAAGCCGCTGGACGCACGTTGGCCGAGGCGTATCCAGGCCGGTTCACGCTCGGGCTAGGCGGACATCGGCCCGGCGGCGGAGGCAGCGCGATGCAGGACTATCTCGACGCCATGGATGCGGCAGACCTGGACTTCCCCGCTGAGGGCGCTTCGAGTGCTCGGCCGCGTCGGCTGCTAGCCGCCCTCGGACCAAAGATGCTGAAGCTCGCGGCGACCCGTACCGATGGCGCGCACACGTACTTCGTCCCTCCGGAACACACAGCGTCCGCCAGGGAAACGATGGGACCCGACGCCTACCTCGCCGCCGAACAAGCCGTGGTCCTCGATCCGGATCCCGCGCGGGCACGGCAAATCGCCCGCGAACACGTCGCGACATACGTGCGGCTGGCCCCACACCAACGAGCGAATCTGCGCCGCCTCGGCTACACCGAGGAAGATCTGACCGACGGCGGCAGCGACCGTCTCGTCGACGCGATCGTGGCCTACCGCAGCGAGAAGGAAGTCGCCGACCGAGTCCGCGCACACCTCGACGCCGGCGCGGACCACGTCTGCGTCCAGGTCCTCGGTTCCGGACCGGAGATTCCGCTCGACGGCTGGCGTCGCCTCGCATCCCTGGTGCTCTGATTCCCGGTGGGGCTTTCGGACCTTCTCGCGAAAGCCCCACCCCGGCTTGTTCCCGACGCCTCGCCAAATCCGGCTGACGTCTCGCCAGGATTCGGCTACTGGAGGACCCGCAGGTTGCCGACGCCATCCCGCCAACCGTGAGAAAACCCAGCTCACCACTGATTCGCCACTGAGCGGCGAAACCGCCCGCCTCCGCTGTACGGACACTTCTACCTCTACCGGAGACATCCCCCGCGAACACGGAACTTCCCCTGAACAGGCGACCTGGCCGACCCCGTTTCGCCGCCCAGCGGCCACAACCCCGCTGTTATCTTCGCGAGACGCCTCGCCCGCGTTCGCCCCGGGAGCCGCCGGTGTTCACGAAACTCGCCATCGCCGCGTCCCGGATGGTCGAACTCGTCCTGCTGATACTGGGGATCGTCACCCTCGTCAAGGACGACAACGTCCTGGCCCTTCTCTCCTGGGATCTGCTCGCGCTGATCTACCTCGGCATCCGGATCGCGCGAGTGTCCCGTAGCCGAAAAATCGACCACACCGACGCCCGGTGGCTGAAAGGCGTTCTCGGCCGTCGGCTCGGATTGCTGTTCACGCTGTTGACCAGCCTCGTCGGCGTCACCGGCGGATTGTCGATCGTGTTGCCGGAAACGACCGGCATCGACCCGACTGCAGCGAAAGTCGTCGGCGTCCCCGCGGTCCTGCTGGCCTGGGCGATCCTGCACTTCGGTTACGCGGAACGCTACGCCCAGACGTACTACGACAGCCTCCCGACCCAGCACTTCCGCTTCCCCGAAACCGAACGTCCCACGCTCGCCGATTTCACCTATTTCGCGTTCACCATCGGGACGAGCTTCGCGGTCTCGGACGTCGAAACGCGGACGACGTCGATCCGTTCCCTGGTACTCGCGCACAGCGTCCTGTCGTTCATGTACAACACGGCCACGCTCGGCATCGCGGTCAGCGTCATCACCGGCGGACGTTGACCCTTGTGAGTTACAGTGTTCTCGCGCGGCAGGGGCCGCGTCCTGTCCGCGGAAAGGGCCGAGCCCACCCCCGTACCACGAGTTGCCGAGCTTTCCTTCTTCCCTGCCCGGTGCCGGCGGACCACGGGGCGCGCAAGGGAAGGAAGGACTCCCTGATGACGGCCTTGCCCGCCAAGCCCGACCTGGGCCAACTCCGCAAACAGGCGAAAGAACTCGCCCGCGCCGACTCGATACCGCTGTCGGAAGCGCAGTTCCGACTCGCTCGCCGCTACGGATTCCCCAGTTGGCCACAGCTGCAGACGTACGTCCGCCGAATCGCCGAGCACGGCCCGGACGTCCAGCACGCCTACCACCAGGACGTCGAGTACTACCGAGGCCGCGCCGTCGGCCTCCTCGCCTCAGCCGAAGACGGCACCCCAGCCGCCCGCGCCGCCTTCGACCGCCACGACCAATCGCTGACCCGCACCGGTGCCTCAACCGTCATCGCCCGAGAGCACGGTTTCCCCACCTGGCGCGCGTTGAAGGCCCATGTCGAGGATTTGCCGAAAAACGGCGAACCGTTCGCCCGGGCCTATCAGCTGGTAGAAGCCCGAGATGTGGACGGCCTGTCAACACTGCTGGCCGAAGCTCCGCACCTGGCCCACGCCCGAGGCACCAACGGAAACGATCTCCTCGGCATGGCGTCCGCGACCCACGACGAACGCCTCGTCCGCATCCTGCTCGACCACGGTGCCGATCCCGCTCGAGCCAACGCGCACGGCTGGACTGCCTTACATCAAACCGCCTACAGCAATTTACCACTGATCGCCGACATGTTGATCAACGCCGGCGCGCCCTTGGCCGTCTCAGGCCGCGGCGACGGCGGAACCCCGCTCGTTGTGGCCCTATTTTGGGGAAATCGCGCTGTTGCCGAAAAACTGGCAACGCACGAACGGTCCCCTCGCAACCTGCGCGTCGCAGCCGGTCTCGGCGACGCGGCTCTACTGGATGAACTAGTCAGTCCAAAGGGGACTCTTTCTCCAGCGGCCGGCGCACACCGTGAGTTCTACCGCCCGCACAGCGGTTTTCCCTTCTGGCAGCCAACAAACGACCCCACCGAAATCCTCGACGAATCCCTAGCCTGGGCCGCCCGCAACAACCAAACAGCCGCACTCCGCACCCTGACCTCACGCGGCGCGAACCTGGACGCCGACGTCTACCGCGGCACCGCCCTCACCTGGGCAGCGACGTGTGGCCACTCAGCGGCAACAGAAACCCTGCTGTCGCTGGGCGCGAACGTCAACCACGTCGGCACCTTCGGCGGCCCACGCCACGGCGTCGGCGTCACCGCACTGCACCTGGCCGCCCAGAGCAACCGCCTGGACGTCATCGAAATCCTGGTGAGCGCCGGCGCAGACCTCACCGCACGCGACGCCCTCTGGGACAGCACCCCCGAAGGCTGGGCGGAAGCGTGCGACAGCCCCGCCGCCCAAGAACTGCTGCACCGCCTCCGTCGCCATTAATCGGCAACTCCCTCCCACTGGACAACCGGAGTCTGTAGTCCGTATCGTAACGGACTAAAGACTCCGGTTAATCCACGCCCTGCGGAGGCCCTCATGCGAACTCCACGCGACCTGTTCGACCAGCTCTCCTCTGGAATCACTGACGGCCGCTTCGCCGACCTCGCGCACCTCTACGCCGAAGACACCGTCGTAGAACACCCCACCGCGATACCCAGGCCCGGGCAATTGGAAGGCCGCGCCGCACTACACGACCGTTTCGTCAGCGGCCTCGGCCAAACCCTCCGCCTCAAACACCACGACGTGACCATTCACGAAACCGCCGACCCCGAGGTCATCGTCGCCGAGTACCAGTACACCGCCGAGTCACGGAACACCGGCCAGACAACCGAAACGGCCAACATCCAAGTCCTCCGCGCCCGCGACGGACTCCTCATCCACACCCGCGACTATCACGACTACCTGCGCCTGGCCGCCATCCAAAACGCGACCGCCGGTCTAGCCGAGGCATACGCCCAAGCGCCCGCTTACGAACCTCGCCCCATCGCACCACGCCCAGCTAGACTCTTCCCCGCGAACAGCCGCGAAGGCGTATTCCAACGAGTCGTCTTCGGCGTCGCCGACGGCCGCTGGTCCGAACTCCCCGACCTCTATGCGGCGAAAACCGATATCCGACACCCGTTCCTGCCCGGTGCCCCCATCCTCCGCACCCGAGACGACTTGCGCGCCCACTTCGCCGCCGGTGCCGCGCTGGCCCTCCGCGTCGAAGCGACCGATCTGGTGCTTCACCTGAGCACCGACCCAGAAGTCATCATCGGCGAGTCGACCTATGTGGGCGAAACCAGCGCCGGAGTGCCGTTCCAGGTGAACAACATCTTCGCGATGCGCATCCGAGACGGAGAGATCATCGAATCCCGCGACTACGGCGACCACCTCGCCCTGGCCGCAGCCACTGGCCGCCTACCGGAACTCATCGCCCGCGTCGCCGAATAGCGGCAACTCCTCCACGGTGTCGCCACCAAACGGCAACGCCTCGGCCAGCACTGACCGCCATCGCCCTAGACGCCACACCCCACCAATGCCAGCCACACTGGCCGCTCCACAGCACCCGAGTAATGCGTCGCCACTAAACGGCAACATCCTCACCAGCGCTGGACACCGTCATCGCACAGCAACGGTTCAACACAACCTCGCCCTAACGGGCACTCAGCTTCACGTCGCAGGGCAACAGCCAACCGACCGTGGAAACCACCGTCGCCGTTCAATGGCAACATCCACCACCGGTCCCCGGCTCAATGCGCAGCAAGAATTCAGCCCAGCCCTCGCCACTAAGCGGCAAATGCCCGCCATCGCAGCTCAGCCACGTCCCCCGCAACTCTCGCCACTGGTCGGCGAATCCCCGCCCTGCTTTCTGGCGGTACCCCATCCCGACGGCTTTCGCCGCCCAACGGCAATTCATCCCGCAGGCCGCCGCGACCCAATCGGCCACGCCAGTCGCCGCTGAACGGCAACGCGCCCCGCAGCAACTTTCGCCGTTAACTGGCAAATGCCTCTGACCAGCACCGATCCCCCGAATCTCTACCAGCCAACCGCGCGCGACCTAGGCGCTTCCAGAGACCTCACCAGCGCTATCCCGCTCTTCAACAACCTTCACAAGCGCCGAAGCCACCAACGCCACAGCCGGATCCTCATCCCCCGCCAACCGCCGCAACGCTCCCTGCGCAAGAGTCCCCGGCATCTCCGCGAGCGCCTGCGTCAACCGGATCCGTACCGCGGAATCCGCAAGATGCGCCGCCACCGCATCCATCAACGCGCCGACAATCCCGCCCACGCCCCCATCCGCCAACGCGCCCAAAACCTCAGCCGCCTCGACGTCGTTTCGTCCCTCAACGACCATTTCGACAAGCGTCGGCACAGCCTCCTCGACACCGCGCGCCCCCAAAGCGAGCGCCGCATGCCGCCGGACCACAGCGTCCGAGCCAGCGAGCGCGTCCATCAACACCGAGGTCGCCTCGTTGCCGGGCAACTCGATGAGCGCCAGGACCGCGCGTCGCCGGATCTCGGCGTCGTCCGAGCGAAGACCGGGCGCCACATTCGCCACTATGTCGCCACCGGTCCGGGCAAGCGCCCATCGCAAGGCACCGGCGACGTTCGGATCGGATTCGGCGAGAACTGCTTTGGCCAGCACCTCAGCGGGGACCGGCACATCGTCGGCAGGGGCCAAAACGGTCTGCTGCCGACGCACGGCACCGGATGAATTGAGCCCGCGCAGCAGTTCGACGATGCGCAAGGCACCCTCCCAACCGGAAGGTGCCGAGGCATCGACCGCACGGAGCCGGTCGAGCAGTTCCTGCTCCCGCTTCAGCCGGTCTTCGGTCCGCCGGATGAGGTCGCCGACCAGCTCCGCCGGCACGAAGGCAGGGTCTTCCAGCGCCCGGCCGATCTGCCGCAACGACATCCCGAGCGACCGGAGACTTTCCACGTGGAAGATCCGGCGGATGTCGTCGGCGGAGTACTCGCGATAGCCGCCCACGGTGCGGCCGGTCGGCCGCACCAGCCCGAGGGCGTCGTAATGCCGGAGCATCCGGGTGCTCACCCCCGAGCGGCGGGCGACCTCGCCGATCAGCACGCGGTTTCCTGAGCCCGCTCCGGACCGAGCGCGACGATCCGTTTCGCCTCGTCCACAGCCTGGTCGAAACCGGTGTCCGGGTCACCAAGTAGCCGTTCAGTGGCGACGGCGTGCGCCCGAACGGTCGCGTCGGTGCTCGTCAATGCGGGCTCCAGCGCCGGCTCGATCACGGGACCGAGCGCGACCAACGCCCGGCTGAGGCTGAGCTGCAGCGTCCGGTCACCGCGGCCGAGTTGTGTCGCCAGTTCCACGGCCAGCCCGGCCTTGTCCTCGTCGGGCACGAGGATGACAGCCGCCCGCCAGGCGCTTTTCGCGACCTCGTCGTCGGCGTCGCGCAGCAACGATCGGGTGATCGCTGGCCACACGTCCCGGTCGCCGATTTTGGACAACGTGTGCAGCGACTGGCTCCTGGCCTGCGCCACCGGGGACCGCAGCTCCGCGAGAAGCCGTGGCACCGTGTCCTCCGCCGGGAACCGGGTCAGCGCCCAGGTGAACATGTCGCGCACGAAAAAGTCCGGCTCGATGGCGCACCGTGCGACGAGCGCCTCGACGAGACCAGGGCCGTCCGGGTGCGTTCCGATCGTCAGCGCGACCTGCAGCCGCGTCGACGAGTCCCCGGCGCCCAACGCCTCGATCAGCCGCGTGAGCTGGGAATTCATCTGTGTCGAGTTCATCGGGATCACCTCCGCCGACCAGTGAAGACCTTGTCACAATGTCAATGTCAAACCCGGCGGGCAAAAGATCGGCAAAAGAAGCCATCGCCGTTCAGTGGCGAAACCCGGTCTCCGCCCGATCCGCGCCGACAGCGACGCCGACGATCGTGCACGGTTCGGCGCCCTGGTTTCGCCAGGCGTGCCGCGTGCCGTTCTGGACGAGGACATCGCCTGCCCGCAAGACCGTCTGGTCCCCGTCGTCCAGCTCCAACGTGACCTCGCCCGAGACGACCAGGACGTAATCGAGGCTGTCGGTGGTGTGCATGCCAGGTGCGTCGGGCTCCATCGCGCCGGCCGCGCCCGGTGCTTGCCGCTCCAGCTTTTCCCAGGCTGCTGGCAGGTCGAGATCCGGCGACGGCGTCAGCTCGCCGGGCGCGATCGTGTTAATCATGAACCGCGAACCGTCCCGCGGCGGGTAGTGCGCCTCGGCGCGACGCGGCGAACCGTCGTCCGGGAACACCGGTCGTTCGTCCCGGCCCCACAGCCGGTAGATCGCGCAGCCAGGCATCAGATCGGAAGTGATCGGCTCGACAGCGCCGTCGGCGACCACGCGGGACTTGCCGTCGGAGTTGTGTCCGGTGACTACTCGGCGAACCTTCGTGTGTGCCATTTCGATCGCCCCTCAGTACGGCAGCGTATGGATACGGTTACGTATCCATACGCCACCGTATCCAGCGCGAGTGGAGTCGTCAATACGGTGGCGTATTCTCCGCGCATGGTGAACGATTCGCCCCGGCTATCCGCCCAGGACTGGACGCGGGCCGCGCTGAAGGCGATCGCGGACGGCGGTCTGGCCGCGGTCGGAGTCGAACCGCTCGCGCGGACGCTCGGCGTGACCAAGGGCAGCTTTTACGCGCACTTCCGCAACCGGGACGAGCTGATCACAGCGGCTCTCGCCGATTGGTGGCGAAACCACGGCGAGGCGGGACTCGCCGAGTACGCCGCGATCGCCGATCCGGGGCAACGGCTGCGCGAACTGCTCACTGCCGTCGTGCGTTCCGTGCAGCCGCTAGCGCCGTCGGTGCACCTGAGCCTGCTCGGCGATCGCAACGACCCTCGGGTCAAAGAAGCGGTCAGCCGCGTCAACCAAGCTCGGCTGAACCTTCTGACCAACACTTACCGCGAACTCGGCCTCCCGCCGGACCAGGCGGTGAACCGTGCGCGAGTCGCTTACGCGGCCATTCTCGGACTGCTGCACCTGGCTCAAACCGAGGCGGACTCGCCAAACCCCGACGCACTCGCGGACGCAGCGGCCGCGATCTTCCTGCCCTCCTGACAGTCAGTCCGCCCATACCGGCCGCGGCAGCACTTGCCTCCCAGCGGCGAATCCGCCGGGACACGCTCTCGTCCGGTAATGGGCAGATTCGCCACGAATCGGCTAACCCCTGGTCAACCAGGCATTCACAGACCCGGGGACCCACCCGCACGAGCAAGCCGACTACCACCGGACCGCTCGATAAGGTGGCATTCCTGGCCGCCCGTCGCCGAGGAAGGTGTGATGGAGATGCGGGTGCTCGTCTCGGTCGACATGGAGGGAATCGCCGGGGTGGTCCACGGCGAAGAGGTCATTCCCGGGCACAGCGAATACGAACGCAACCGCAGGCTGCTCACCGCGGAGGCCAACGCCGCCGTCCGCGGGATCTACGCCTACGACGCGGCCGCGCAAGTACAGGTCACCGAAGCGCACGCGAGCTTCCGGAATCTTCTGCCCGAACTGCTGGACCGACGTGTCGAGTTGCTCCGCGGCACGCCCAAGCCCGACGGGATGATGGCGGGACTTGCCGAGGAGACCGACGCTGTGCTGTTCATCGGCTATCACGGCAAGGCCGGCACGCCCCGTTCGGTCATGGCGCACACCATCTCCGGCGGAACCATCGCGGACGTGCGCTGCAATGGCCATTCGTTGGGCGAACTCGGTCTGAACACCGCACTCGCGGCGCACTACGGCGCGCCGCCCGTGCTGGTGAGCGGCGACGACACCGTGGCAACCGAGGCGGCCGAGGTAGCGCCGGGCATCCGCTCGATAGTGGTCAAACGCGCGCTGGGTGCTCTCGCGGCGGCGATGCTGCATCCCGATGAGGCGTGCGACCGTATCGAGCAAGCGGTGCCCGAAGCGCTGGCCGGTCGAGAGGACATCCGTCCGCTGCGCTTCGACGGACTGGTCCAGCTGGAAGTCCAGGTACATCGGCCCCGGATGACCGAACACGCGCTGCTGGTGCCGGGAATGGAACTCGCCGACGGCTGTACCTTGCGCTACCAGGCACCGGACTTCCCGACGGCCTACCAGGTCATTGAACTCATAGCGACGCTCGGAGCCATCTGATCCCGGCCGACCGGACCCATCCGACAGGCTCGTCCACGAGGACGCGCTCAACCTGAGCCGCTGACCTGGGCAATCGTGCAGCGGACTTCGGATTCGCCATTAATCGGCAACCGCCGTCCACCAAGCAGATCAGGCCGATTCACCAGCCCGAAATCCCCCACGAAAAGCGGAGACCTACGACTCCCCCGGCAACTCGAACTCACCATCCCGAACCCCGCGCGTGAACGCCTCCCATTCCGACGGCGTGAACACCAGCACGCTCCCGTCCGGGTCGGTCGGCTGCCGGATGGCCACGTAGGTCACCCCGTCCGCATGGGGAACGAACGCGTATTCCGCGCAGTGCTCCAGGGTCACGCCCGCCGGTTCGGCGCGGATCCAGGTCGCGCCGGTCAGGTCGAGTTCGTGCCTGATGTGCGCCTTGTCGTCGGTCGGGCGGCTCATCGGCACAGCGTATCCGCCGTTCGGCGGCACCGCCTTGGAACGAAAAAGAGGCCCTGCCGTCCGGCGAACGGACGGCAGGGCCTCTTCTGAGATACCGGTCAGGCGGTCTCGGTGATCGGCCGGTCCACCCACGACATCAGGTCGCGCAGCTTCTTGCCGGTCGTCTCGATCGGGTGCTGGTTGCCCTGCTCCTCGAGCTTCGTGAAGTTCGGCCGTCCGGCCTCGTCCTCGGCGACCCACTCGCGGGCGAAGGTGCCGTCCTGGATCTCGCCCAGGATCTTCTTCATCTCCTCCTTGACGGCCGGCGAGATGACGCGCGGGCCGCGGGTGAGGTCGCCGTACTCGGCGGTGTCGGAGATGGAGTAGCGCTGGCGCGCGATGCCGCCCTCGTACATGAGGTCGACGATCAGCTTCAGCTCGTGCAGCACCTCGAAGTAGGCGATCTCCGGGGCGTAGCCGGCCTCGGTGAGCACCTCGAAACCGGTCTGCACCAGCGCGGACGCGCCGCCGCACAGCACGGCCTGCTCGCCGAAGAGGTCGGTCTCGGTCTCCTCGGTGAAGGTCGTCTTGATGACGCCGGCCCGCGCGCCGCCGATCGCCGCGGCGTAGGACAGCGCGAGTGCCTGGGCGTTGCCCGAAGCGTCCTGCTCGACCGCGATCAGGCAGGGCACGCCCTTGCCGTCCACGAACTGGCGGCGGACCAGGTGGCCCGGGCCCTTCGGGGCGACCATGGCGACGTCGACATTGGCCGGCGGCTTGATCAGGTCGTACCGGATGTTGAAGCCGTGGCCGAAGAAGAGCGCGTCGCCGTCCTTGAGGTTCGGCGCGATGTGCTCTTCGTAGATGAAGCGCTGCTTCGTGTCCGGCGCGAGGATCATGATCACGTCGGCCTCGGCGGCCGCCTCGGCGACCGACAGCACGCGCAGGCCCTGCTCCTCGGCCTTCGCCCGGGACTTGGACCCCTCCTGCAGGCCGATGCGGACGTCGACGCCCGAGTCGCGCAGGCTGAGCGAGTGCGCGTGGCCCTGGCTGCCGTAGCCGATCACGGCGACCTTGCGACCCTGGATGATCGACAGGTCGGCGTCGTCGTCGTAGAAGATTTCCACTGCCATGGGGGGTACTACTTCCTTCCGTACTTACACGAAATCTGGGTGTTCAGCGGGGAGAGGTGGCGGTGATCGAGCGGGCCCCGCGGCCCACCGCGACCATGCCGGACTGGACGAGTTCGCGGATGCCGTACGGCTCCAGCATCCGCAGCAGCGCGCCGATCTTGTCCGACGTCCCGGTCGCCTCGACGGTGAGCGCCTCCGGCGAGACGTCCACCACCTTGGCGCGGAAGAGCTGGACGGTCTCGAGGACCTGGCTGCGCACGGTGGCGTCGGCCCTGACCTTGACGAGGAGCAGTTCGCGCTGCACCGCGCTGCCTGCTTCCAGCTCGACGATCTTGATCACGTTCACCAGCTTGTTGAGCTGTTTGGTCACCTGTTCGAGCGGTAGCTCCTCAACGGCGACCACGATCGTCATCCGGGACACCTCGGGGTTCTCCGTGGGCCCGACAGCAAGGGACTCGATGTTGAAGCCGCGGCGGGAGAACAGTCCGGAGACCCGGGCGAGCACACCGGGCTTGTTCTCGACCAGCACGCTCAGCGTGTGGACAGTCATGCTTGCTCCCCCTCCGCGGCAGCGGCCTCGGCGGCCTCGGCGGCTTCCTGCGAAACCTCGTCGTCGTCGAACAGCGGCCGGATGCCGCGCACGGCCATGATCTCGTCGTTCCCGGTGCCCGCGGCGACCATCGGCCACACCTGGGCATCCTTCCCCACGACGAAATCGATCACGACGGGGCGGTCGTTGATCTCCATCGCGCGCCGGATCGTCGCATCGACGTCCTCCTTGGCCTCGCAGCGCAGGCCCGCGCAGCCGAGCGCCTCGGCCAGCAGCGTGAAGTCCGGGATGCGGTGCTTGTGCGTGCCGAGGTCGGTGTTGGAGTACCGCTCGGAGTAGAAGAGGTTCTGCCACTGGCGGACCATGCCGAGGTTGCCGTTGTTGATCACGGCGACCTTGATCGGCGCGCCCTCGATGGCGCACGTGGCAAGTTCCTGATTGGTCATCTGGAAGCAGCCGTCGCCGTCGATCGCCCACACCTGCGTGTCCGGCAGGCCGAACTGCGCGCCCATCGCGGCCGGGACGGCGAAGCCCATGGTGCCGAGGCCGCCGGAGTTGATCCAGGTGCGCGGCTTCTCGTACTTCACGAACTGCGCGGCCCACATCTGATGCTGCCCGACGCCCGCGGCGTACACCGCGTCCGGGCCGACCAGCTCGCCGATCCGCTCGATGACGTACTGCGGCGACAGGGAACCGTCGTCGGGCCATTCGTAGCCCGACGGGTAGTCGTCGCGCCACGAGTCGACCTGCGTCCACCAGTCGCTCAGGTCGGGACGGTCGCGCTCGAACTCGGTCTTCACCGCGTCGATCAGCTCGCCGATGATCTCCTTGCAGTCGCCGACGATCGGCACGTCCGCCTTGCGGTTCTTGGAGATCTCGGCCGGGTCGATGTCCGCGTGGACGATCTTCGCGTCCGGCGCGAACGACGACAGCTGGCCGGTGACCCGGTCGTCGAACCGGGCGCCGAGCGCGACCAGCAGGTCGGCGCGCTGCATCGAGGCGACAGCGGCGACGGACCCGTGCATGCCGGGCATGCCGACGTGCTGACGGTGCGAGTCGGGGAACGCGCCGCGCGCCATCAGCGTGGTCGCGACCGGGATGCCGGTCAGCTCGGCCAGCTCGAGCAGCTGCTCGGACGCCTCGGCCTTGATCACGCCGCCGCCGACGTACAGCACCGGCCGCTGCGCCTGCGCGATCAGCTTCGCGGCTTCGCGGACCTGCTTGCCGTGCGGCCGCAGCGTCGGGCGGTAGCCGGGCAGCCGGAGCTCGGGCGGCCAGGAGAACGAGGTCATCTCCTGCAGCACGTCCTTGGGGATGTCCACCAGCACCGGGCCGGGTCGTCCGGTCGCGGCCAGGTGGAACGCCTCGGCGATGGCCCGCGGGATCTCCGCCGGGTCGGTGACGAGGAAGTTGTGCTTGGTGACCGGCATGGTGATGCCGCAGATGTCGGCTTCCTGGAACGCGTCGGTGCCGATCAGGGCACGTGACTGCTGTCCGGTGATGGCGACGACCGGGACCGAGTCCATGTTGGCGTCGGCCAGCGGGGTAACGAGGTTCGTGGCGCCCGGGCCCGAGGTCGCCATGCACACGCCGACCTTGCCGGTCGCCTGCGCGTAACCGGTGGCGGCGTGCCCGGCGCCCTGCTCGTGGCGGACGAGGACGTGCCGGACCTTCGTCGAGTCGAGCAACGGGTCGTAGGCGGGAAGGATGGTGCCACCCGGAATGCCGAACACGACCTCCGCGCCGACCGCCTCGAGGGAGCGGACGAGCGACTGCGCGCCGGTGACGCGCACCGGCGTACCCGCCGGCGGGGCGGGTTTCGGACGTGCTCCTGGGACACCGGGCGCGGTCGGCCCGGGCTTCGCGTCGCTGCGCGACGTGGCACTGGTCATCGGTTCTGCCTCGTGGGTTCTCGGTGTCACTCGTTCGGGTTGTCTGGGCCGTACTTCCGGTCGGGGAACCGGTTTCACGCAACAAAAAACCCCCGCCGACCGTAAGGTCGCACGAGGGTCGCGCGTCGACGCAGAGGACTCTTCCTAAGCGTCGGCGCGCTGAGGAAGTACGAGACCGGTCTGCGTAATCACGGCCCCGACGTTAGTCGCGCGCCCGGGCGAGTGTCAACTCTACGGGACGGCGGTTCCGCATCGTGGACGGCCAGTACTGCTCCCGCGCGACCCGGACGCAGGTCGCTCCCGGCACCGGTGCACCATTCCTGCGTGGCCAAGAAACAGCAGGACCAGCGTGCGGACGAGGGCCGGAAGGCCGTGTTCCGGATCCCGACCACGGCATACCTCGCGATCGGTCTGCTGACCGTCTGTGTGACACCCATCGCACTGGGCGAGATCGGCGGATTCCAGTGGCTGTACGTCTTCCCGCTCGCGCTGCTCGTGTTCGTCGCGCGCACGCGCACCGTCGCGAACCGCGAAGGCCTGCAGGTCCGCACGGTTTTCGGGCAGCGCGACCTGCCGTGGTCGTCGCTCAAGGGCCTGGCGATCACGAACAAGGCCCGCGTGCGCGCGGTCCTCGGCGACGACACCCAGGTCGCCCTTCCCACGGTGCGGACGCGGCACCTTCCGGTACTGGCGCTGGTGAGCGAGGGCAAGATCAAGGACCCGTCGGGCGTGCTGAGCGACGAGGAACTCGCCGGGCACAAGCCGGCCGCCGAGGCCGCGCCGGAGCCCTCTCCCGAACCGGCTGAACCGAAGCCTTCCGCCGACGCGGAACAGACCAGTGGCGGCGACGGCAAACCAGCCGAGTAGAATTGGTAGGACCAGTTTGCGGAGCCACAGTTCCCCTCCGCCTGGTTCAGCCTTCTGACCTGGGAGAATGCCGTGCCGCACCTCCGTTCCCGGACCACCACCCACGGTCGCAACGCGGCGGGCGCACGCTCGCTCTGGCGTGCGACCGGAATGACCGACAGCGATTTCGGCAAGCCGATCGTCGCGATCGCCAACTCCTACACCCAGTTCGTGCCCGGCCACGTGCACCTCAAGGACCTCGGCGAGATCGTCGCCGAGGCGGTCGCCGAAGCCGGCGGCATCGCCCGCGAGTTCCACACGATCGCGGTCGACGACGGCATCGCGATGGGCCACTCGGGCATGCTCTACTCGCTGCCCTCGCGCGAGATCATCGCGGACTCGGTGGAGTACATGGTCAACGCGCACCAGGCCGACGCGCTGGTGTGCATCTCCAACTGCGACAAGATCACGCCGGGCATGCTCAACGCCGCGATGCGGCTCAACATCCCGACCGTGTTCGTCTCGGGCGGTCCGATGGAGGCAGGCAAGGCGGTGGTCGTCGAAGGCGTCGCGCACGCCCCGACCGACCTGATCACCACCATCGCGGCGTCCGCGAACTCCGCTATCGACGAGGCCGGCCTGTCCGAGGTCGAGCGCTCCGCCTGCCCGACCTGCGGTTCCTGCTCCGGCATGTTCACCGCGAACTCGATGAACTGCCTCACCGAAGCCCTGGGTTTGTCGTTGCCGGGCAACGGTTCCACGCTCGCGACGCACGCCGCCCGGCGCGAACTGTTCTCCGACGCCGGACGCACGGTGGTCGAGCTGTGCAAGCGCTGGTACGGCGATGACGACGAGTCGGCGCTGCCGCGTTCGATCGCCACGAAGGAGGCGTTCGAGAACGCGATGGCTCTCGACATGGCCATGGGCGGGTCGACGAACACCGTGCTGCACATCCTCGCCGCCGCGCAGGAGGGCGAGGTCGACTTCACGATCAGCGACATCGACGCCATCGGGCGGCGGGTGCCGTGCCTGTCGAAGGTCGCGCCGAACGCCGATTACCACATGGAAGACGTCCACCGGGCCGGCGGAATCCCCGCCATCCTGGGCGAGCTGTACCGCGGCGGGCTGCTGAACACCGACGTGCACGCGGTCCACGCGCCGGACATCACCACGTGGCTGAACGAGTGGGACATCCGCGCCGAGTCTCCGTCGGAGAAGGCGCTGGAGCTGTTCCACGCCGCACCGGGCGGGGTCCGGACCACTAAGGCGTTCTCGACGGAAAACCGCTGGTCGTCACTGGACACCGACGCCGCCGTCGGCTGCATCCACGACGTCGAACACGCCTACACGAAGGACGGCGGCCTCGCGATCCTGCGCGGCAACCTGGCCGAGAACGGCGCCGTGATCAAGTCCGCGGGCATTGACGAGGACCTGTGGCACTTCCAGGGCCCGGCGCGGGTGCTGGAGAGCCAGGAGGAGGCCGTCTCGGCGATCCTCAAGAAGGAGATCCAGCCGGGCGAGGTCCTGGTCATCCGCTACGAAGGCCCGGCAGGCGGCCCCGGCATGCAGGAAATGCTGCACCCGACGGCGTTCCTCAAGGGCTCCGGCCTCGGCAAGAAATGCGCCCTGATCACCGACGGCCGATTCTCCGGCGGTTCCTCGGGCATCTCGGTCGGCCACATCTCGCCGGAAGCCGCCGCGGGCGGCCTGATCGGCCTGGTGGAGAACGGCGACCAGATCGTCCTGGACGTCCACGAGCGCCGGCTTGAGCTGCTGGTCGATCCGGAGGTTCTGGCCGAACGGCGGGCGAAGATGGACGCTTCGGAACGTCCGTGGCAGCCGAAGGACCGGCAGCGCCCGATCACCGCGGCGCTGCGGGCCTACGCCCGGATGGCCACGTCAGCCGACACCGGTGCGGTCCGGGACCCGAACCGCTGATCCTCTCCTGTTCCGGTTTTTGCTTTGCTGGGAGGGGCCCGCGTGTGGTTGCGCGGGCCCCTCTCCCTGTCTCGGCCAGTCGGCTTCAACCGCTGAAATCTCGGGTCCGCTGCCGTCGGAGCCCTGGTCGACGCGATTCGCCACTAAACGGCTAACGATCACCGCGCCTGCTCGAAGACCCGAATCTCCGACCGCTGCCACACGCCTCGACGCAGGGTCACCGCCACACGTGGAGACCCTTCCCCCGGCTACGAGCCCACCCCACCGGCCGAGTCCGACCAGCCACGCACACAGCACCCACGCCACCCTGGCCCTCGGCTGTCGAGTCCCTGCCGATCCCTCACCGGCGCCCTGCCAGGGCAATCAACCCCAGACTGCTGTTGGCTGCGATTAGCCTCCAGCCGCCGAGCCGTTGCCGCTCACGAGCCAATCCCGTCGGCGACAAACGAACTGCCACCGCCTGAATCATGCCCTTGACCAGGCATTCGCCGCTAAACGGCAACACCCCAACGGCCCGTTGAGCGGCGGAACGACTCACCAACTCGGCGCTGCCTCCAGCCGCCTCCGGCGTGCCAGCAACGTCGGTCCCGGCAATCAGCCACGCCAGTCCCGACGGCCCGCCACGCCGATCCGGACGGTCAGCCACGTCGGCGCTGAACGCGTCAGCGAGTCAGAACAATGACCACCACAGACGCAGCCGCGGCCAGCAGCAGCGAAATGAGCCCAAGAGGCAACGGCCGCTTCCGCCACGGCGTGTTCCGCTCCAGCGAGATGGTGCCCGCACCGGTGAAGATCAGCGTCAGCGCACAGAGCCCGAGCAGCAGCTCGTACTCCCATCCCTGACCGGTGCCCTCGAAGAAGCCGCCGTGGAACTTCGCGTAGACGATGTTGGCGGCCACGCCCAGCAGCCCCGCCGCGGCGAGCGGCGTGAACAGGCCGACGATCAGCAGCGCACTGCCCGCGACCTCGGTGATGCCGGTGATCCAGGACAGCAGCGTCGTCTGTTTGTGGTACCCGAACATCTCGAGCACGTGCGCGAACCCGCCGACGCCCGGTCCGCCGAAAGCGCCGAACAAATGCTGCAGGCCGTGCGCACCCATGATCACGCCGAGCCCCAGGCGCAAGACGAGCAGGCCGAAGCCGAGACCGCCCTGCCGCGGTTCGTCGTAGTCGTTGCCGGCAGAGTCCTCGACACCGGACAGCACGCTGGTCTGGTAGTCGTCCCCTTGAGTGGTCACGCGGCGAAGATTAGGGGATTCAGCCGTGACCCGCGAGCGAGCACGCCGAGGTCAGGGGCTCTTTCAGGGTTCACCCTGAGTGCCGGGCCGACATTCGGGAAATGATCAGTATTCGCCGCGCACGAGATTGCCAGGTAGCTCTCCGCCAGCGTACCGGGCGATTTCCGCCGCGGCCACCAAATAAGCGCGCCGCCGGACGCCCCGAACCGCACCCGCCACGTGGGGCGTCAGCACGAAACCAGGCGCAGTCCACAACGGATGGTCCGCTGGCAACGGCTCGGGATCGGTCACGTCGAGCGCGGCGCGAAGCCTCCCCGCCGCGAGCTCCGCCGCAAGCGCGTCAGTGACCACAACAGGCCCTTGAGCAGCATTGACCAGCACCGCATCGTCACGCATCGCCGCCAGGAAGCCAGCGTCGACCATGCCCCGCGACCGCGAAGTAAGCGGCACCATCATGACCACCACATCGTGGTGCGGCAGCAGATCCGGCAACTCGTCGACACCGTGGACGCCTTCGCGCGCCGACATCCCGACCATCGTGCAGCGGACGTCGAACGGCTCCAACCGCCGACGCAGCTGCCGCCCGACGTCCCCCGCCCCGACGATCAATACGCGCTGGCCCTGCAAAGTGTCCGACGGCAACTGCTCCCAACGCCCGGCACGTTGTGCCGCCGCGTAAACGTCCAGATTCCGGTACATCGACAGCAGGACGCCGACAACCCACTCCGCCAGGCTGCCGCTGTGCGCGCCGCGGCAGGTGGACAACAGGACGCCGTCCGGGACGCGGCCGACCCAGTCTTCCGCGCCCGCGGTCAGGAGCTGCACCAGCTTGAGATTCGGCAGGTCGCTCCAGATGTCGTCGCCCGCCGAATCCATGGCCGGAACGAGCACCTCGGCTTTCACGGCCTCCGGCGGCAGCGGACGGCCCCATTCGTAGCGCACCGCGTGGACGAGGGGGATTTCGGACAGCACGGCGACGCCCTCGTCGTCCGGGACCAGCACGGTGACTGTCATGATCACCACGGTAGCCACTTACCAGTGGCTCACGCCGCGCCACCTAGGCTGGGGCATCATGCGTACCCGGTACCGGTGGTCGGCGCCGCTGGCCCTCCTCGCCTGCGGCGGCCTCGTGCTTTCCGGCTGCGCCCGGTTCGACGACACCGCGGCCGGCCAGACGTTCACCCCCGCGCCGGTGCCGAGCCCGGAATCTCCGCCGCAGGTCCAGGAGCACGGCGACGGCTCCGGCAACGGTCCCCGCACCGGCCCCGCGCAAGCGCCGCCCTCGCCGGTTCCGCCTCCGCAGGGCTGCAAGGACTTCGACAAGGCTGTCATCGCCACCTGCCTGGACACAGTCGCCGCCGTCGCCGGACTCCCCGGCGAGGGATCCGCGCCCGCCGCTCTCGCCGGCGAACGGAAAACCGGCCGCGTCATGCTGGCCAGCTCCGGACACGACGCGACGTCGTTCGCGCAACTGGACGTCCAAGCCGACGGCGACGGCGGGCTCACCAGCCTGGCGTTGTCGCCTAGCTACGTCGAGGACCAGCTGGTCTTCGCGTACGTCACCACGGCTTCGGACAACCGAGTCGTGCGCTTCGCCAAGGGCCAGGCCCCGAAGCCTGTGCTGACCGGAATCCCGAAGGGCTCGACCGGCAACCGCGGCGCGCTGGCCAGCGACGGAAGCGGCGCACTGCTCGTCGCTACGGGCGATGCCGGCAATCCGGCCGCGGCCGCGGATCCGAATTCCCTGGCAGGCAAGGTCCTGCGCATCGACGTGTCCGGAAAACCGGCGACCGGAAATCCGACGTCCGGGTCCGCCGTCTACGCCTCGGGCCTGCACTCCCCCGGCGGCATCTGCCGTTCGTCGGACGGGAAACGCACCTGGGTGACCGACCACCCGGCCAGCGGACCGGACGCCGTGTACCGCCTCCAGTCCGGACAGCCGCTCAGCACGCCCGCGTGGACCTGGCAGGACAAGCCCTCCCTGGGCGGCTGCGTCGATTTCGTCGACGCGAACGGCATCCTCGGCATCGCGTCGTCCACCGGCATGCAGAACGTGCCGGTCAACAAGGACGGAGCGGTCACCGGCAAGCCGACTGTCACCCTAGACGGCAAAAGCAAGGCCGCCACGACGTACGGCCGGCTCTCTTCCATGAGCATGATCAACCCCCAGCTGGCCGTCGCCGGGACCGTCAACAAGGACGGCGGCAAACCGGTCTCCAGCGATGACCGAGTGGTCCTGATCGTGGTGAGCGACACTGGCGGCGGTCCGGGCAAGGACTGACGCCGGGCGCGCCTGGTTGAGCCCTTCCCAGAGTCGGCAGGCAGGTTGACCTGCGGTTAGCCGTTTGATGGCGACAGCCGATCCGGGCCGCTGCGATCGGCCATGTTCAGTCTCAGGCGAGCGCCCCGTCTGCCCTTCCGGGCGCTCAAGGCCCGCATCGATTCTGGCCGGAGTCGCCACTAAACGGCGACGTTCACCGACCCGCCAATGACGCTGACGGGCTCCGCCCAGGCCGACTTCGCCCCGGCATCGCCACCAACATCGGCATCGGCATCGGCCCATCGCCGTTCAACGGGCTGCCCCGGGAGATTCGCCGCTATCCCTCGCGCCGACCAATCGCAAGACTCGGCGGCAACGGCGGCCCGCCATCCGTTCGCCGCCCAACGGCAAAACTCAGTAGCAACGGCAGCCCCCGCTCAGAACGTCCCGCCGCTCAGAAGCAAGTCCGCGAAGAACTGCCTCTCAACCAAGTGCGCCCCGTCGCCGCTCAGCGGCGAATCCCCAAACCGCCTCTCGACTGAGAGCACCCAGCCGCCCCTCAACGGCGAATCCGTTCAAAGCCGTCTCCCAGCGGAGAGCGCCTAGTCGCCCCTCAACGGCAAATCCGCTAAGAGCCGCCGCTCACCCGGGAACGGCCGTCGCCACGCAACGGCGAATCCACTCAAAGCCCGCACCAGCAAGGAGCCGGGCCCCGTCGCCGTTTAGCGGCGAATCGGCCAGAAGCTCCCCGGTCAGCAACCACCGTGTTGCCGTTCAGCGGCGACGACGCGAAGCCCGGCTCTCCGCCCGAGCAGCCCGGATGTCCACAATCGCCACCACAAGCGACCCGACCGCGAAGGCCATCCCCAGATACCGCCCGATCCCACCAGAGATCGACACCCCGGCAGCGTCCAGGAACGCCCGCTGATCGCTGTCGAACACCCAGTCCAGCGTCGTCCAGCCGATCACCATCAGCAAAACCGTCGCCAGCCCGCCGACCAGCCACAGCTGCGGCAGGCCACTCACCCGTGCCTTGGTGACCTGCCCGAACAACACCACCGCAAGCCCCACCACCGCAAGCAGCAGCGGCGGACCCCACGAGAAGAGATCCGAATGCCACGCCGTACGCACGACGTCGCTGTGCGGCAACGTCCCGAACGCGTCGCGGACATCGGACGTCGCGGTATCCGCTGACAGCACAGTCCAGGGCAGCGGCGTCGACCCGACCGCAAGCAGCCCGGCCGCCAGGCCGAGCCACTCGCGCCAGGTGACGCGTCGGAGCGAGAAACCCACTCAGGAACCGACGCGCTCGATGATCAGTTCGCGCACCCGCTTGGCGTCGGCCTGGCCCTTGGTCGCCTTCATGACCGCGCCGACGATCGCACCTGCCGCGGCGACCTTGCCACCGCGGATTTTGTCGGCGATGTCCGGCTGCGCGGCCAGGGCTTCGTCGACAGCGGTGAGCAGCGCCGAATCGTCGGAAACGACCTTCAGACCGCGCTTCTCGACGACCTCGCGCGGCGAACCCTCGCCCGCGAGAACGCCCTGCACGACCTCCTTGGCGAGCTTGTTCGTCAGCTCGCCGGAGGACACGAGCCCGATCACCTCGGCGACCTGCGCCGGCGTGATCGCCAGTTCGGTCAGCTCGACCTCGCGCGTGTTCGCTTCCTGCGCCAGCGTGTTGACCCACCAGCCGCGTGCCTCGTCCGGCTTCGCGCCAGCCTCGACCGTCGCCGCGACGAGGTCGACGGCACCGACATTCAGCAGGTCGCGCAGCGCTTCGTCGGAGAGCTTCCACTCTTCCTGGATCCGCTTGCGCCGCTCCGCCGGCATCTCCGGCAGCGTCGCGCGCAGTTCCTCGACCCACTCGCGCGACGGCGCGATCGGCACGAGGTCGGGCTCCGGGAAGTACCGGTAGTCCTCCGCGGTTTCCTTGGTGCGCCCGGACGACGTGGTGCCGTCGGCCTCCTGGAAGTGCCGCGTTTCCTGTCGGATCGACCCGCCTTCGGCGAGAATCGCCGCCTGACGGGTCATCTCGTACCGCACCGCGCGCTCGACGCTGCGCAGCGAGTTGACGTTCTTCGTCTCGGTGCGCGTGCCGAATTCCGTGGCGTCCTTGGCCATCAGCGACACGTTCGCGTCGCAGCGCACGGAGCCCTGGTCCATCCGGACGTCGGACACCTCGAGCGCCAGCAGCAGATCGCGCAGCGCGGTGACGTACGCGCGCGCCACCTCGGGCGCCCGCTCGCCGGTGCCGGTGATCGGCTTGGTGACGATCTCGATCAGCGGCACGCCGGCGCGGTTGTAGTCGAGCAGCGAGTGCTCGGCGCCGTGGATCCGGCCGGTCGCGCCGCCGACGTGCAGCGACTTGCCGGTGTCCTCCTCCATGTGCGCGCGCTCGATCTCGACGCGCACGACCTCGCCGTCGTCCAGCGTCACGTCGAGGTAGCCGTCGAACGCGATCGGCTCGTCGTACTGCGAGGTCTGGAAGTTCTTCGGCTGGTCCGGATAGAAGTAGTTCTTCCGGGCGAACCGGCACCACTCCGCGATCTCGCAATTGAGCGCGAGCCCGATCCGGATCGCCCCCTCGACCGCCTTGCCGTTCACGACCGGCAGCGAGCCGGGCAGGCCGAGGCAGGTCGGGCACGTCTTGGTGTTCGGCTCGCCGCCGAACTCGTTGACGCAGCCGCAGAACATCTTCGTGTTCGTGTTGAGCTCGACGTGGACCTCGAGCCCGAGGACGGGGTCGAACCGCTCGATGACCTCGGCGTAGTCCATCAACTCGGCCACGGCGGTCACTTCGTTCCTCCCAGTTCGGGAACCTGGTGCACGAGCGAGCCGCCGGCAGCGGCATCGCGCGCGGCCTCGTACGCGGCGCCGACGCGGTACAACCGGTCGTCGGCAAGCGCCGGGGCCATGATCTGCAGGCCGACCGGCAGCCCGTCCTCGTCGGACAGTCCGCTCGGGACGCTCATGGCGGCGTTGCCCGCGAGGTTCGACGGGATGGTGCACAGGTCGGCGAGGTACATCGCCATCGGGTCGTCCACGCGCTCACCGATCTTGAACGCCGTGGTCGGCGTCGTCGGCGACACGAGCACATCGACCTTCTCGAAGGCCTGCGTGAAGTCGCGCGTAATAAGCGTGCGCACCTTCTGCGCGGAGCCGTAGTAGGCGTCGTAGTAGCCCGACGAAAGCGCGTACGTGCCGAGCATGATGCGACGCTTCACTTCAGCGCCGAAACCCTTTTCGCGCGTCAGCGACATGACTTCTTCGGCACTGTGTGCACCGTCGTCCGAGACGCGCAGGCCGTACCGCATCGCGTCGAAGCGCGCGAGGTTCGACGACGCTTCGCTCGGCGCGATCAGGTAGTACGCAGGCAGCGCGTACGTGAAGTGCGGGCACGACACCTCGACCACTTCGGCACCGAGAGCGCGAAGCTGCTCCACAGCCGCCTCGAACGACCGCAGCACGCCCGGCTGGTAACCGTCGCCGCCGAACTCCTTCACGACACCGACGCGTACGCCGGTCAAGTCGCCCTTCGCGCCTTCGCGCGCCGCAGCAACAACAGGCGGCACAGGTGCGTTGATGGACGTCGAGTCCATCGGGTCGTAACCAGCGATCGCTTCGTGCAGCAGTGCGGCGTCAAGCACCGTACGCGCGCACGGGCCGGCCTGATCGAGCGAAGACGAGAACGCCACGAGGCCGTAGCGCGACACTCCGCCGTACGTCGGCTTCACGCCCACAGTGCCCGTGACAGAGCCGGGCTGGCGGATCGAGCCGCCAGTGTCGGTACCGATAGCGAGAGCCGCCTCGAAAGCCGAAATCGCCGCTGAGGAGCCGCCTCCCGAACCGCCCGGGATGCGCGCGTGGTCCCACGGGTTGTGCGTCGGGCCGTACGCCGAGTTCTCCGTGGAGGAACCCATCGCGAACTCGTCCATGTTCGTCTTGCCGAGGATCACGACACCGGCTTCGCGCAGCTTGCGCGTGACAGTCGCGTCGTACGGCGGCAGCCAGCCCTCGAGCGTGCGAGACCCGCAGGTCGTCGGCACGCCCTTCGTGGTCAGCACGTCCTTCAGCGCCAGCGGGACGCCCGCCAGCGGCGACGCCGGCTGCTTTCCCGCGGCCAGCTGCTCGTCGACCGCCTTGGCCGCGCCGAGCGCGCCTTCGGTGTCGACGTGCAGGAACGCGTGCACGTGGTCGTCCACCGCGGCGATGCGGTCCAGGTGCGCCTGCACGACCTCGACGGCGGACACCTCGCGCGTGTGGATCTTCGCCGCCAGCTCGGCGGCGGTCAGCTTGACGAGTTCGCTCACTGTTCTTCTCCCAGGATCCGCGGCACCCGGAACCGGCCGTCCTCGGCGGCCGGCGCGGCGGCCAGCGCGTCCTGCTGTTCGAGGCTGGGCCGGACGGTGTCCTCGCGGAAGACGTTCGTCAGCGGCACGGCGTGCGAGGTCGGCGGGACGTCCTCCGCGGCGACTTCGCTGACCTTCGCCACCGAGTCGAGGATCTGGTCGAGCTGGCCGGCGAAAACGTCCAGCTCGTCGTCGGTCACGGCCAGCCTGGCCAGCCTGGCGAGGTGTGCGACCTCGTCTCGGGAAATGTTGGGCACGCGGGTGACTCCCGGGGTGTGCTGTGCGGGTGCTCTCGGAAGCTGCAAGTCTATGGTGACGGCGTCGGACGGTTCGACCGGGTTATCGGGCCGCGGGCGCCGGGCAGGGTGTCCCGCGTGCCGGACAGCGGGCCCCCGCGGGTACCCGGTCTGTCACAATCGGCGCCCGGCAAGCGCGTCCCACGACAGGGCTGGGACGCCTGAGGCGAGAGGGGCGCGTGGTGTCGTTCCTGATCCGGGTCCAGCTACCGGACTCCCCCGGCACTCTCGGCGCGGTCGCGACCGCGCTCGGCACGGTCGGGGCCGACATCCTGAGCGTGGACGTGGTGGAACGCGGCGGCGGGCTCGCGATCGACGACTTGGTGGTCGAACTCCCGTCGGGCCGGCTCCCGGACGCGTTGATCACCGCAGCCGAGAGCGTGGAAGGCGTCGAGGTCGACGCGGTGCGGCCGTACGCGGGCATCCTCGACACGCATCGCGAACTGGAGCTGGTCGAGGAGATCGCGGCCCAGCCGAAAGCCGGGCTGGACTTGCTCGCCGAGGGTGTGCCGAAGATCATCCGGGCCGGGTGGGCGGTGATCGTCGAACATTCGGAATCGGGACCTCGGCGCTTGGCCTCGTCGAGCGCGGCGCCGGAGAACCCGTTCACGGACTTGCCTTGGCTGCCGCTGGAACGCGCGACTGTCCTGGACGGCGAGGATTCCTGGGTTCCGGAGACGTGGAAGGAGCTCGGCACCGAACTGGCCGCTACTCCGCTGGGAAAGCCGGGGAAGGCGATGCTTGTCGCTCGGCCGGGCGGGCCTAACTTCCGTGCCGCCGAGGTCGCTCGGCTGGCGCATTTCGCTGGGATCGTCGCGGTGGTTCTGGACGGGTGATCCAGAACTTGGGTCGGCTGTCCTAAACGGTTCGGAGCCAGCTGCGTTGAGCGCGTTTGGCTTGGCGTTTCGGATGCTGGTACTCGACTGTTCAGGCCGTCGTTGGAGGCCGACGTGAGGCTGGCTCAGCGATTCATCGCGTGTGGGCTTACTCGCGATCCGCTGTCCTCAAGTGCAGACAATCTCCCCCGAGAAGGGGAACCTGCCCGGTCAACCGGTTCCCTTGGCGTGCCAGGCGACGCTAATCAGCACTTGTCGGCATAGAGCGTGACGCCTGTGCCAGCAGAAACTACGGCACCAGGCTTGAGATCCCGGCCGGTGTGACACCAGTTCCGGTCGGTGATCATCATCCGCTTCTTCCGGACGAATCGACCTCGCGCAGGTTCTACAGCCGAGCCGCCCGCATGGCGTCCTGTGCGTCCTGATGATGCATGCCGGACACGTCAGGGACTTTGATCGTCACCGGCCGTGCGGCACTAATCGGCGAAGTCACGGTCGCCGTCGCGGACTCGCCTACCGTCGCGGTCACAGTCGCCGCCGTGACCGTCGTTGAGGTGCCACCAGGTTGTGGTGCCGCCTTGCACGCGACAGCAAAACGCAGCAACGCCAACGACCGGAACGGCAGCTTGAACGAACTTCGCCATCCTCACGCTTCCTCGATACGAGTCGGTACCTCACGCGTGACAGCTTGAGTCGAAGCCAGACATCTACACGTCACAGCTCATAGCCGGTCGAAGCTCGCCAAACAGGCGCGCCCGACGCAACCGTCCACCGGCGACGGCCGTGACAGTTCAACACCGGGCAGACGCCTCACAGCCCAGGCACGCCAAGCACCCGACGAGCGGCAAGACGAGGCTCACCAAACCGTCGCCACTCAAAGGCGAATACCGGCGATGAACCCCGCCCAACGCTTTCGCCGAAAAACGGCAAAAGTCTCTGACCTGCGAAAACGAGACGTCAGAAGCCGTACTCGTAGGCGATCAGGTTGACCCCCGGATGCGGATGCCAATCCCGCCCCGGCAACCGCCGGAACCCGATCCGTTCGTAGAGCCGGTGCGCCTTCCGCATCACGTCGAGGCTGCTCAGCACCACCCGGTCGACGCCGAGTTCCCGGCCACGTGCCAGCACAGCTTGGGTAAGCGCCTCCCCAACCCCTCGCCCGCGCGCCGCCGCCGAGACGGCCAGCATGCGGAACTCCAACTCCCCCGGCTGCGAAATCTCGGACAGCTTGCTCCCCGGCTGAACAATCGCGACCGACCCGACGACCTGACCGTCCGGATCGACCGCGACCAACAACTCGGCGTGCTGCGCCCGCCCCGAGACGTCCCGAAGTTTCGCCTCGTACGCGGCATCAGTGTCGAAGAATCCCTCGATCCGGTAAGCCTCGACGGTCACCTCGCCGAGCGCATCGAACTCCTCCCGCCGCGCCGGGCGGATCTCCACGTCACTCATCGCCGCCCTCAGCTTCCTCGTCCGCACCGGTGTCGAGCGCCAGTTCCGCAGCCGCTTCCAGACCGCGCTCCAGCAACGCGCGGAACCCGTTCTCGTCCAGCACCGGCACCTTCAACTGCACAGCCTTCTCGTACTTCGACCCCGGCGCGTCGCCCACGACGACGAACGCCGTCTTCTTCGACACAGATCCCGCGGCCTTGCCACCGCGCGCCATGATGACTTCTTTCGCCTCATCACGGGAAAACCCGTCGAGCGAACCGGTCACCACGATCGACAGGCCCTCGAGATTCCGAGGGATGGACTCGTCGCGCTCCTCCTCCATCCGAACCCCGGACCGTCGCCATTTTTCGACGATTTCCCGGTGCCAGCCGACCTCGAACCATTCCTGCACCGCGTGCGCGATGGTCGGGCCGACACCGTCGACGTCCGCGAGTTCCTCCTCGCTCGCGTCCTCGATCCGTTGCAGCGAAACGAATTCCCGCGCAAGCGCTTGCGCCGCAGTCGGCCCGACATGCCGGATCGACAGCGCGACAATCACCTTCCACAGCGGACGGTCCTTCGCCGAATCGAGGTTCGCCAGGAGCTTCCGCGCGTTCGCCGACAGGTCGCCTGCCTTGGTACGGAACAACTCCACCTCGGCGAGGGACTCCTCGTTGAGGTCGAACACGTCGCCCTCGTCGGCAACTACCCTCGCGTCAAGCAACGCGACCGCCGCCTCGTACCCGAGCACCTCGATGTCGAACGCACCGCGCCCGGCGAGGTGGAACAGCCGCTCCCGCAGCTGCGCGGGACAGAACCGGGTGTTCGGGCACCGGATGTCCTTGTCGCCTTCCTTTTGGTAGGCGAGTTCCGTCCCGCATTCCGGACATTCGGTGGGCATCACGAATTCCCGCTCGGCACCGGTGCGCGCGTCTACGACGGGACCAAGCACCTCAGGGATCACGTCGCCGGCCTTGCGGATCACGATCCGGTCGCCGATCAACACACCCTTGCGCTTGACCTCTTCCTGGTTGTGCAGCGTCGCACGCGCGACCGTCGAGCCCGCGACTTTGACCGGCTCGGTGACGGCGAACGGCGTGACCCGTCCCGTGCGCCCAACACCGACCTGGATGTCGAGCAGCGTCGTGATCGCTTCTTCCGGCGGATACTTGTAAGCGATCGCCCACCGCGGCGCGCGCGACGTAGTGCCGAGGCGACGCTGCAACGCGACCTGGTCGACCTTGATCACCACGCCGTCGATCTCGTGCTCGGCGTCGTGCCGATGTTCACCCCAATAGGCGATGTGATCGGTGAGTTCCTTGCCGGTCCGCAGCACCCGCGTGTGCGGCGACACCGGCAACCCCCAGGCCGCCAGCGCGTCGTACGCATGCGACTGCGTGACCGGCTCGAAGCCGTCCCGCTTGCCGAGACCGTGACAGATCAGCCGGAGCCAGCGTTCCCTGGTGATCTTCGGGTCCTTCTGCCGCAGCGACCCGGCAGCGGTGTTGCGCGGGTTCGCGTACGGCGGCTTGCCCGCCTCGACCATCTTCGCATTGAGCTCAAGGAAGTCCTCGACGCGGAAGTAGACCTCGCCGCGCACCTCGACGAGCTTCGGCACAGGGAACTCGTCAGTGCCGGTGAGCTCGTCCGGTACCTGATCGAGAGTGCGGATGTTGAGCGTGACGTCCTCGCCCGTACGCCCGTCGCCACGGGTGAGCCCCCTGGTGAGCTTGCCGTTTTCGTAGAGCAGGTTGATGGCCAGGCCGTCGATCTTCAGCTCGGCCAGGTACTCCGTCGACCCGATTTCCTTCTCGACGCGCTCGACCCAGGTGAGGAACTCGTCGGTGTCGAACACGTTGTCCAGGCTCAGCATGCGCTCGAGGTGGTCGTGCGCGGTGAAGTCGGTGGAGAACGTGCCGCCGACGTTCTGGGTCGGCGAATCAGGCGTGACCAGCGCCGGGTACTCGTCCTCGATCTCTTGGAGGTCGCCGAGGAGCGCGTCGAACTGGCCGTCGGAGACGATCGGCGAGTCCAGCACGTAGTACCGGAACTGATGGCCGCGGATCTCCTCGGCCAGCGCGCCGTGCCGCTCGCGCACGTCGGCCGGTACGTCGGTCACGTCCTGGGCGGCCTCCACGGCCACCTGGTCTTGGGGAAGGTCGGTGCTGCTCACAGGTGGTGAGCCTAGTCGGACGCACCGACGCTTTCGTCCGGTTGCTCCGCCAGCCCGCGGACCAGCTCCCGGAACTCCAGAAGATCAATCGTGCCTTCCGGCGCGGCCTCGGCGGTCTCGACCCGGCCCAACCGCTCGGCGGCCAGACGCTCGCCCAGCGTCGCGTCGAGCGGCAGGAACGTCATCGTGGTGCGCGAAGCCTCGTCCAGGTCAGCGAACGCGGGGTGATGCACCGCGACGTCAACCACGCCGTCGTCCACCTGCGCGACGACCCGCACGTCAGCCAGCGAGATGCGATGCTCGCCCAGGTTCACCGTCACCCCGGTCGGATCCGGGACCGGGGGCACCGAATCGTGGTACTCCCAGATCGCGTCATCCGGCGGTCCAGCAGCTTTCCACGCGTCCGTGTACGGGCGCAGCTCCGGGTCTTCCTGTCCGCTGACGACCAACGCGTAGATCGCCATCCGGCCGCGCTCCAGCGAGAAGTGCAGCCGAGGGTGCAGCGTCTCGACCAGCACGCACAGATCGTGCTCGACGCGATGCGGCTCACCCTCGCCCAGCGCGGCACTGACCTCGGGCAAGAGGTCGTACCACCCTTCCCAGAACGCAGCCGCCGCAGCGGCAGCGTCGGACGGCACTTGCTGTTCAGGCCACGGCGTACGGGGATCTGGCGGCGCGGCTTCGGTGTCGGCTTCCGAGCGACGACGACGGAACAAACGCATGATTCGGAATTTCCCCCGGTTGTTTCTCTTCACCAGCCACGGTACGCGTCACGGCCGCCGCACGTCCGCGAAATCACCAGTTCTCGGGCGGCTCCACGAACCCTTTGCCCAGGTCGCGACTAAGAGCGAGCGCCCGGCGCATCCACTCGTTCGTGGCACCTGCCAGACCACACGCAGGCGTCGGAACAGCGCGCTCGGCCAGGATCGAACGGTTGAAGCCCAGCCGGTCCACGAGCCTGAGCGCCGGCGACGCGACGTCCTTCAACCCCGGAGCCGTCGCGGGGTCGGTGGCCGGTACGAGGCCAAGGAAGAACGAAATACCGCTGTCCCAAGCCTCGCCAATCTCGTCGAGAAGCTCGGCAGACGCCCCGGCGAGCATGCTGAGGTCGAACGCAACGGCCCCGGCACCCGCAGCGCGGCAGAGCGCGATCGGCGGCCGCGGAGCGCAGCAGTGGACGATGACCGGCTGCCCAGTCATCGCTCCGATCCGTTCGATTGTCGTCGCAAGCAGCTCCCGAACCTCGGGCTCAGGCACCGCGGGGACGTTGCCGTATCCCGACGGAGTAGCCAGTTTTCCGGCGAGAACAGCGGGCAACGACGGCTCGTCGAGCTGCACGACCACCGGCGCGCCGGTCCTCGCGGTCAGCTCCGCGACGTGCTGGGAAAGCCCGTCGAGCAGCGACGAGGTGAAGTCCCGCAACGCCCCGCGGTCGGTGAGCACCCGATGCCCCCGGGCGAGCTCGATCCCCGCGCCGAGTGTCCACGGCCCTGCGATCTGGGTCTTGAGGACTGCCGGCGCACCAGCGTTCTCGCGGGCGGCCTGTACGGCATCGAGGTCCCATTGGAGCAGGTCACGTCCACGACGATGGTCGTGACCGGGCCGCCCGGCGACGCGGTAACCGCTGGGCACGACCTCGACGGCGAGGTCCACGAGCAACGCGGCGGTCCGGCCGAGCATGTCGGCACCGACGCCGCGGGCCGGCAATTCGGGCACATACGGGAAGCTGGGAAGCTCTCCGAACACGACGGCGGCGGCCTCGACGGGATCGGTCCCCGGCATGGACCCGATTCCCGTCGCCGCGCCCGCGGGCCAAGGTCGTTCACTCACAGGCCGGATTGTCGCGGAACGGGCGGCCGCGGTCCGCACCGCCCCTCGGGACAAGCTTCACCCGACCGCGCGGCAATAGCCGGACATTCGCCGCATATCCCTTTGCCTGCACCGAATTCGCGGTCACCGCGTTAGTCTGGATCGTCATGACCAGCTCCGCCCCGCCACCGCCCGGCAAAACACCCGGTGACGCATCCGCCCGGGAGCCGCAGCGGGGCACTATGCCCGGAGCACCGTACCGCCGGGCTTCAAGCCGCTCCTTTGAGCGGACTCTCTTCACCGAGCCGGTCCTTTACGTCAGCCGGGAGGCGAAGCCGACTGCCGCCGGCCAGGAGTACGGCGTGTTCGACCGCCACGGCCTCCACATTGGCGGAGTCGCTGTCACTACCCTCAGCTTCCTGCGCAAAGTCATTCAGCTTCTGTGGAAATCCGACCAGTACGTCAGCCGCAGGTTCGAGGTCCGCGACGCGAACCAGAGCACTGTCCTCAAGGTCGAGAAACCGTCGAAGGACCCGCTGGCCCGCTTCGTGGTCACTCGCGCGGACGGAACGCCGATCGGCGAAATCATCCCGGCCAACGCGGGTGGCGTCCGTTTCACCCTGCGTGCCGAAGGCAAGACAATCGCCAGGGTCGTCGCCAGTGGCAGGCAACGATGGGAAGTGACCGTCGAGGACCCGGTCGGCACCGAGGTCGCGCACGTCGGCCGCCCGTCGCCGGAGCTTTCGCCGATCAGCGGCAACGCCTGTCTCGTAGAGATCCCGCTGCAGGTCCCCGAGCCGCTGGCGAGCATGCTCGTCGCGACAACGTTGACCATCGACATCGCGCTGACCGCACAACCCGGCTGATCCACGTGACCGGTGTCTCAGCGCCGCCAGGTGGACAGCGACCGGAATACGGCCCAATGTAAGGAAAGTCCGGGACGCCGAGGTCCCGCCTGGACGGAGGTCGCCGTGGAGCCGTTGCCCGAAGGCAGTAACTCGAACTGGGCCGATCCCGGTGTCTACGAAGTGGCCGCGGGCGTCTACCGGATCCCATTGCCGCTGCCGAACGACGCCCTGCGCGCGGTCAACGTCTACGCAGTCACCGACGGCACGAACCTCGTGCTCGTCGACTCGGGGTGGGCCCTCACCGAATCTCGCCAGCTACTGGCCGACGCACTCAAGGCGCTCGACGCCGAGCTCGGCGATGTCCGAGAGTTCCTCATCACCCATGTCCACCGGGATCACTACACGCAGGCAGTCGCGCTTCGGCGCGAATTCGGCAACCGGATCGCCCTCGGGAAGCTCGAGCAGCCTTCGCTCGACGCGAGCGCCAACCCGAACCAGTTCCCCATGCAAGCCCAACTCGACCTCCTCCGCCTCAGCGACGGACAAGAGGTCATCACCGCGCTCAGCAAGCTGTTCGGTTCGGAACCTCGCCACACCGAGGCGAATCTCTGGGAAGAGCCGGACGAATGGCTGACGCCCGGCCGGCGTGCGGTGCTGCCCGATCGCGAGTTCGACGTTGTCCACACCCCAGGACACACCAATGGGCATGTGGTTTTCGTAGACGGCGCAGCCAATCTTTTGTTCTCCGGCGACCACGTGCTCCCGCACATCACTCCGTCGATCGGCTTCCAGCCGGTTCCGGCTGAGTTGCCGCTGAACGACTACCTCGACTCCCTCCGTCTGGTTCGAGGCATGCCGGACCGGCGCATGTTGCCAGCTCATGGGCCAGTCACAGACAGCGTGCATGCCCGGATCGACGAGCTTCTCGAACACCACCGGCAACGTCTCGAAACGATGGCGGCTCAAATCGAAGCCGGAGCGAGCACCGCTTTTGAAGCTGCCAACCGCCTCGGCTGGACACGCCGCGGCCGCAAACTGTCCGAAATGGACGCCTTCAATCAGATGCTCGCCGTCCTCGAGACCGGCGCACACCTGGATCTCCTGGTCTCACAGAACAAGCTCGCAGCAGAAGACGTCGACGGCATTCGCCGCTACAAGACCACGTAGCAGCCAACCGTCCATCGCTCCCCAATGGAGTACTGATCCGCCGTGCCTCCCATGACTGTGAGACGAGCTCGTCCCGACGACGTCGAAGCAATCGTCCAGATGCTTGCGGACGACCAACTTGGCGCAACCCGCGACTCGCCCGCCGACCTTGAGCCCTACCTGCAAGCGTTCAAAACCATTGCTGCAGACCCAAATCAGCTGCTGGTCGTCGCAACATCAAACGATCGACCGATAGCCACACTTCAGCTCACGATCATCCCCGGCCTCGCACGGCGCGGGGCCCTTCGCGGGCAGATCGAAGCTGTGCGCGTACACCGCGACCACCGCGGCTCAGGCTTGGGTGCGGAGCTCGTGCAATGGGCCATCGACGAATCAAGGCGACGCGGCTGCAACCTAGTCCAGCTCACCTCGGATACGACGAGGACGGCAGCGCACCCCTTCTACGAACGATTAGGCTTCGTCGCGAGTCACACGGGTTTCAAGCTGCATCTCTGACCACCTCCTTCACGCAGCTTCGGCCGTCCACGCGTCGATCACCCGCCATTCACCGTGCCAGAGTTGTCACGCAAAAGCCAAGCGATCGCACGATGGGTCCCTTCGCGCAATTTAGCTGACGGTACTCGAATCAATGCGTATCGTGACGATCATGAGCAAGTCGACCACGCCGGCGGACCACGCCGATCAGGCCAACAAGACCACCGAAACCGCAGACCTCGCCTTCCTGCTTCGCACCATGCATGCGAACCTCGACCTCTTCAATCGCCTGCAGACTGGCCAACTGATGGCAGCCGTGAAAGACGCGAACCGCCAGATCGCCCGCTTGCAGGCTTTGCAGCTGCATTGCATGGCAGGCATGCGAAGACGAAGATCAGACCCGCACGAGCTAGCGTGCGAACTCGCGCTTGCCTTGCACATCACCGATACCCGCGCCGGAGCGATGATCGCCGCCGCCGAAGCTCTGTCCCAACGTCTCCCTCGAACCTTCCGGCTGATGGACGAGGGCAAGTTCGACCTCTATCGCGCCATGAAGGTCACCGACGGCACCGGCCAACTGTCCGACCGCCATGCACGGATGGTCGACTACCTGCTCGAACACCGGTTAGAGGACAAAAACCCGACCCAAGTCCGCAAGGCAACCGCTTACGCCGCAACGAAAATCGACCCGGACGGTGCGATGGACCGCCTGGCCCAGCGGAAAGCCGAGCGCCGCGTCACCCTGCAGCACCAGAGCGAAGGCATCTCGCGGATCTCAGTCGACAACGCCTCGACCGACAAAGCTACGGCGGCCTACCTCCGCGTCGACAAGATTGCTCGATCGCTCAAGACCGGCGATGAGAAGCGAACCCTCGACCAACTGCGCGCTGACGTCGCGATCGATCTTTTGCTCAGCGGCAAAGGCGGCGTTCCGGAGCAGACCGAGGTGTATCTCTATGTCGATCTGCAGACCTATCTAGGGCTCAACGACAATCCCGCTGAGCTGGCCAGTCACGGTCACATCCCGGCCGAGCTCGCGCGCCACATCGCCACCGGTCCCGACACAATCGTCCGCCGGGTCATCACCGACCCGCTGACCGGACAAGTGATCGAGGTCGGCAAGTTCCGGTATCGGCCGAGCATCGACGTGGACGAGTTTGTGCGGGTCCGCGACCGTGAGTGTCGGCAGCCCGGCTGCCCGCGGCCCGCACAGAACTGCCTGACGGAACCAACCGGGCCCGATTCCGCGGACGCAGACTCGACGTTGAGCTACTGCCTACGCCATCGCCGTCTCAAGAATCGAGCCGACTGGAGCTACGAGGTCCTGCAGGACGGGAAGCTCATCGTCACGACACCGACCGGCGAGAAAGCTGAAAGCGCACCTCCGCCACTGCACGATCCCCAACCCACACCAGAACAGCCTGGAGAGGAACGCCTAGGGGCATAAGGAAGTTCAGCGCGTGCCAGAGATCTTGGCGCTCCCGAGTACGAGGTCGCCAGCCTGGTCGTCTTGCCGATAAAGGACAACGACCTGACCCGGTGCCACACCGCGCAACGGCTCGCGCAGCTGAATGGAGACTTGCCCGTCTTCATCCACTTCGGCGACCGCATCGGCGATGCCTCCGTGCGCGCGAACCTGGACGGTGCATTCAGTCGGTCCGTCCAAGGCCCGTCCGCTCGGCCAGATCGCCCGGTCCGCGTCGATGGCCTGGACACCTAGGTCTGCCGACGAACCAACCTTCACCGTGCCCGAAACAGGTTCGAGCGAAAGGACATAACGAGGTCGCCCGTCAGCGGCCGGCGCGTCGATGCCGAGGCCCTTCCGCTGGCCCACGGTGAATCCGTGCACGCCGGTGTGACGCCCGAGCACCGCACCCGTCTCGGCATCGACGAGTTCGCCAGGACGCTCGCCGAGCCGTTTCTCCAAGAACTTCTTGGTGTCGCCGTCCGGGATGAAGCAAATGTCGTGGCTGTCCGGCTTCCGTGCCACCGAAAGCCCACGCTGCTCCGCCTCGGCGCGCACGTCCGACTTCCAAGAGTCGCCCAGCGGGAACATCGCATGGCGAAGCTGCTCTGGCCGCAGTGAAGCCAGCACGTACGACTGGTCTTTGCCGTCGTCCGCGCTCCGGCGAAGTTCCAACTCTCCGTCGACAGTGGCCAGGCGCGCATAGTGGCCGGTCGCGACAGCGTCGAAGCCAAGAGCGAGCGCCTTCTCAAGCAGCGCCTCGAACTTGATCTTCTCGTTGCAAGTCACGCAAGGGTTCGGCGTACGGCCGGCGGCGTACTCGCCGACGAACGTCTCAACGACCTCTTCGGTGAAGCGCTCTGCGAAATCCCAGATGTAGAACGGGATACCGAGGATGTCCGCGGCCCGGCGAGCGTCGTGTGAATCCTCGATTGTGCAGCAGCCGCGTGAACCCGTGCGCAGCGTGCCAGGTTGAGCCGAAAGCGCCAGGTGCACTCCGACGACGTCGTGGCCAGCGTCGACTGCACGCGCAGCGGCGACGGCCGAGTCGACTCCTCCGCTCATTGCGGCCAATACCCGCATTGCTTTACACCTCTTGCTTCTGCATCTGCTTGCGCATGCCGGCGAGACCGGCCTGTCGGGCACGAGTGACGACGCCACTGATCTCTCGGGCCAGGGTATGTACGTCGTCCAGTGTCGACGTGTGGCCAAGCGAGAATCGGAGCGAGCCGCGGGCTGCGGCGGCGTCTGCCCCCATTGCCAGGAGGACGTGACTTGGTTGCGCGACTCCCGCGGTGCACGCCGAACCGGTGGAGCACTCGATGCCCTTGGCGTCCAAGAGCATCAACAGGCTATCGCCCGCGCAGCCGGGGAAAGTGAAGTGAGCGTGGCTCGGCAAACGCTCACCGTCGCGGCCATTGAGAATCGCGTCCGGGACTTCGCGCAGGACCGCGGCGACAAGCTCGTCACGCAACTTCTCGACCCTGGCGGCATACTCCGCGCGGCCGCTGATCGACGCTTGCACCGCAGCGGCGAAGCCGGCGATCGCTGGGACGTCGAGAGTGCCCGAGCGAACGCTGCGCTCCTGGCCACCCCCGTGAAGGACAGGGACGCACGAGGTGTCTCGGTCGAGGAGAAGCGCGCCGACACCGTACGGGCCGCCAAGCTTGTGGCCAGTCAGTGTGAGTGCGGCTGCGCCGGAGGCGGTGAAGTCGACGGGAACCGCACCGACCGCCTGGACGGCATCGGTGTGCAGCGGGATCGCGTACTCGTTGCAGACTTCGGCGAGAGCGGCGACCGGATTGACAGTGCCGACCTCATTGTTCGCCCACATCACCGTCGCGAGGGCAACCGTCTCCGGGGCCGACTCAATCGCGGCGCGGAGCGTTTCCGGCGACACCCGGCCCTGGTCGTCTACCTCAAGCCAGGTGATCTCAGCATCGGAGTGCTGCTCCAGCCACTCGACGGTGTCGAGGACCGCGTGATGCTCGACGGTGCTGCAAAGGATGCGACGCCGAGCCGGGTCCTCGCCGTTTCGAGCCCAGAAGATGCCCTTGACCGCGAGGTTGTCACTCTCAGTACCACCGCCAGTGAAGATGACTTCCGACGGCCGCGCGCCCAAGGCGGCGGCGATCACTTCGCGTGCTTCCTCGACGGCCCGCCGAGCTCGCCGTCCCGAAGAATGCAGCGCGGAGGCGTTGCCCACGGTGGACAAAGCCTCAGTCATCGCCGCAATGGCTTCGGGCAGCATTGGAGTGGTTGCCGCGTGGTCGAGATAGGTCATCGCTCTATCAGGGTAGACCGATGCGGCCTGTGACGAAGCTCGCCCCAGGCCGCAGAGTGGCACGTCACACCTGTTTCGGCCACCGGCTCGTGAGTCGGACACCGAGCAGCGCGAGCAGGACGAGGGCGATACTGAGCAGTCCCATCGCGGCAGAAGGCTGAGCGGCGGAGGCGACGGCGGCCAGGAGCACCCCGCCGAGGCCGATGAGCAGCGCTGATCCGACCCAGTCGGCGAGCTGCATTGCGGACGTGTTGAACCCCCGCTCTCCCTCCGGCGAGTAGCGCAGCAGGAGGACCGAGACGGCGGGCATCGCGATCCCCATCCCCGCGCCGCCGACTGCGCAGACAGCGAAGGCCACCCAGGCGGGGAACCACGGTTGGGCGACAAAGCCGAAGCCAATCAGACCCACGGCTACGAGAACGAAGCCGGTGCGCAGCGATGCCTCCCGCGACCAGTCGAGGAATCGGCCTTGGAGAGCCGACGCGGCGGACCAGCCAAGCGCGGTGATGGTCAGCGGCAAGCCAGCGAGAGCGGGGCTATAGCCGTGGACGGCAGTCATGGTCAGCGGGAGATAGGCCTCCATGCCCGCATATGCGCCGGCGAGCAGGGCGCGAGAGGCGACCACCGTGGGCAATCCGGGGCGAGAGGTCATGGTTCCGACAGGCAGGAGCTTGCGTAATGCGACGGCTAGCGCGACAAGACCCACGGCCCCGTAGGCAAGCACGGCAGGCGATGGGTGTTGGGCGGCCCAGCTCAGGGCGGCGACTCCAAGCGCCGCTACAACAGCGGCGAGGACGCCTGCGCGACGTCCGGCCGGCAGTGGCACATGGGCGGGCAAACCGCGGGTGATCTTGTAGAGGAGGGCGACTCCGATCCCGACCAGCGGGAGCAGCCCGAGAAAGACCCATCGCCAGCCGACGGTCACGGTCACCAAGCCGGCGACGGACGGGCCGATGACCGCTGGGAGGACCCAAGCAGCGGCGTTGGCCGCATAGATGATGGGGCGTTCGCGGTCGGTGAACGTCAGGGCGATCAACAGCGAGACGGACACCAGCAGAAACCCTGAACCGAAGCCCTGCAGCGCACGGCCGACTAGGAGCATCGGCATTGTGGTGGCGATACCTGCGACAGCTAGTCCCGCGGCGAACAGCGCCGGCCCCACTAGGAGAGCTGGCGCTGGTCCTCTGCGGTCGCCTAGTCGTCCGGACAAGACAGTCGCGACGACGCTGGCCACCAGGAACGTGGTGAACGGCCAGGAATAGAGGGCGAACCCGTGCAGTTCGGCGACCAGCGTCGGCATCGCAGTGGCGACGCCCATGTTTTCGAAGGCCACCAGCGTGACCACAAGCAGCAGGCCGACGGTGACAAGACGATGCTCGCGACTCCAGAGGACGCTTTTTCGAGGCTGTGCTTCGACGGTCTGGCTCATGATCGCGAGCTTGCAACCTCTAGTGCTCTGGAGGTCAAGACATCCGCTGCCCCTCCGGGGTGGGCAGTGGGGCACATCGCATCGGGATGAGATTCGCCGTGTCAGTACGAGGTTCCGCGGCTCAAAGCTGGAGAAGCCGGATCTGCGGACTCCCTGCGGATTCCGCGTCCGGGTAGTCGAGGGGCGATTAGCGCAGGAGGTCGATGACGCCAGGTAGTCGCAGGCGTCGGAGTGATCGCCTAGACCGATGAACCGGAGTTCTTGCATCCCACCGTTCGGGCACTGTCTGCGTCACGACGCCGGGTCAGGCGAGGGTGATCGAGTGCGACAGGGCGACAGTGTTGCCGTTTACTGGCGAATCGAGCGTGCGGTTCGGAATGCACCGGATGCTGGTTGGCTTTAAGTAGGACGTACGGCGACCGAAGGAGAGTGCGAACCGAGATGCGAGCCATCACATTCGCCGAGTACGGCGGGTCCGAAGTGCTGCAGCTGAAGGATGTGCCGACGCCAGAGCCTGGCCCGGGGCAGGTCCGGGTCGCTGTCCGCCGCGCGGGGATCAACCCGATCGACTGGAAAATTCGTTCTGGGGCGATGGCCGGCGGCGCGGCGCTCAAGGGTCAGCAGATCCCGGGGCTCGAGATCGCGGGGGTGGTCGACGCGGCGGGCGACGGCGCTGAATTCGCCGTCGGAGATGAGGTGTTCGGCTGGTCGGCGACCGGCGGGTATGCGGAGTTCGCGCTCGGCGGAGCGATTGTTCGCAAGCCGGCCAACCTCTCCTGGGATGACGCGGCGGCGTTGCCGGTTGCTGCCGAAACCGCGCTGCGTGTGTTGCGTCTGCTCGATGTCAAAGCCGGCGAACTGTTGGTTGTCCACGGAGCGAGTGGCGCTGTCGGCCGGTTCGCGACACAAATCGCGGTCGCGTTGGGCGCGACGGTGATCGGAACGGCTGGACAGCACAATCTCGATGAGGTGAAAGCACTGGGCGCGATTCCGGTGCGTTACGGCGACGGGTGGCTGGAGCGGGTCCGGGAAGCGGCGGACCGTCCAGTCGATGCGGTGTTCGACGCGTCTGGGCATGGCGTTTTGCCGGAATCGGTCGAGCTGCGAGGGGCGAAGGAGCGCATCGTGACCATTGCCGATGGCGCGGCGTTCCAGCTCGGGTTGCCTTTCTCGTCTGGCGGCCAGGATGGGCAGACGCAAGAGGTGCTGAACAAGATCCTCGAATATGTACACAATGGACTGCGGATTGCGCAGGGGAAGACCTTTCCGCTAGAGGAAGCGGCAGCTGCGCAAGAGGAGAGCCGGAACGGGCACCCTGGAGGGAAGCTGACTATTGCCGTTTCCTGACCACGATTGTCGGCTAGACTCGAAGATAGTGCGGCTCGAGTGATCTGACGGATCGGTGTCGCCGGTTTGCGGCAACTGCGGCGAGTGGCCGTTGCCGCTCAATGGCGAAAAGGCTGAGCATGGGGAGTGGGCCCATGCGGCTGTCGCCACTCAGCGGCGACGAAAGCGGGGCGCGGCAACCAGGTGCACCGACGCGAGCGGATCCGTCGCCGTTCGGCGGCGACGGATGGTGGACTGCGGTTACAGATGGCGGGACGGGAAGTCGTGGCCAATCGGCGGCGAGGCGAGTTGGGTGGCTGTTGCCGTTGAGTGGCGAATGGGCTGGCCGGGGTCGGTCGGAAGACCAATCGGCAGAGGGCGGAAGACTGCGGAGGGGTGTCGCCAAAAAACGGCAACACCCCTCCGAGAGCCCGTGACCAGGTAGTTCCTCAGTGCGCAACCGGCTGGGAGGGCGTACGGCGGCCAACCAGAACCCGGCGACGCTGCGGCGGGATGCGGACTGTGCCGAGGGCCGAGTGGACAGCGGCCTCGGCGAGGGCCGCCAGCGAACGGCGGTCTTCGGCGCGGCCGGGAGCGATCTCTGGGCACACGTGCACCTCGAGAACCAGACCGCGCAGCGCGGCGACCCGGCGCAGGGAGGCGATGAGCGACTCCGGCCCGATGAACGCCGGCTGGCTGGTTTCGCGACCGTCGGCGAGGCGGTAGCGAAGGGCGATCGGCCGGACCGGGACGCCGCCGTCGATCGCGGCTTGGAAGGTGGCCGTCGTGAAGCGGCCGGAGGCCAGGCCGCACCAGGTGGTGCCCTCGGGGGTGACGTTGACGAGCGCGCCGGAGCGAAGGCTGTCGGCCAGTTCGGACATGGTGCCCGGCAAGGTGCGCAAACGGTTGCGGTCCAGGAAAATACTGCCGCCGCGACGCACCAGCGTGCCCAGGATCGGCCAGGAGCCGATTTCGATCTTCGCTAACGCGCGCATCGGGCGCAGAGCGTTGATGGCGATGATGTCCAGCCACGAAATGTGGTTGTTCACCACGAGCGCGCCGCGGCCAGCCGGAGCGGCGAGGAAGTCCGCACCGCCCACGACGGACATCCGCACGCCGAATGCCCTCAGCACCGCCCGGAAAATCCGGCGCAGCAAGCGTTCCCGGCTACGGCCTCGAATCACCAGCAACGCCGGCGCGACCAGCAGCGCCGCCAAGACCACGGAAATCGCTGCAGTGAAACGCAAAATTCGCCGCGACAAAGCAACTGTCGGTGCGCCTTCGGTGAGGCAACCGTCACCGCAGGGCGACGTCGGCATCCAAGCGTGACTCATCCTTGCGCTCCGAGGAAGAACTTCAAGTACCGCTCGTCGACCTGCTGCAGATCAAGAAGGACAAAGAAGTCCGCGACCCCGAAGTCGGCGTCGAGGGCCGGCGGGCCGCACACTTTGGCGCCGAGCCGCACGTAACCCTTGATCAGCGGCGGAAGCACGGCCCGGTCGGGACGCGCGATCGCGTCCGGGTCCCAAGGATTCAACGGTGAGACGCGCAACGAGTCGTCCGCGTGATGCTTGGTGCGCAAGACATCCCAGACGCCCGCCGCGTAACTGCCGCCGTCGTTCAGTTGGACCGAGGCGCAGCCGGCGAGATAGCGGTGTCCCGAGAGAAGCATGTAGCGCGCGATCCCGGCCCACACCAGGCTCACGACCGCGCCGCTGCGGTGGTCGGGGTGGACGCAGGACCGTCCGGTCTCGACCAAGGACGGTCGCAGGGCAGCGAGCGTCGTCAGGTCGAATTCGCTGTCGGAGTAAAGCTTTCCGGCCTGCGCGGCGCGTTCCGGCGGGAGCATGCGGTAGCAGCCGACGATCTCGCCGGTGTTGTCGTCGCGGACGACGAGGTGGTCGCAGAATTCGTCGAAGTAGTCGACATCCCGGCCGGGCTCCGGGGAATGCAGTTCCGCCCCCATCTCCTCGGCGAAAACCCGGTATCGCAGTTTCTGTGCGGCGAGCACTTCATCGTTCCCGTTGGCGACCAGAAGCGAATACCGCGGCGCGCCTGCGGGAAGGTCGGCACCCGCCTGATCAGTACTGACGAGGAGCTGTGACGACGTCATGGTCAAGGTGTACCTGCCGGTAAGCGGCCTCGGAGAGTGCCAATCGATGACCGGTCAGTGCACGTTGAGTTAATTGCGGGTTCTCAGGTTCCTCTCAGACAGACGAGAAGGTTCCGGAGAACGCGGAAGGCCGCCGCGTGGCGAGCACGCGACGGCCTTCCGGGCGAAAGAAAACGTCAGCCCTTGCGCTTGTCGACAGCGTCGGTCAGCTGCGGCGCGACGTTGAACAGGTCGCCCACCACGCCGAAGTCGGCGATCTCGAAGATCGGAGCCTCGGCGTCCTTGTTGACCGCGATGATCGTCTTCGACGTCTGCATGCCGGCGCGGTGCTGGATCGCGCCGGAGATGCCGAGCGCGATGTACAGCTGCGGCGACACCGTCTTGCCGGTCTGGCCGACCTGGAACTGCGCCGGGTAGTAGCCGGAGTCGACGGCCGCACGGGACGCGCCGACAGCCGCGCCGAGCGAGTCGGCCAGCTTCTCGACGACGTCGAACTTCTCCGCCGAGCCGACGCCGCGGCCACCGGACACGACGATCGACGCCTCGGTCAGCTCCGGACGATCGCCGCCGACGACCGGCTCGATGCCAGTGATCTTGGCGGCCTTCGCCGGGTCCTGCGCGGGAATCTCGACGGTCTCCTCGGCAGCCGCGCCATCGGCAGCCTCCGCCTCGACCGCGCCCGGACGCACCGAAACGACCGGCGCGCCCTTGGCAGCCTTGGCCTTCACGGAGAAGGCACCACCGAAGATGGACTGGTCCACGGTGCCGTCGGCGTTGATGCCGACCGCGTCGTAGAGCAGACCAGAGCCCAGCCGCAGCGCGACCCGCGCGGCCACCTCTTTGCCCTCGGCGCTGGCGGCGACAAGCACCGCGGCCGGGGAGACCTGCTCGGCGAGCTTCGCGAGCACGTCAACCTTCGGGGTCACCAGGTAGCCGGCGGCGTCGTCGCCCTCGGCGACGTACACCTTCGCCGCGCCGTGGCCGGCGAGCGCTTCCTTGGCCTTCGCCGCGGTGCCGGTCGGGCCCACCACGACGGCGGAGGGCTCGCCGAGGGCGCGCGCAGCGGTCAGCAGCTCGAGCGTGACCTTCTTGACATCACCGTCGACGTGGTCGACGAGGACGAGTACTTCAGCCATTTTCTGGAATCCTCCTCGAAACCGTGTCTCAGATGAGCTTCTGCGCGACCAGGTACTCAGCGACCTTCGAGCCGCCGTCGCCCTCGTCCTCGACCTTTTCGCCCGCAGTGCGCGGCGGCTTCGGCGAGGCTTCGACGACCGTCGACCACGCGTTGCCGAGACCGACCTCGCCCGCGTCGATGCCGAGGTCGGCGATGGTCAGCGTCTCGACCGGCTTCTTCTTCGCGGCCATGATGCCCTTGAACGACGGGTAGCGCGGCTCGTTGATCTTCTCGCTCACGCTCACCAGCGCCGGCAGGTTCGCCTCGAGGTGGGTGATGCCGTCTTCCGTCTCGCGGTCGGCCTTCACGGAGGAGCCCTCGACGGTCAGCTGACGCACGTAGGTCAGCTGCGGCACGCCGAGCAGCTCAGCGAGGATCGCGGGCACGGCGGCACCGCGGCCGTCGGACGCCTCGTTGCCGGCCAGGATCAGGTCGAAGCCCTCGACCTTGCCGACAGCGGCGGCGATGACCTTCGCGGTGGCGATGGCGTCAGAGCCGTGCAGTGCCTCGTCGGACACGTGGATGGCTTTGTCGGCGCCCATGGAGAGCGCCTTGCGGATCGCGTCGGTGGCGCGGTCCGGGCCGACCGAGATCACGGTGACCTCGCCCTCGCCTGCTTCCTTGATCTTGAGGGCCTCTTCGACGGCCTTCTCGTTGATCTCGTCGAGCACGGCGTCGGCGGATTCGCGGTCAAGGGTGTTGTCGGAACCGGAGAGCTTCCGCTCCGAGTAGGTGTCCGGTACCTGCTTGACCAGGACAACGATGTTCGTCATGGGTCTTCTTCGACCTCCCGGTTGGGGCCGGCTCTCGGCCGCGGGACAGTGCTCTACTGAGCGGTAGATTAGGGGCAATTCTGCGGCCGGACCCCTCGAGGTGACGGCATTCACCTGGATGAGCAATCTATTGGGACCATCGTCCCGGTAGTTGACCAGTTAGCCCGTCCAGCGCGCCGCTCGCCCGATCGGAGCAACGGTCACTTACTCGCAGTAGGCCGTTAGGGGTTACGCTCCGGCACCATGTCCGCGCACATCGCCGTAGTCACCGACTCGACCTCGTGCCTGCCCGAGCAGCTCGCCGCTCAGTGGCGAATCAGTGTCGTCCAGGTCCAGCTGCACGTCGGGGACCAGACGGACGACGAGCACCGCTTCGACCGGAGCGAGCTCATCCAGACCATGAAATCCGGCGCGGCCGTCACGACTTCGCCGCCCGATCCGGGCGCGTTTTTCTGGACCTACCAGGACGCGGCCTCGGCAGGCGCGTCCGCCATCGTGAGCCTGCACATCTCCGGACGGCTTTCGCAGACCGTCGAAGCCGCCCGCGAAGCCGCCCAGCAAGTCCGGATTCCGGTGCACATCCTCGACAGCGGGACGGCCAGCATGAGTCTCGGCTACGCAGCGGTGTCGGCCGCCCGCGTCGCCGGGGCCGGCGGACAGCTCGAGCGAGTCCTGGACGCCGCGGAACGGCGAGTGCGCAACTCGACCGAACTGATCTACGTGGACACCCTTGAGTACTTACGGCGATCGGGGCGGATCGGTGCTGCCCAGTCGATGCTCGGAAGTGCGTTCGCGATCAAGCCGCTGCTCACCGTCCGCAACGGGGAGGTGAGCCCGCTCGCCCGTGTTCCCGGCACTAAACGAGCGATGAACCGGCTCGTCGACCTGGCCGCGAAGGCAGCCGGCGACCAACCCGTGGACCTCGCCGTGACTCGATTCGGCTCTGACGAGAGCGAGATCGTCCGGAAGTTGCGGGAGCGCGTGCCCGGCGCGGGCGAGATCGTGGTGGGCGACGCGAGCACCGTGATAGGCGCTCACGTCGGCCCGGGTGCGCTCAGCATCACGGTGTCGCCGTCGAACTGACCTCGATTCGCCGTCCCGGGACCAAAAGCACCACGAGCGGCAGCAGGACCGTCACCGCGAGCCCGCCGATGATGAGCACCTGGTCGAGCTGCGGAAAGTGCCCGACGTGGCCGGCGTGGTAGATGAGGTGCGGCACGGCGAACAGCAGGGCCGCGACCGCCACCAGCCGCGCGATAGTTGTGGTGCCCATCACTGCGGCGCCGACCAGCATCGCGCCGAGCGCCAGGCTGAGGCCGCCGAAATCGATGATGAAGTGCTCGTTGTAGGGCCCGTCCATGGAGACCCAGCCGTGCCGGAAACCGGGAAAGTCCTGGTAAAACCCCATCGGGTCGAGCAGCGGCCAGAGCCCCTGCACCAGGGTGTAGAGACCGAGCAGGATCAGGAGGATGCGCGTGATCGTCCGTTGCATGCGACTGGAACGAGACGGCTGCGCGGAACGTGACAGGCGCTAGGGTCGCGCAGGTGACCAACGCAGCCACCCGGGCCGAGGCACTGCACCTCACCGGCGAACGGACCGTCCCCGGCATCCCCGAGGAAAATTACTGGTTCCGCCGCCATGAAGCCGCATATCTCGCCCTCCTCCCCCACTGCGCCGACGCGACGGTGCTCGAAGCCGGCTGCGGCGAGGGCTACGGCGCCGGGCTCATCGCCCAGCACGCCCGTCGAGTGCTCGCGCTGGATTACGACCAGCCAACCACCGAGCACGTCGCACGCCGGTATCCAGATGTCGCCGTCGCGCGGGCGAACCTGGCATACCTCCCGCTGCGGGACGGTGCCGTCGACGTGGTGGCGAACTTCCAGGTGATCGAGCACCTGTGGGACCAGGACAGTTTCCTCGCCGAATGCTTCCGTGTCCTGCGCCCGGGCGGAAAACTGCTGGTCACGACCCCGAACCGGCTCACTTTCACTCCGGACAGCGACACCCCGCTCAACCCGTTCCACACGCGCGAACTGGCACCGTCCGAATTGGACGGACTGCTGCGCGCGGCCGGGTTCACCGTCTCGGCCCTGAACGGGCTGCACCACGCTGAAACCCTGCGTACCACCGAAACCCGCTACGGCGGTTCCATCATCGACGCGCAGCTGGACGTCGTCATGGGCTCCCTTCCCGGACAAGCCACCTGGCCCGCGGACCTCCTCTCGGACGTCGCGGCGATCCGGGCGGACGACTTCTCCGTGCACGACGACGACCTCGACGCGAGCCTCGACCTGGTCGCCGTGGCGGTGCGCCCGTGAGCGCCCGAAATCCCGCACACGAAGGCACGTTCTGCCTCGTCCTGCACAGCCACCTGCCGTGGCTGCCACACCATGGCAGCTGGCCGGTCGGCGAGGAATGGCTGTACCAGGCGTGGACGCATTCGTACCTGCCGGTCGTCGACCTGCTGCGCCGTTTCGCCGCTGAGGGGCGACGCGACGTCTTGACGCTCGGCATGACGCCAGTCCTCGCCGCGCAGCTTGACGATCCGTATGCCATCCGCGCCTGCCACGACTGGGTCGGCCACTGGCAGCTGCGCACGCAGCACGCATCGACGCTCTGGCACGGCGATCCGTTGCTGCGCGACCTCGCCGCCGCCGAGCACCAAGCCGCGATGCACGCCACCGAGGAACTGGAAACGCGCTGGCGGCACGGTTTCTCGCCGATCCTGCGGTCGCTTGTGGACAGTGACACGATCGAGCTGCTCGGCGGGCCGCTGGCACATCCGTTCCAGCCGTTGCTGGACCGGCGGGTGCGACGGTTCGCCCTCCAAGCAGGGTTGGAGGACACCGCGCTGCGCATTGGCCGCGCACAAGAGGGTATTTGGGCACCTGAATGTGGTTATGCACCGGGAATGGAACAAGATTATCACGACGCTGGCGTGCGACGCTTCCTTGTCGATGGCCCTTCACTCCATGGTGACACCTCGGCCGCGCATCCCGTCGGCGACTCCGATGTCGTCTGCTTCGGCCGCGATCTCGAAGTCACGTACCGGGTTTGGTCGCCGAAAGCAGGCTATCCAGGCCATGCGGCGTATCGCGATTTCCACACCTGGGCGCACGAAGTCGGACTGAAGGCGTCGCGAGTCACCGGAAAAACCGTTGAGCCACAAGACAAAGCCCCGTATGACCCCGCGCTCGCCGCAGACGTTCTGGGTTCACACGTCAAGGACTTCGTCGAAACAGTCGTCGCACGGCTGCGATCGCTCCGTGAACAACACGGCCGCGAAGCGCTGGTGGTTGCCGCCTACGACACGGAGCTCTTCGGGCACTGGTGGCACGAAGGTCCCGCGTGGCTCGAAGGAATCCTGCGCGCGCTGCCCGAGGCAGGCGTCCGCGTGACCACACTGCGCGGCGCGCTCGAGGCTGGCCATCTGGGCGAGCCGGTCCAGCTGCCCGCGTCCTCGTGGGGCTCCGGCAAGGACTGGCGAGTCTGGGACGGCGAACAGGTGGCGGACATGGTGCAGGACAACACCGCGCTGCAGACCCGACTGCTCGACTTGGTCGACAAGCAGGATGGGACCACTCGCGACACCGTCGCCGATCAGGCCGTCGCCGAGGCGATGATGGCGCTGTCCAGCGACTGGGCGTTCATGGTCACCAAAGACTCCGCCGCCGACTACGCCCGCCGGCGCGCCCGCGTGCACACCGAACGATTCGACGCCCTGGCAGGGTTGCTCCGCAGCGGGGATCGAGCTCGCGCGCTTGCCCTGGCCGAGGAATACCGCCGGGCCGACGGCCCGTTCGGACATCTGGATGCGCGCGTCCTGCGCCGTCCTTCCGTGTGACGATCGAAGGGAATTCCATGGGAATCCGCGACCTGCCGCTCAAGACCTTGTCCGGCGACGACGCCACTCTCGACGGCCCGCTGGCCGGCAAGACGCTGCTCGTGGTGAACGTGGCGTCGAAGTGCGGGTTGACGCCGCAGTACACCGGTTTGGAGCGACTGCAGGAACGCTACAGCGACAAGGGCTTCTCGGTTGTCGGGTTCCCGTGCAACCAGTTCGCCGGTCAGGAGCCAGGCACCGCGGAGGAAATCCAGACGTTCTGCTCCACCACGTACGGAGTTTCGTTCCCGCTGTTCGAGAAGATCGACGTCAACGGCGAAGGTCGGCACCCGCTCTACGCGAGCATCACGGGAACCCCCGACGCGGACGGCGAAGCCGGCGACGTGCAGTGGAACTTCGAGAAGTTCTTGATCAGCCCGGACGGCTCGGTGCTCGGTCGGTTCCGCCCGCGTACAGAGCCTGAAGACGAGACGATCGTCGCGGCCATCGAAGCGGCGCTGCCTGCTTGAGCTTCGGTCGTGCTCTCCGGCCTGCGTTTTTCCTGGCCGGAGAGCATTCGCCGTTTTTCGGCAACTGACTACCAGCGTCGCGTCAGCCGGGTTCTGCGGAGGAGATACCGCTGGCCGTTGACTTGTGCCGTTGCCGTTCAGTGGCGAAAGGTCTGGCGTTCCTCACGCCTGCTCGCCCGCGGCAGTTATCGCCTCTCATCGACAATTGCCGACCAACGACATAAGCCGCCACGGATCGTCTTCGCCAGGCGCAGCAAAGTCAGCCTTGGGGACGCCGGGCACCCCGATGCCGTCGCCGTTCACAGGCAAATTCGGCACCACTGGGTCGCCGCAGCGCTGTAGCCGCTGACCGGCGAGGGCGCGAAGCAGCACCTCCGCTCCGGGCGGCATCACGTCACCCTCGATATGCCGTCGGCCAGTTCGTCGCCGGTGAGCAGCGAACCGCAAGGTGGCCTGGTTTGCCCCCAGGCCACAGCCCCTGTGCAGGGCTGCATATCTTGTCTTGCCGCTCAGTGGCGAATCGCAGGTCAACGGCTGTCCGGAGCCTCGTCAGCCAACTCGGCAGCGGTCTTCACCTCGGGGTACGAACCACGCGCGATCACCGCTCGGTTGTGGTTCGCGGCGTCGGCGAAGTCGAGCTTCTGCACTCGGCGGTCGTAGGTGAGGAGGCCGTTCACTTCGTTCTCCACATCAGTGGTCTGAGTGTAGATCGCGCCGGACAATCCCAGCTCGGAAACCAACCCTTCGAGGCGTTCGCTCACCTCCGCGTACCGGCGAGTGAGGTGTGCCGAATCGGTCGTCATTTCGTAGGCATTGGGCTGACCTGGCCAAATGTGGTCTTCTAGGACTAAGCCCAGGCCGCCGTATTCGCCGTCCACTAATGCGCGATGGTCCCCCTCACGCGGCTCCCCCGGCCCGACATACGTGTGGTCGTCGTAGATGTCGCCGGCCCCGGCGTCCGGGCGGGAGAAGCAACAGTTCACGCCGCTGTTGGCGATCACCAGCCGGGTCGGGTCGAGTTCCTTCACGAGTGCTGCCATCCGGGCCGTATCGAATTCTCCCCAGCCTTCGTTGAACGGCACCCAGGCGACGATCGACGTGACATTGCGCAGCTGGGCGATCATTTCCCGCAGCTCGGCCTCGAATCGCCGCTGTCCTTCGGGCAAGGGATCCGGCGCGTGCCCGGGCGGGCCAGCGAACGAGACGACCAGCGACGGCATGTCCTGCCAGACAGCCAAACCCAGCCGGTCCGCCCAGTAGTACCAGCGCGCGGGCTCGACCTTGACGTGCTTGCGAACCAGGTTGAACCCGAGTTCCTTCGTCTTCTCGAGATCGAACCTGAGCGCCTCGTCCGTCGGAGCCGTGTAACCGCCGTCCGGCCAGTAGCCCTGGTCGAGTGGTCCGTGCAGGAAGGTGATCCGGCCGTTCAACGCGATTCGTGGCCGTCCGTCGACATCCGGGACGATTTCTACCGTTCGCAGGCCGCAGTAACTGGCAACCTCGTCCAGGACATCACCGTGCGCATCCAGAAGGCGGACAGTGATGTCATAGAGAAACGGATCATCCGGAGACCACGGATGGGGTTCCGGAAGGTTAGCCCGCAACAGTGCGCCGGCGGTGCCCCGAACACGCGCCGCCTCGTTGCCGTTTTGCGGCGAAACGATCAACTCCACTTGAGTGCCACCAGCGACCTGCGGAAACACCGAGACACTACACAGGTCCGAGGTGACTTCGAGGCCGGAAATGTGCTCGTTCGGCACCGGCTCGACCCACACGGTCTGCCAGATTCCCGACGTCGGCGTGTAGCAGATACCGCCAGGTTCGTTGCGCTGCTTGCCGATCGGGTACGGCTCGATGTCCGTACGGTCCTCTGCGCGAACGGTAATTTCCTGCGGTCCTGATGCACGGAGCGCATCCGTGATGTCCGCTGAGAACGACGTGTACCCGCCCTCATGGGTGACCACCGTCTGGTTGTTGACCCGCACTTCGGCTTTCTGGTCGACTGCACCGAAATGCAGCAATACCCGTCGCCCGCTCCAGCTTTCCGGAACCTCGAACAGCCGCCGGTACCACAGCACTTCGTCGCGTCGGCCGATTCCGGAGAGCGCGGATTCCGGCGCGAAGGGAACCAGGATGCGTTCGCTGTAGCCGACGGGCCGCGGCTCCGTGGGCGAAGCAGGCCAGCCCGCGTACTCCCAGATGCCGTTGAGGTTCAGCCATTCCGGCCGGCGCAACTGGGGACGCGGGTACTCGGGCAGCACCGCGGCCGGGTCGACTCGGTCGGTCCACGGTGTGGTCAGCGGCGGATCCGCGCGCTGCCATTCGGGCTCTGTTGGAGTCATCACCGATCATGGTGGCAGAGAATCGCGATCCGCGGCATGGCTTGAGGGATGCTCGGGCAGCCGGTGAACGGGTTCTGATCGATGGCCGATGTCGACTGCCGACGGTCGGCGGCTGATGGCTGGTTCTCGGCGGAGCCTCCTGCGACGACATCGTGGAGCTGGTGTCGACGACCGTTTCGCCGTTCAGTGGCTAATAGCTGGTCAGCCGCTGGCGAGCCCGCTTCAGCGCGAGGTAGCAACGGGTGCCAGCAGCGAGTGAAGGCTGCAGTCTCAGCAGGTGACTGCGGTAGGAACTCGTGCATCGGCTTGGCGGTCGTTACCGGCTTGGAACAGCAGTGCTGAGCTGCGCGGATACTGTCGTCGCAGGCTGGCCAACCGGCCGATTAGAGGCTGTTGCCGTTTTTTGGCGAAACGCTCTGAACAGCGGATTCTCCACTGCTCGGGCACTTTTCAGCCGGATGTCGACGCGGCTTTCCGGCGGTCGTTCGGGCGGCCGCCCCAGGGTAAGCGACTGGCGAGTAACCTCGGGCCATGCGCGTGCTGATGTTGTCCTGGGAGTATCCGCCGGTGGTCATCGGCGGGCTGGCCCGGCACGTTCACGCGCTGGCGCGGCACCTCGCGCTGCAGGGCCACGAGGTAGTCGTCCTCTGTCGGCACACCGCAGGCACCGACGCGTCGACGCATCCGCGCAGCGACCGGGTCATCGAGGGGGTCCGGGTCGTCCGCGTGGCCGAGGATCCGATGCACCTGACCTTCGAGCGGGATCTCGTCGCGTGGACGCTCGCTATGGGCCACGCCATGATCCGGGCGGCGCAGGATTTGCTCCGCACGTGGCAACCCGACGTCGTCCATGCCCACGATTGGCTGGTCACGCATCCGGCGATCGCTGTCGCTGAGGCTGCTCGGGTGCCGCTCGTCGGGACGATCCATGCGACCGAAGCGGGCCGGCATTCGGGTTGGCTGTCCCATCCGCTCAACCAGCAGGTGCATTCGGTCGAATGGTGGCTGGCCAATCGCGCCGACGCGGTGATCACCTGTTCGCAGGCTATGTGCAAAGAGGTCGCGCACCTCTTCGAGATCGACCCGGCCGACGTCGCGGTGATCCACAACGGCATCGAGGGACGCAGTTGGCGCGTGTCGTCCGGCGAAGTCGCGAGGATGCGGGCGCAGCACAGTCCGGACGGTGATCCGTTCCTGCTGTTCTTCGGTCGGCTGGAGTGGGAAAAGGGCGTGCAAGACCTGCTGGCCGCGCTACCCCGGATCCGCCGTCAGTTCCCCGGGACGCGAGTGGTCGTTGCCGGGAAAGGGCGACATCACGACGAACTCGTCGCGCAGGCCCGGAAGCTGCGGATTCGCCGGGCGGTGGACTTCGTCGGTCATCTCTCCGACCGCGACTTACGCGCTCTCCTGGCCGCTGCCGACGCGGTCGTGCTGCCGAGCCGGTACGAGCCGTTCGGGATCGTTGCGCTGGAGGCTGCGGCTGCGAAGGCACCGTTGGTGGCTTCGACCGCAGGCGGGCTCGGCGAGGTTGTCATCGACGGGGAGACCGGTCTGGCGTTCGCGCCGGGTGATGTCTCCGGGCTCGCCTCGTCCGTGACAACTGTCTTGAGCGACGTTCCGGCCGCGACCCGGCGGGCGCGTGCGGCGCAGGCTCGGCTCGGCGCGGACTTCGATTGGGGGCGGATCGCGGAGGCGACCGTCGAGGTTTACCGGCGGGCGCGTCTCGGCGAGCCGGTAGAGTTGGGGCGGCCGAAGATCGCGACTGGCAACGCGTTCGAGGTGTAGGACGCGCCGCTCGGCGGAGGCTCGCGAGATTCGCCGTTCAGTGGCGAATCCCTGATCAGGACACTTGTCAGCGGGGGTCGACGGCGGCGATCAGGTCGCGGTAGTCGGGGTCTGCTGCCACGCGGTCGAAGGCGCTCGCCAGGGCAGCTTCGTAGACCGGGACGGCTTTGCGCAACGTGACGCGTCCGGCGTCGGTGATTCCGGTGTAGACGCCGCGGCGGTCGTATTCGCAGAGACGTCGTTCGGTCAGACCGGTACGCTCAAGGCGGCCGACGAGGCGAGTCGCGGAGCTCTGGTTGAGCGACGTCGCGTCAGCCAGTTCCTGCATGCGGAGCTCGCCGTCGGGGCGGTCGGCTAGCGACATCAGGGCGACGAACTCCGAGAAGCCCAGGTGCAACTGCCGTTGCAACGCTTGCTCGACCTCGTGGTCGACGCGGCTGCGAAGGGCCATCATGCGGGGCCACATCGCGCCGAGGGTGGTGAGTTTCGCCCCTGCTGACTTGCGTCCAGGGGAAGGTGTGGTGGCCACGCGAACGACCTCTCCGGCAAACCTTGTCCAGCACCGAGAAGCGGTGCAGAGACCTCTTGTATAGCACATGTGCGTGCATGCAATTGAGCGCTCGGCGAGCCTCGCATCGCCGGGAGACCGTTGAGCTGCGCGGCATGGGGCTGGCGAGAGCCGGGCATTCTGGTCGAGTGCGGCCTGGACGCATCGTCGGCTGCGTAGTTAACAGTCCGGCTTGGAGTGATTGGCGAAACCGGTCAGGCCAACGTCCGCAGGAACTGTTGCAGCAACGGGTTGACCTGCTCTGGGTGAGTCAGGGTCGGAGTGTGGGCCGCACCGTGGATGACGTGCACGTCGCCAGCGTTTGGCAGGCGTTCGCCCAGCAGGTCCATACGGTCGCGCGGGAGGGAAACGTCCTGCTCGCCACACATCAGCAGCGTCGGACAGGTGATTTCGTTCAAGCGGTTCGAGACGTCGTCTCGCTCCAGCAGGCAGTGCGCGGCCGGGCCTAGCGGCAGCGCGGGAGCGGCACGCCATCGTGCGCATAATTCGCTACGGAGGGCCGATTCTCCGAGCAGTTGCGTGGACAGGGGTATGATCAGGTCATCAACTGGTCCGTATTCGCGTAAGGCTGCGAACATGCCGCCGTAGGCTGCCTTGTCGGCTGGGTCGCACGGTGTTGCTTCGGTGTCCCACAGCACCAATCCTGCGACCCGCTCGGGTGCCAGCAGCGCAATTCGTAGCGCCGTGAAGCCGCCTTGGGAAAGTCCGCCTACGACAGCGCGCTCGATGCCGAGGTGGTCCAGCAGGCCGAGTGCGTCTTTGGCCTGGTCCCAATAGGTGTATGACGTGCTGACGTCGTCGTCCGGGGTTTGTCCGTGGCCGCGGGCGTCCCAGGTGATCAGGCGCTGCTCCGGCGCGAGCATCTCTGCTTGCGGCGAGAAGGTTGAGTGATCCAGGAAGTAGCCGTGTCCCAGCAACAAGGCCGGTCCGTCTCCCCCGGTGTCAGCGAAGAAGATCGGGCGGTCGTTAACCGTCGCCATGGGCATTCGACTGGCCTCCAGGTTCTTCGCAGGCAGTGGTGCCGCGCCGGTGCAGCGTAGTGAAAAAGCCGTGATTACTGTGCCTGTGGCGAGATTTAGGCAGGTTGGCGGCCGCTGGCGAGTGTCAGTGGGACGTCGGACTGGATACGGTCAGTCGTCGGATTTCGCCGAATCGGTTGAGCCGCCAGCAAGTTTGAGGCAGATGACTCCGGTGATGATCACTGCGAGGAACAGAATGCGCAGCGGTCCCAGGCTTTCGCCGAAGATGATCGCGCCGAAGATCGCCGCACCGCTCGCGCCGATCCCGGTCCAGACCGCGTAGCCGACGCCGACGTCGATGGTGCGCAAGGCCAGGCTGAGGGTGAAGATCGTTGCGGCGGCAGTGATCACGGTGGCGATCGACCACGACAGGTTGGTGAAGCCGCGACTGCCGTCCGTGCTGACGGCGAACGCGATTTCGCAGACACCGGCGAAGAGGAGAATGCCCCACGCTCGGCGACTGGTCTGCGTCTTTTCCGGTGCGACGACTGGTGCGGCTTCTGGCTGAACGGACACGACGGAAATCCTTTCGAGGGCAGGAAGAAGAGAGTCAGGCACCGGTCAGCTGAAGGCCGATGATGCCGCAGACCACCAGGCCGAAGCCGATGAGCTTGCGCCAGTTGAGCTTCTCTTTGAAGATCAGCGCGCCCAGCAGCACGATGCCGACCGAGCCGAGACCAGTCCAGATCGCATAGCCGACGCCGACGTCCATGGTCAGCAGGGCGCGGCTGAGGAAAAAGATGCCGCCGGCCGCCATGACCAGCGTGAACACCGACGGCCACAGCTTGGTGAACCCGTCGGTTGCGTTGGCCCCGAGCGCGAAAGCGATCTCGAAGAACACAGCGATGCCGAGGTAGAGCCAGTGCATGGTTTCTCCGGGTGAGAGTGAGATCGGAAGCTGCTCGGCACCCTCGCCGGCGACGCTCCCCCAGGTAGTTACATGTGCAATATATGTATGTCGAATCAAATAGGCAAGGGGTGATCAGCAGGCGGGAGGAGGAGTGCCGGGGTCGCTGCCGATGGAACGGGCTGCGGTGGCCAGCGGCGCGCTGGTTGCTCAAAAAGCGGTGTTGACCAGGTATTCGCCACTGAGCGGCGACGGTAGTTCGGGCGACCGCCGCCGGGATCGGCGACTTCTGCGCGGCCCGTTCAGGTCAATCGACAGGACGGGGCGAGGTGTCTGATTTCGACGGGGCCGTCCGTCCGGAGCGCGTTGGCTTGGCGCGGTCGGGGCCCGGATACCGGTTAAGCAGATCGGACGTTCGGTTCGGCAAAGACCCTCGCGGAACGCGGCTGTTCGACGGGACGCGCCTGGCCGGATGGATCGGGCTGCTGGACGCGTCCAAGCTGAGCAGGGTGAACAGGCCGGAGAACGAGCGCGACTCGTGGGCAGGCACTAGCAAGGACCCGAGAGCGAACGGCTCGTCCTGATGGTCCCGGAATCTAGCAAAGAGCCGCGTATGAGCGCCCAGAAAGCCGGGCGACGCCAGCACGACACGAACGACCTCAAGCGAAGCCCGGAAGCGAGCAAAACCCAGGCCAAGCCCCAGCGCGAAGCCCCGACATCAGACCGAAAGCCCAAGCCCAGAGCGTCAGAAAACTCCGCGGAAACCGAAAACCCGCGCCTCTCGCCGCTCAGCGGCGAAAGAGCGCGGGTCCGGAAAGACCCGGGTCCGGTGGCGGGGAGCCTCCGCCACCGGACCCGTTCCCAGCACCATCCCAAAATGTGGTGCGGGGTAACCGGTCGCCGGTGGTCAGGTCACTGGCGACCGGAGCTTGTCACCGCTCGGTCAGGTAGCGGGCGTAGGCGACCGTCGTGAGGAAGCTCGGCAGTTTCTCGCCGAGGGCGGTCTCGGTGAAGATCGCCCGGGCATCGTCGAGACGGGCCGACGGGCTGAGGTCTGCGCGGACCTTCGCCAGTTCGTCGTCCAGGAATTCGCCGGCCAGCTCGTGGGTCAGCGCCGTGCCGTCCTCGAGCTTCGTGCCGTTGCGGATCCACTGCCACACCTGGCACCGCGCGATCTCGGCCGTCGCGGCGTCTTCCATGAGGTTGTGGATCGCCGCGGCACCGGTGCCGCGCAGCCAGGAGTCGATGTAGCGGAGGGCGACGTTGATGTTCGCCCGCACGCCCGCTTCGGTGACCTCACCGCCGGCGCTTGCGACGTCGAGCAGGTCCGAAGCGTCGACCGTCACGTCTTCGCGCAGCTTGCCGAGCTGGTTCGGCCAGCCGCCGAGCACGCGGTCGAAGACCTCGCGGCACACCGGGACCAGGCCGGGGTGCGCGACCCACGAACCGTCGAAGCCGTCACCGGCCTCGCGTTCCTTGTCCTGGCGGACCTTTTCGAGCGCGTTCTCGTTGGTGACCGGGTCCTTGCTCGGGATGAACGCCGCCATCCCGCCGATCGCGTGCGCCCCGCGACGGTGGCAGGTGCTGACGAGCAGTTCGGTGTAGGCGCGCATGAAGGGGACCGTCATCGTCACCTGGGCGCGGTCCGGCAGCACGAAGTCGGCACCGTGCGCGGAGAAGTTCTTGATGACGCTGAAGATGTAGTCCCAACGCCCGGCGTTCAGGCCCGCCGCGTGCTCGCGCAGTTCGTAGAGGATCTCGTCCATCTCGAACGCCGCAGTGATCGTCTCGATCAGCACGGTCGCGCGGATCGTGCCGCGCGGGATGCCGAGTTCCTTCTGCGCCAGCAGGAACACGTCGTTCCACAGCCGCGCTTCCTGGTGGCTTTCCAGCTTCGGCAGGTAGAAGTACGGGCCGCTGCCGCGGGCCAGGAGCTGCCGGGCGTTGTGGAAGAAGTACAGGCCGAAGTCCACGAGGCTCGCCGAAACCGGGCGGCCGTCGATGCGGATGTGCTTCTCGACCAGGTGCCAGCCGCGGGGGCGGGCGACGATCGTCGCCGGGTCGTCGCCGATCGTGTAGCGCTTGCCCGCTTCGGTGGTGAAGTCGATGTTGCGGCGGATGGCGTCGAACAGGTTGAGCTGGCCGTCGACGACGTTGTGCCAGGTCGGCGAGGTCGCGTCCTCGAAGTCGGCCAGCCAGACCTTCGCGCCGGAGTTGAGCGCGTTGACCGTCATCTTCCGGTCGGTCGGGCCGGTGATCTCCACGCGCCGGTCCTCGAGACCGGGCGCGGTGGGGGCGATGTGCCAGCTCTCGTCCGAACGGATCGACCGGGTCTCGGGCAGGAAGTCCAGCTGCTCCTCCCCCGACTGCAGCCGCTCGCGACGGCGGCGGCGCTCGTCGAGGAGTTCGCGGCGGCGTCCGGCGAAGGTGTTGTCGAGTTTGGCTACGAAGTCCAGTGCTGCCGGGGTGAGGATCTCGGCGAAGCGGCCATCGGCGGGCCCGGTGACCTCGATGCGGGTGTTCAACGTGTCAGCCATCTCGTACCTCCGCGAAGGGGGAAAGGGAAGGGGCGGGCCGGCGACCGGAATCGCCGGCCCGCGGGGTGCGTCAGTGGAACTGGTCTTCTTCGGTCGAGCCCTTGAGCGCGGTGGTCGAGCTCTCCGGGTTCAGCGCGGTGGACACCAGGTCGAACCAGCCGGTGCCGACCTCGCGCTGGTGCTTCGTCGCGGTGTAGCCGCGCTCCTCCGAAGCGAACTCGCGCTCCTGCAGGTCGACGTAGGCGCTCATGCCTTCGCGGGCGTAGCCGTGCGCCAGGTCGAACATCGAGTAGTTCAGCGCGTGGAAGCCGGCCAGCGTGATGAACTGGAACTTGTAGCCCATGGCGCCGAGCTCGCGCTGGAACCGCGCGATGGTGTCGTCGTCGAGGTGCTTCTTCCAGTTGAACGACGGCGAGCAGTTGTAGGCCAGCATCTGGTCCGGGTACTGCGCCTTGATCGCCTCGGCGTACTTGCGGGCGACCTCGAGGTCCGGCGTGGAGGTCTCCATCCACAGCAGGTCGGCGTACTGCGCGTAGGCCAGGCCGCGGTCGATGCACGGCTCGATGCCGTTGTTGACCTCGTAGAAGCCCTCAGCGGTACGGCCGCCGGTCAAGTACTTCTGGTCGCGCTCGTCGACGTCGCTGGTCAGCAGGGTCGCGGCCTGCGCGTCGGTGCGGGCGACGACCAGGGACGGCACGTTCAGCACGTCGGCGGCGAGACGGGCGGCGTTCAGGGTGCGCTCGTGCTGCTTGGTCGGGATGAGGACCTTGCCGCCGAGGTGGCCGCACTTCTTCTCGGAAGCGAGCTGGTCTTCCCAGTGCACGCCCGCGGCACCGGCCGCGATCATGCCCTTCATCAGCTCGAACGCGTTCAGCGGACCGCCGAAGCCTGCCTCCGCGTCGGCGACGATCGGGGCGAACCAGTCGATGTCGCCGTTGCCCTCGGCCCAGTTGATCTGGTCGGCGCGGCCCAGCGCGTTGTTGATGCGGCGGACGACGGCCGGGACCGAGTTGGCCGGGTAGAGGCTCTGGTCCGGGTAGGTCTGGCCGGAGAGGTTGGCGTCGGCGGCGACCTGCCAGCCGGACAGGTAGATGGCCTTCAGGCCGGCGCGCACCTGCTGCACGGCCTGGTTGCCGGTGAGGGCGCCCAGCGCGTGGACGTAGTCCTCGCTGTGCAGCAGCTCCCACAGCTTCTCCGCGCCGCGGCGGGCGAGGGTGTGCTCTTCGACGACCGAACCGCGAAGCTTCACGACGTCGGCGGCGGAGTAGGTCCGCTGGACACCCGCCCAGCGGGGGTCGGTCTTCCACTGCTCGGCCAGCTCGGCCGCCGCCTGCTCGAGCTGATTGGCCTGCTCGGTCATCGGACTCTCCCGTGTTGCGAAGTTTGCGATTGCTCGCCTTGCCTGGTCACGACCCTGACACGAGCACGAAAACCTGGTCTACCGCTCCAATTTGCCAATTTCTGCGAAGATTGCCTAGCATGTTGCAAAGGTTGCGAATCAGCCGTTCGCAACCGCAGCGAAAATTCGCGGGCTTGATCGTTCACGTAATCGTTCAGGCCCGGAAACCTTCCGGCCGGACGGAGCACTCATGGACAAAACTTTCGCCGGGGCGCGGCTGCGGCATTTGCGCGAAAGCCGGTCGATGAGCCAGGCGGACCTCGCCCGTGTGCTCGAGATCTCACCCAGTTACCTCAATCAGATCGAGCACAACTCGCGCCCGCTGACGGTGCCAGTGCTGCTGCGGATCACGCAGGCGTTCGGCGTCGACACAGAGTTTTTCGCCAACAACGACACGTCGCGGCTTGTCGCCGATGTGAAGGAAGCCCTGCTTGACGAGGCGGTGGGCGTCGAAGCGACCACGAGCGAACTGAACGACCTGGCCAGCAACCTGCCGTCTATCGCCCAGGCGCTGGTCAAACTGCACCGCAGCTACCGCAACGCGGTCGAGAGCACGGCCGCGCTGACCACGGAAAATGGCCTGGGCCTGCACGGGAGCGCCGCCGCACCGTTGCCGCACGAGGAGGTCCGCGACTTCTTCTACGAGCGGGAGAACTACGTCGCCGAACTCGATGAGCGCGCCGAACGGATGGCCGCTGAGATCCCGCTGCGGCGCGGAGCGGTGCTCGGGTCGCTCAAGGAACGGCTGTGGCAGCGCTACGGCGTCGACGTGACAAGCGAGGGCATCAACGAATCCGCAGGTGAACAGCACCGGTACGAGCCGGCGACGCGGGTGTTGCGGCTGGCGCCGAGCCTGCGGGTCGGACAGCAGGCGTTCCGGATGGCGTCTCAGATCGCACTGCTGGAATACGACGACCTGATCACCGAACTTGCCGATTCGTGGGCGTTTTCCGGCCCGGCCGCGCGGACGCTCGCGCGGGTCGGCCTTGCGAACTACTTCGCCGGCGCGCTGATCCTCCCGTACAGCCCGTTCCTGGCCGCGGCGGAGGAGTTCCGGTACGACATCGAGCGGCTTTGCGACCACTTCGGCGTCGGTTTCGAGACCACTTGCCACCGGCTGTCGACTCTTCAACGGCCAAAACAGCGCGGCGTGCCGTTCTCGTTCGTGCGCGTGGACCGGGCCGGGAACATGTCGAAACGCCAGTCCGCGGCGGGTTTTCACTTCTCGCGCGTCGGCGGCGCTTGCCCGTTGTGGAACATCTACGAGGCTTTCACCTCGCCGGGCAAGATCCTCACGCAGATCGCCGCGCTCCCGGACGGCAAGCGGTACTTCTGGGTCGCGCGGACGGTGTCGCGCAACATCGGCGGCTACGGCAGCCCGGGCAAAACATTCACCGTCGGTCTCGGCTGCGAGCTGCGGCACGCCGGCCGGCTGATCTACTCAACCGGCCTTGACCTGGACGAACCCGCCGCCGCGACACCGATCGGCATGGGGTGCAAAGTGTGCGACCGGCCTGCTTGTTCGCAACGCGCGTTTCCGGCGATCGGCAAGCCGCTCACGGTCGACGAAAACACCAGCACCTTCGTCCCGTACCCGGCGGTGCCGAAGACGTGAACGCAGCCTGTGACGTGAGTGCCCCGTAAGTGGTCACCGGGTGCGAAGTACATTCACCCGAGTGCACGACATCGACACGGTGAACGCAGAACTGGTCGAGCAGGCCGCCGAACGGCTCGCGGGCGTGGTCACGCGCACGCCCCTTGAGCCCAACGCGCGTCTCTCGTCCCGCGTAGACGCGCGCGTCTGGCTTAAGCGCGAAGACCAGCAGACGGTGCGCTCGTACAAGATCCGCGGCGCGTACAACTTCATCGTGCAGCTCGACGCTGCGACGCGGGCGCGCGGTGTCGTATGTGCGAGCGCGGGCAACCACGCACAAGGTGTCGCGTACGCGTGTCGCCGTTTAGGGGCGAACGGTCGCGTGTACGTGCCGGGTACGACGCCTCGTCAGAAGCGTCAGCGCATTGCGGCGCTCGGTGGCGCGCACATCGAGGTCATCGTCGTTGGCGAGACGTACGAAGACGCCTTCGCCGCGGCTAAAGACGACGCTCACCGCACTGGGGCGACGCTCGTGCCGGCGTTCGACGATGTCCGCACTGTCGCCGGTCAGGGCACTGTCGCGCTCGAGGTGGTTTCGCAGCTCGGCTTCGTGCCAGATGTCCTGGTCGTGCCGGTCGGCGGCGGTGGGCTGCTGGCCGGGATCGCGACATGGGTCCGCGAGCGGCATCCGGACATCCGGGTCGTCGGCGTCGAACCGGCGGGCGCGATGTGCATGGCGGCGGCTATCGAGGCGGGCCAGCCGGTGCGGATCGACGCGGTCGACCCGTTCGTCGACGGTGCCGCTGTGCGCGAGGCCGGCCGGGTGACGTTCCCGTTGATCCGGGACAGCGGCGCGGATCTGACGTCCGTCGCCGAGGGCGCGGTGTGCACGGAGATGCTGTCGATGTACCAGTCGGACGGCATCATCGCCGAACCCGCGGGTGCGCTCGCGGCCGCTTCGCTCGGGACCAGCGTGCAGGTCGAGCCGGGGCAGACGGTGGTGTGCATCGTGTCCGGGGGCAACAACGACGTCAGCCGGTACAGCGAAATCCTCGAACGCTCGCTGATGCACGAGGGGTTGAAGCACTACTTCCTCGTCAGTTTCCCGCAGGAACCCGGCGCACTCCGGCGGTTCCTTGACGAAATCCTCGGGCCGGAGGACGACATCACGCGGTTCGAGTACGTGAAGCGCAACAACCGGGAGATCGGTCCGGCGCTGATCGGCGTCGAGATCCCGCGACGCGCGGACCTGCCGGGGCTGCTGGCGCGGTTGGAGAAGAGCCCGTTGCAGGTGGAGCAGGTGGAACCGGGGAGTCCGTTGTTCCACTTCTTGCTCTGAGGTGTCGCTGATTTCTCTGGTTTCGCCGCTGACTGGCGACAGGCCCGGTTGCTCCGGCCCTCCAGCGCACCACCTCGACACAGGTCACTCGTACGTGAAGCTGAAGCGATCGCTCGCCCAGCGGTTCTGTACGGACCGTGCTGCCTACACCGCCGCGAAGACCGCCTTTATCGACGACGTAGTGGCGAGGGCATTGTCGGAGCAGTCTCTCCGCAGAGACGGTTGAAGACAGTTTGTTGCTGGCCGTCGACCGGCGAATCGAGCCACGCGGAGGAGAGTTTGCGCAGTTCAGAGCGATTCGCCAAAAAACGGCAACGCCGGTCAGCCGAGTTCGGCGCTGCCCTCGCGGTAGATCTTCGCCGATGCGATCCGGTCTCCGGACAGCCGATAGAAGCCGGCGATGGCGAAAACGTGGTCCTCGCCGTTGTGGGTGAGGCGCTCAGTCAATTGGGCGGCGACCTGGTCACCGTCCGCGAGAACGTTCTCGACCGTCAACGTCGGGAGAAGTTGTTCCATCGCACCGCTGAACAGCTCGGTGAGTTCGTCGCGTCCGCGCACGACGCTGCTGCCGGTGATCCAGACGGCGTCGTCGGTGAAGCCGTCGAGGAGACCTCGAAGGTCACGGTCGTTGAAAGCGGCGACGTGCCGACGCAGGGCTTCGCTCATAAGCCGAGGTTATCGACGCTGTCAGGCTATTTTCGCGGGAGAACTCGACACGCCGCCCCGCTACGTCAGCTGTCGCCGAGCGTCTTCTGCAGTGCCTTGTTCGCCTTGCGAGCCATGTCGGCGACGGCCTCGCGCCGGGCCGCATCCGCGGCGTAGTCGTCCTCGCGGTTGCGGACCACCCGGGCCGGTGAACCGACCGCGATCGAGTAGTCCGGGATGTCACCGCGCACGACCGCGTGCGCGCCGAGGACGCTGCCGCGGCCGATGCGCGTGCCTTTGAGGACGCTGACCTTCGTGCCGAGCCACGTGTCCGGGCCGATCCGGACCGGCGACTTGACGATGCCCTGGTCCTTGATCGGCACGTGGATGTCCGCGGTCACGTGGTCGAAGTCGCAGATGTACACCCAGTCGGCGACGAGCGTGGCGGCGCCGAGCTCGATGTCGAGGTAGCAGTTGATCACGTTCTGCCGCCCGAACACCGACTTGTCGCCGATGCGAAGGGACCCCTCGTGACAGCGGATGGCGTTGCCGTCGCCGATGTGCACCCAGCGGCCGATTTCCATCCGGCCGTATCCGGGACGGCAGTGGATCTCGACGTTCTTGCCGAGGAACAGCATGCCGCGCAGGATGATGTGCGGGTTCGCGACGCGGAATTTGAGCAGCCGGTAGTAGCGGACGAGGTACCACGGCGTGTACGCGCGATTGCGCAGCACCCAGCGCAGCGAGTCGGCCGTCAGGAACTTCGCCTGGTGCGGGTCCCGCCGGGCCCGCCGCCAGGCGCGCACGCGCGACAACGCGGGCGCACCCCACATCGACGTCATGCCTTTGACCGTAACCTGTGGACGACGGCCAGCCACACGCAAGGGGAGCACGATGGGGACCAAGCTGATCATCGACACCGACCCCGGCGTCGATGATGCTTTCGCGATCGCGTTGGCTGCGAGGTCGGCGGACGTCGACCTGCTGGGCGTGACGACAGTCTTCGGCAACGTGCCGCTGACCACGACGACTTCGAACGCGCGACGGCTGCTGCAACTGTGCGACCGCCCGGACGTGCCGGTCGCCGCGGGTGCCTCGCGGCCGCTCCTCTACCGCGAACTGCACCGGTCGAGCACCGTCCACGGTTCCGACGGGCTTTCCGGGCACGCCGCTTCGCTGCCCGACGCGACCCGCCCGCTCGAAGATTCCGACGCGGTCAGCCTGATGGTCTCGCTGATCGAAGCCTCGGACGAACCGGTGACCATCGCGCCGATCGGTCCGCTCACGAACATCGCCGCCCTGCTCGCCGCTCACCCCGGGGTGCGTTCGAAAATCGCGCGAATCGTCCTGATGGGCGGCGCGCTCGCCCTTGGCAACTCGACTGCGGTCTCCGAATTCAATATCTGGGCCGACCCGGACGCGGCGCGGCGCGTGCTCGCCGAGGACGACGTCCCGTGCGTGATGGTCCCCCTCGATCTCACTCACCGATGCGCGGTCGACAGCGCGTGGCTGGCGAAACTCGCCGCGTCCGGGCCGGTGGGGCAGGCGCTGGACTCGTTCACGCCGGACTACCTCGTGCACTACCGGCAGGTGCTCGGCTACGAAGGCATCGTCATGCACGACGCGGTGGCCGTCGCCGAGGCCATCCGGCCGGGCCTCCTGCACACGGAGACTTACCCGGTCGACGTCGACTCCGGCCTCGGCCCGACCCGAGGCATGACGATCGTCGACCGGCGGGAGGTCCCGACTGCGGCGACCGGGCGGCCGGTCGAGGTGGCGGTGGATACGGAGCTGGATGTGCTGCGCGAGTTCGTGTTGTCGAGACTCGCCGGAGGCCAGTGATGGAGGGGACCGGGAGATCGCCGCTGGATGGCGAATCGCAGGTCACGCCTGGTGCGGTGGTGGGTGAGAGCGGTGGTGAGCCTGGGGGTGCGGCTTCGCTTCCGGTGATTGGCGAATCGGCTGGGTCGTCGGTGGGCGGGGTATCGCCGGCGGGCGGTGAATCGGTCGGCGCGGGTGGTTCGTCCGTGGGCGAGACGTCGCCGGTGGACGGCGAGAATCGTGGGTCGACCAGTGTGTCGCCGCTGAGTGGCGAAACTTCTGGGCTGGCTGATGAGGCGTCGCGGGGTGGCGATGTGCCTGAGTTGACCAGCGCTTCGCCACTGGGTGGCGACGACCCCGGACCGGACGCTGTTTCGCAGCCGAACGGCGAGGCATTTGCATCGAGCTCTGGTTCGCCGCGGAACGGCGAAATGGCTGAGCGGGGTGCTGTCTCGCCGTTGGGTGGCGACGTATCTCAGCCGACCAGTGCTTCGCCGTTGAGCGGCGACGCTGCCGACTTGGCCAGCGAGTCGCCGCTCAATGGCGACGTGTCCGGCTCGGCGAGCGGGTCGCCGCGGAACGGCGAGGGTCCTGAGTCAGCCAGCGTCTCGGCATCCAACGGCGGCGCGCCCGGCCCGTCCAGCATCTCGCCGCTGAGCGGCGACACACCTGAGCCGGGCAGCGAGTCGCCACTGAAAGGCCACGTGACCGAGCCGGGCAGCGAGTCGCCGCTGAATGGCGAGGCATCTGAGCTGACCAGTGCGTCGCCGTTTAGTGGCGACGGATTCCAGGCGTCGGACGGCGAAGGGCGCGCGCCTTCCGCGAAGCAGGGTTTTCTCGCGCGGAACCGGCGGGCTGTGGTCGCGCTGGGGGCGGTTGTAGTGGTCGTTGCGGCGTTGGCCGTCGCGGTGCAGGTTTTGCCGGGCGGGGCCAGTGACGCGAATTCCGGGAACGTCGCGGCGACATCGTCGGTGGCTCCGGTTACCTCGAAGACCGCTCCGGCTTCCGCTGCGCCGACGTCGGTGGTACCGGTTCAGCCTGGGGTGCCGCGGGCCGGGGAGTTCGGGCCGTGGGCGTCTCGGACCAGTCAGTGGCTCGACATTCCGTTGCGGGCGATGAACGGGTACGCGCAGGCGACTGTCACGCTCAGCAAGGAAAAGCCCGATTGTCACCTGTCCTGGATCACTCTCGCCGCGATCGGGAAAGTCACCAGCGATCATGGCCGGGCGCAGGGTAATCAAGTCAGGGAGAACGGGACTCTCGCGAAACCGCTTGGCACGGTTGAGGTTCTCGACTTCTATCACCGAACCGTTTCGACGCCGGGGGCGGCGGGACCGTTGCAGATCTCCCCTGCGGTGTGGAGCAAGTGGCAGCGGAGTGCGTCTGGCGGGAAGCCTGACATTCAGAACATCGACGATTCGGCGCTCACGGCTGGACGTGCGCTCTGCGTGAATGGCCGCGATCTGGCGACGGACTGGTGGAACGGGGTCGCGACGCTGGAACCGGCGCCGGTGGTTCTGCATCGGACGCTTGCGACGACCAATGTCTACGGAACGGTCGGGCAGAGCGAGCAGCCGCCCAATCCGGCGGTGCTCACGGCGGTCGACTTCGCGATTGACCAGATTGGACTGCCGTACGTCTGGGGCGGTAACGGGACCCGTGATGCTGACCCGGGTTTTGACTGTTCCGGTCTCACGACCGCGGCTTATGCGAGCGCCGACGTCAAGCTGATGCGGACGGCGGACACGCAATTCCGCAGCGTTGCCCATGTGAGCGAACCCCAATTGGGCGATTTGATCTTCTACGGTGCGCCGACGACGAAGATCCATCATGTGGGGCTTTACATCGGGAATCAGCAGATGATCGACGCGCCGCAGACTGGGCAGGCGGTGCAGGTTCATCCGTATCGGAAGCCGGGCGACGACTACGCGGGCGCGGGGCGGCCGACGGCCTGACCATCAGTGCGGTCGATGCGACCGGCGGTTCGGACGGGTTGGGCTGGAAACGCCAGCAATGAAGCTGGTTCTGCACAACACTGCGCCCCAGTAAGTCCGACCGGTGTCAAGGAAGCCTTGGGTGCAGAGTTCACCGCTCGCAAGGACAACTACAGATCCGCGACCCCGGATGTCTTGTCCGCTGCGGAGAGCCAGCGATGCGAGCGAACAACTTGACGGAAGCCGGTCAGTGTTGGCGGACCAGGTCCAGGGACACCCCCCACAGTCTCCGCGCGGTCGCCTCGTCGCGGGCCCAGCGCTTGACGGCGTGGCTGTTGTCCGCCAAGTCGGCGTCGTCGGGGGCTGTCTCGGCTTCGTTGCCGTCGTCCAGGTAATGGCCACCGTTATGGGCGAATTCTGGGGCGGTCGCGGCGACGAGCGTGGTGGCTGCGCCTTGTTCGATCGTCTTGTAGGCGAAGACGCCGGCGGCTTCCAGACGGTCTAGGTGATCCTTCATGTCTTGGGTGAAATCTCGTTGCAGGCCAGTGGAAACTCCGCCTGGGTTGACCGCGTTGGCGACGATTCCGTCGGCCGCCCATCGGCGGGTCGCTTCCACCGCGAACAGCGAGTTGGCCGTTTTCGACTGTCCGTAAGCCAGTTGGGGGTCGTAGGCTCGCTGGGTAAAGTGGATGTCATCGAAGACAACAGATGAGTACATGTGCGCGCCTGAGGTCACTGCGACGATCCGGGCCGCTCCGCGGTCGTTCGCGCCGGCGGTCAGGGCGTCGTGCAGGCCCAGTGCCAGTGCGAAGTGGCCTAGGTGATTGGTCGCGAACTGCAGTTCCCAGCCCAGCGGGGTGCGGCCCAGCGTTGGGCGCATGACGCCGGCGTTGTTGATCAGCAGGTGCAGCGGGCCGTCCCAACTGGCGGTGAAGTGGGCGACGGTGGCGAGGTCGGCCAGTTCCAGGTGCGCGGCGCGGACGGCGTGGTTTCCGGTGGACGTGGCGATGGCGTCGGCGACGTTTTTGCCCGCAGAAGGGTTGCGCACGGCCAGGGTGACGTCGGCGCCGGCTGAGGCGAGCGCGCGGGCTGTTTCTCGGCCTAGGCCAGATGTGGCACCGGTGACGACGGCGCGGATGCCGGTGAGGTCCAGGCCTGCGACGACATCGGCGGCAGTGCTGGTGGCGTTGAAGGCCGTGCGGATCAGGTCTGTGGCGACGTCGGTGGTGGCGGTGGCATTGACGACCGCTGGGTTGAGGCCTGCGCCAACGTCGGCGGCGGCACCGGTGGCATTGACGGTCGCGTGGATCAGGTCTGCGCCGACATCGGCGGCAGCGCTGGTGGCATTGCTGGCCCTGTGGATCAGGTCTGCGCCGACATCGGCGGCGACGCTGGCCTTGATGGTCGCGTGGATCAGGTCTGCGGCAACGTCGGCGGCAGCGCCAGTAGAGCTGCAGGCCGTATGGATCACGTCTGCGGCGACATCGGTGGTGGCGGTGGCATTGACGGCCGCGTGGGTCGGGTCTGTGGCGACGTCGGCGGTGGCGCTGGTGGTCTTGACGGCTGCGTGAATCAAGTCTGCGGTGGTGGCGCTAGCGGCGTTGACGGCCGTGTGGTTGGGGCCTGCGCCGACGTCGGCGGGGGTGCTCGTGGCGGCTAAGGCAGCGTGGATGCGGGAAGGTTGAGGCACCCTTTCGACTATACGGGTTAGGCGTGAGTTGTATAGTGTGTCTATGGGCAGCGATCGGCGCACGCACGTACTGGACTCGGCGTTGGAGGTCTTCGCGCGCTACGGGTATCGCAAGGCGTCCATGGACGACGTCGCTAAGGCTGCGGACATCTCGCGTCCTGGCTTGTACTTCTACTTCTCGTCCAAGCCGGAGTTGTTCCGCGCGACGGTGCGGCATTCGCTTGACGGCAGCATCTCGGCGGCGCGGAGTGCTCTCGCCGATTTGCGGCGACCGCTGCGGGAGCGGCTGGTTGAGGCGTTCGATCATTGGGCCGGGCGCTACGTCGGGGCGATGGCTGCGGAGATTGGCGTCCTGATCGACTCGAATCCCGAATTGCTCGGTGACATGCCGGCTGAATATCCGAAGCAGTTCCGGGTGCTTGTTACCGAGGCGATCGGCGGTCGCTCCGCTGCCGACGTGGCTGGGACGTTGATCAGCACGGCGATCGGCATCAAGTACGACGCGAAAACCCGCGACGAGTTTCGGGAGCGGATGGCTGTCGCGGTTGATCTTTACTGCGGTCGTTGAAGTTCCGGCCAGGTGGAAAGGGCTGCGTCGGCGACTTCCTGCAACTCATCCCGGCTCGCGCCGCTGGCTGCTTCTACGGCGATGCCGAACGCGACTGTCATGACGTAGCGAGCCAGCCGGGCCGGGTTGGCGGACGGGGGTAGATCGTGTTCGTCTACGGCGCGCTGGAAGCGTTTCTCCAGGGCTCGACGGGCGGCGTTGCGCCATTCGACCAGCAATTCGCGTGCGGGGAGGCCTAGTTCGCCCGCGGCCAGCGAGCCCTGGACGCCTAGGCATCCGGGTGGGCAGTCGGGGTCGGTCGTTGCTTGGACGGCCCCGTTGAGGATCGCGGCGGCTACCTTGGCGGCGGTTGGCTCCGCCCAGGCTCGTGGGCCGTAGGAGGCGGGGCCTTCGTCGTAGAGGGCTAGAGCCTTGCGGAACAACTGTTCTTTGTTGCCGAAAGCGGCGTACATGCTGGTTTTCGTGATGCCCATGGCCCCGGTCAGATCGGCCAGGCTGGCTCCTTCGTAGCCCTGCTCCCAGAACACCAGCATCGCGCGCCGCAGCGCTTCGTCGGCGTCGAAGCTGCGCGGGCGGCCGATGGGCGGCTTGTCCTGAGTGGTCACCGCACCAGTGTAGCCCTTCGGTACCGATCGGTCCGGAAGTGCTACGGTTTCATTTAGTACCGATCGGTACCTAAATAATCGGAGGTCGGCAAATGGGGCAGCTCGAGGGCAAGACGGCGGTCGTCACCGGTGGAAGCAGCGGGATCGGGTTGGCTGCCGCCGAGAGGTTCGCGGCCGAGGGGGCGTACGTCTTCATCACTGGACGGAATCGGGACGCGCTGGACGCGGCCGTGAAGACCATCGGGGCGGCGACTGCGGTACCGGGGGACATCGCTGACCTGGATGATCTGGATCGGCTTTACGACGCGGTTCGCGCTCGGGGCAAGGGGCTCGACGTCGTGTTCGCCAACGCGGCGGCGGGATCGTTCGCGAGCCTGGAAGAGACGACCGCGGAGCACTTCGATCAGGTCTTCGGCACCAACGTCCGCGGCGCGCTGTTTACAGTGCAGAAAGCGTTGCCGCTGCTCAACAAAGGTGCGTCGGTGATTCTGAATTCGTCGGTCCGGGCGGATGACGGCCTTGAAGCGTTCGGGACGTATTCGGCATCCAAGGCCGCGCTTCGGTCCTACGCTCGCACTTGGGCCAACGAGCTGAAGGGGCGCGGCATCCGGGTCAACGTGGTTTCGCCCGGGACCATCGACACGCCGGTGCTCGAGAAGGCGGTCGGCGCGGACAAGGTCGACGAGGCTCGGGCGAGTTTCGCGGCGCGAGTTCCGCTCGGACGGATGGGGACGCCGCGCGAGGTCGCTGACGCCGTGTTGTTCCTCGCCTCCGAGCAGAGCAGCTTCATCCTCGGCGCGAACATTTACGTCGACGGTGGCGAGAAGCAGTTCTGACCAGCAGTAGTGCGGGGACAACGGTGTCCTCGTCTGGCGCGAGGGCTATACGCAGGTATAGCCTGCTGTTCATGCGTATAGCGACGGCGTCATGACCGACCCCGACGACCTGACCGCGCGCGCCCGGATCCGCGACGCGGCGATGCGGCACTTCGGCGAGCATGGCTTCGAGCGCGCCACGATCCGGGGCATCGCCGTGGAAGCGGGCGTGTCTTTGGGGTTGGTGCGGCACCACTTCGGGTCCAAGCAGGAGCTCCGCGAGGCGTGCGACGCGCACTTGGCAAAGCTCCTCGGCAAGCTCAACGACCAGGTCCCGGCTGATTTGGCCGAGTTGACCGACCCCGAAACCAGCGTCGCGGCGAATCCGGTTGCGGCGGCGCGAATCGCCGTCGGGCCGTATCGGGATTACCTCGTCCGGGCGCTGGTCGAAGGCGGGGTCGCGCCGTTGTTCGACGCGATGGTCGAAGCTGGCGCGGACCGGCTCGTCGCGGATGATCGGCGACGGCCGGACCCGCCGACGGTCGAGCCGAAGGTCCGCGCTGCGATCGGTGCGGCGATGGCGTTGTCGATCACCGTGCTGCACCAGCACATTTCCCGCGCGGCCGGCGTCGACATCCTCAGTCCGGCTGGCGACAACCTCCTCGCCCGCGCGTTGATCGACATCCACTCGCATCCCCAGCTCAGCCTCGACGAAGCGCGGGCGGCCCTCGATCGCCTGCCCGCGGAAGGAAACTGACATGCCGCACGCGAGGATTCCCCGCATCCCGCCGCTCGAACTCGACGAGATGGATCCCGAGCAGCAAAAGCTGGCGAAACTCGGCGCGGACACCGTGATCCAGGTTCTCGCCCGCGCGCCGGAGGTGATGGAGGCGTCCGGGAAATTGGGCGCTTTCCTGCTGAGTCAAGGGAAACTGCATCCGCGGATCCGTGAGCTGGCGATCCTCCGCGTCGCGCTCCGGTGCGACGCGCCGTACGAATGGGCCAATCACGCGCCTGCCGCGCTCGGCGGTGGTGCGACCGAAGCCGAGATCACGGCGCTTTCCGACCCGGACGCCAGCTGGTCGCCCGAGGACGACGCGGTGCTGCGTGCCGTGGACGAACTGTGCGCGAATGTCTTTGTGTCCGACGAAACCTGGACGGCTCTCGCCGCGACCCGCGACCATGCCGAGGTCATCGAGATCCTGTTCCTCGTCGGCTATTACCGGATGATGGCGGGGTTCCTGAATTCCGCGGGCGTTCCGGTGAAACCCGGACAACCCGCACTCGGCGAGCCTCCGGTTCCGGTGGCCCGCCCGGCGCAGGCTTCCCGGCCCGCCAGCGGGAAAACCGGTCCGGATGGCACCTGGAAGGTCACGTTCGTGCACCCGGCCGGGAGCAAAGACCTGCTTCTCGACCTCGCGACCGACGGCGCCGCGGTGTCCGGTTCCATTTTCGACTCCCAGCTGAACGTCACGGTCCCCATCGTGGCCGGAACGGTCGACGGCCGGGAAATCGCCTTAACCGCGTTGGTGACTGATCCGGTGCGCTTCGAGGTGAGCGTGACCGGCACGGTCGACGGGGACGTGTTCACCGGTTCCGTCACGATTTCCGGCGGCGGCACCTTCCCGCTGTCCGGAGTCCGGGAGGTCAATCCCAGTAATTGAACAGAGCTTCGCCGACGGTCGCCGGTTTCCAGTACGCGATGTCGGACCGGGTGAGGTGCGGCCAGTCTTCGGCCTTGAAGGAACGTTCGAGGTCGGCCGGCGCGAGCACCCGGAACTGCTCCGTTTCCGCTAGCACGGCGGCCAGTTCCGGCTCGTCGACGAACTCCAGCGGCCCCCATTCCCGGGACGGCGCGAAGTCGAGCGAGCGGGGCCGGGCGAGCGCGAGCACCGGCGCGTCGTTGGCGGCGACGACCGAGACCGTGCGGTCGGGATACTCGACGACGGCTTGCCAGAAGTTCGGCGTGACGTCCGGGACGCGGAATTCGGCGAGGGTTCCGCTGGTACGACGGGCGAAGCCGTAACAGAGACGGCGAACCTCGCGAACATCGACCACCGCCGCATTCTACGCGAGCCGGTCCCCCGCCAGTGGCCGCGGAATTGCGGCGGGCGAGGACGGATGGTCTTCTTGGCTCAAGATCGAAAGGTGAGCCCGCCATGCCGTACGCGTACACATTCGACCAGATCCGCGACCGGCCGGTCACCGTCTTCGGCGCCGGGACGCTGGGCAGGCGCATCGCGCTGATGTTCGCCTCGCGCGGCGGAACCGTGCGGATCAGCGACCCGAGCGCCGAACAGGTCGCGGCGGCGGCGGAATACGTGGCGGAGGCGTTGCCCGTCCTGCTCGAAAAGCGCGGCAGCGGCGAGATCGGCCAGGTCGAGGACGCCGCGTCGATCGAGGACGCCCTGCGCGACGCGTGGCTCGTCGTCGAGGCGGTGCCGGAGCGGCTGGACATCAAAATCCCGCTGTGGGGCCAAATCGACGAGGCCGCGCCCGCCGACACCATCTTCGCCACGAACTCGTCGTCGTACCCGTCGCGGATGATGGCCGAGAAAGTGCGCGACAAATCGCGACTGTGCAACATCCACTTCTACATGCCGCCGACGGCGAACGCGGTCGACCTCATGTCCGACGGCGAAACCGGCCGGACCGTGCTCGACACGCTGCTCGGGGTGTTGCCGGAATTCGGCATTCATCCGTTCGAGGCGCGAAAGGAAAGCGTCGGGTTCATTTTCAACCGCGTGTGGGCGGCGATCAAACGGGAATCGCTCGCCGTCGTCGCGGAGGGCGTCGCCCGGCCCGAGGACGTGGACGGGATGTTCAAGATCAACTGGCATCTGCCGTACGGGCCGTTCCAGATGATGGACCAGGTCGGCCTGGACGTGGTGCTGGACATCGAAAACCATTACGCGGACGAGAACCCGCACCTGCCCGCCGGGCCGCGGGACCTGCTGCGCACGTACGTCGAGGCGGGCAAGCTCGGGATCAAGACCGGCGAGGGGTTCTACTCGTACGGCTGAATCGCGGCGGCCCGGACAGCGGAATCCGGGCCGCCTCGCCGGTTCACGGCAGCGAAGCCGCGACCTCTTCCAGCGCGTCCATCGACTCCTGCATTCCGCCTTCCATGCCGGATTCCAGAATGGTGTCGCGGAGTTCCTTGGTGTGCGTTTCGGTCAGCATGGTCACCGTGGTGCGGTCGCCCGATTCGGCGAACGTCACGGTGACCACGGGGGCCTCCACGTCCAAGGCTCCCGGGGTTTCGTAGACCTCGGTGTGGACCAGGCGCTCCTCGGGAACTATCTCGCGATATTCGCCGTGGAAGGCGACCTCGAAGTTGCCGTTCGCGATCAGCACATAGCGCCACTGGCCGCCGACCCGCAGGTCGATGTCCACGGACGTCACATTGCCTCGTTTGCCCGCCCACCAGCGTTTCACCAGGTCCGGCGTGGTCCAGGCACGGTAGACGTGCCGCCGCGGGGCGGCGAAATCCCGGGTGATCAGGATCTGGTCGTCAGCGGGCAGCGTCACCTTCGCCGTGCCGGTCGTCGTGTCGGTCATGATCGTCCTCCTCGGTCGAGCCCATTTCTTCCAGCACGGCGTCCAGCGACTCGAACCGTTCCTCCCAGGAGCGTTCGTAGCGACGCACCCAGTCGTGGATCGGTTTGAGCGCGCGGGCGTTCAGCCGGTAAAGGCGTTGCCTGCCCTCGTCTCGCACCTCGACCGCGCCGACCTCGCGCAGTACTCGCAGATGCTTCGACACCTGCGGCTGCCCCAGGCCCAGCACGCGGACGAGGTCGTTCACCGGACGTTCGCCGTCGGCGAGGACGTCCAGGATCTCCCGGCGCCGCGGTTCGGCGACGGCGTTGAAGACGTCCGCGGTGGTCGCTGCCCGTGCCATGCGGACAATCATATGCCGATATGGGTATGCGTCAAGAGGCAGGCCGGGCGCGGACGTGGAACCGCTCCCCTTGCGGGCCGAAAAGGGCCAGGACCTCGCAGGGCTCGGCGCCCGCGTTGCCGAACCAGTGCGGAACGTGCGTGTCGAATTCGGCGACCTCGCCCGGCCGGAGAACTACGTCGTGCTCGCCGAGCATCAGGCGCAACTGTCCGGACAGGACGTACATCCACTCGTACCCCTCGTGGACCCGCTGGTCCGGAGGTTCGGGGAGGCGCTCCGGCGGCAGGATCATCTTGTAGGCGCGCAGGCCGCCCGGCCGCCGGGTGAGCGGCAGGTAGGTGCGGCCGTGCCGGACGAACGGTTTCGGGTGCAGGCGCGGATCGCCGGTCGGCGGCGCGCCGACCAGCTCGTCGAGCGGGACCTGGTAGGCGCGGGCCAGGGCGAGCAGCAGCTCCAGGGTCGGTTTGCGCTGGCCGGCTTCGAGCCGCGACAGCGTGCTCACCGAGATCCCGGTCGTCTCCGCAAGGCCGGTCAGCGTCGCGTTGCGCTGCTTGCGCAGGGCGCGCAGCCTCGGGCCGACCGCGTGCAGGACCTCGCCGAGGTCCTGGTCGTCTTCGCTCATGCCGTTCAATTTGCCACTTCGGCAAAGAACTTTGTCAAGTCGGCGCGTTCTCCGGATAGTCCGGGGCAAGGGGACTACAGGAGGATCCAGTGGACGAGAAGTACGACGTGGTGGTGGTCGGCGGCGGTGCGGCCGGGCTCAGCGGGGCGGTGGCGCTCGCGCGGTCGCGGCGGTCGGTGCTGGTCGTGGATTCCGGCGAGCCGCGCAACGCGCCGGCCGGGCACGTGCACAACTACCTTGGCCGCGAAAGCACGCCGCCTGCCGAGTTGCTCTCGATCGGCCGCGCGGAGCTGGCCGGGTACGGCGGCGAGGTGCTCGCGCAGACGGTGACGTCGATCGCCAACGGGGACAACGGGTTCGAGATCTCGCTGGCCGACGGGCGGCGCACGCACGCGCGGCGGGTGCTGGTCGCGACCGGTCTCGTCGACGAGCTTCCCGAGGTCGCCGGGCTGGCGGAACGGTGGGGCCGGGACGTGCTGCACTGCCCGTACTGCCACGGCTGGGAAGCGCGCGACCGGGCGATCGGCGTGCTGTCGACCGGTCCGATGACCGTGCACCAGGCGTTGATGTGGCGGCAGCTGACCGACGACGTCGTCGTTTTCCGGCACACGCACGGGGATTTCGAGGAGGCTCCGCTGCTGGCGCGCGGGATCCGGATCGTGGACGGGGCGGTCGCCGCGGTCGAGACCGAGGACGACCAGCTGACCGGGGTGCGGCTCGAATCGGGCGAGGTCGTGGCGCGCGAGGCGCTGGCCGTCGCGGCGCCGGCCAGGACGCGCGCGGACTTTCTCGCGCCGCTCGGGATCGAGCCGGAGCCGGTGGAGTTCAACGGTTTCGTGATCGGCACGAAGGTCCCCGCGGACGCGGCGGGACGGACGTCCGTTCCCGGCTTGTGGGTGGCGGGGAACGTCGCGGACATGCGGGCGCAGGTCGTGGTTTCGGCCGCGGCGGGGTTGATGGCCGGTGCGGCGATCAACGGCGATTTGGTCGAGGAGGAAGCCGCGGAAGCCGTCCGGCAGCGGGAAATGCCGTTCTCGCACGAGATGGAGCGGGAGGTCGCGCGGACTAACGAGCATCCGCCGTTCGACCGCCAGTCCTGGGAGGAGCGGTACCGCTCGCGGGACGAGATGTGGAGCGGGCGGCCGAACGACCAGCTCGTGACCGAGGCTTCCGGACTGGAACCGGGCCACGCGCTGGACGCGGGCTGCGGCGAGGGCGGCGACGCGATCTGGCTCGCGCAGCAGGGCTGGCGGGTGACGGCGGTCGACTTCTCCACGACGGCCATCGAACGCGGGCGCGCGCAGGCGGCGAAACTCGGCGTGGGCGAGCGGATCACGTGGGTCGCCGCCGATGTGGGCGAATGGGTGCCGGAGTCGAAGTTCGACCTGGTGACGACGCATTTCCTGCACATCCCGTCGGCGGCCAGGACGGTGGCGTTCGCGCGGCTCGCGGACGCGGTGGCTCCGGGCGGGACGTTGCTGGTGGTGGGGCATGACCCCGCCGACGTCCACGCCGGGCGGCCGCACATGCCGGACATGATGTTCACGGCCGGGGAAGTGGCGGAGACGCTGGACCAGTCTTGGGCTTCGGTGGCCGCGGAGGCTCGGGAGCGGGCCGCGGTCGGGGCCGAGACGGTGGTTCGGGACACGGTGCTGGTGGCCCGGAAGCGGTGACGAAGCGGCGGCTCCGGTCCGGTCAGTCAGGGGGCGGCCGGACCGGAGCCGCCGGGACGGGCGGTGCGAGGCCGCGGCTGATTGAGCCGGAAGCAGCGCATGGATTTCGGCGGAACGGGGCGTGCGAAGAAGCTCCGACGCGCTTTCGGTCCCGCTCGGATCCGTCCGGGCTGGGGAAGTTCAGCACGCGGACTTTGATGGCACGCCGGGCACTGCGCCGGACCATCAGGCGTGGTGCACGGATTCCACGGTGTACAGGTGCGGTTCGCACTCGGCCAGTGCCAAGGCCACGGACATGTGCTCCTGGCATTCCGGGTCGGCGAACATCGCCTGGAGGGCCTCGGCGCTCGTCCATTGGGCGTAATTCACGACGCGCGTGCCGTCGGTGCTCGCGTGGATGTTCGCGGACACGTAGCCAGGGCGGCGGCCGATGACCTCTTCTGTCGCCGTTGTCAGGACCTTCACCAGGGCCTGCTGCTTCTCCGGGGCGACGGTGAAGACGTTGATCAAGGTGGCGACGTCGGCGTCGGTGCTGATGGTCGTGGGGGTCACGGGTCCTCCTCCGCAATGACAGGTTCCTGACAAGGGGCCATTATGTGTAAGGTTCCTGTCATGAGTCAAGAGGCGACGCGACGGCCGGGGTATCTCGTGAAGCGGGTGCAGCAGGCGTTCCGGCAGGCGTCCGACGAACTGTTGCGGCCGATCGGGTTGTCGATGGCGCAATACGCGGTGCTGGCGGCGCTGGCGGAGAGCCCGGGGGCCTCGTCGGCCGAGTTGGCGCGGCAGTGTTTCGTGACGCGGCAGTCGTTGCGGGACGTGCTGACCGGATTGAAGACGGCCGAGCTGGTCGCGGTCGCCGAGGAAGCGTCGACGGGGCGGGCACGGCCGGTGCGGCTCACCGCGACCGGCGAGGCTCGACTGAAAGAAGCGCATCGGGTGGTCGACGACATCGAGGAGCGGATGCTGGCCGGGATGCCGGAATCCGAGCGGCGACGGCTGGCTGAGCTGTTGAGCATCTGCGCGGAGAATTTGACGCCCTGAGGACCGATGAGTTTTCGCCGCTCCCCCGGTCTACCTCGTATCGAAAGAACGAGGAGGAGCCATGGGCAAGGTGTTGTGGCACGTCGCGATGTCGCTGGACGGGTTCGTCGCGGCGGACGGGCATGCGATGGACTGGATGTCGGGGGTGCACATCACGCCGGGCGTGCACGAGGAATCCATCGCGCGGATCGGGGCGATTCTGGGCGGACGGCGCGGGTTTGACGCGCTGGCGGCAACAGCGCCGGGGAAGGTCGCCAAGCAGCCGTATGGCGGGGCGTGGAGCGGGCCGGTTTTCGTGCTTACCCATCATCCCGAGGACGCGCAGGCAGAGGACGGGGTGACGTTTCTCGACTGCGACGTCCGGGAGGCGGTCGAGATCGGGCTCGCGGCGGCGGGCGGGAAAGATCTTGAGCTGCACAGCCAAGATATCGCGCGCCAGTGCGTTGAGCTGGGGCTTGTCGACGAGTTCTTCGTGCATCTGATGCCGGTGATGCTCGGGTCCGGGGTGCGGCTGTTCGACAATCCGGGCGGGAAACCGGTTCGGTGGGACCGGGTGCACGACGGGGATCCCGCGCTCGCGATCGACCTGCGGTTCCGGCCCGCCTCGCGACACTGAATCCCGTTCATCGGGACGGATCGGCATACTAATGGCCCATGGCCTCCGCGGGATTATTGGTCTATACCTTTTGGACAGGGGTTTTCCACCCCTCGGTCCTCACCGTGGAGGTTCCACCCATGCGTCTGTCCTCCCCCCGGAAACTGGCGGCCGCGCTCGGCGGGCTGCTGGCCGTAGCCGGACTCGCGGTGCCGCAGAGCACCGCGGCCGCGGCGAGCGACTCGTCGATCGCGCTCGCGCCCTATGTGGACATGGGCGCGTGGCCGTCGCCCGTGTTGTCGTCGATGTCCGAGCAGAGCGGCATCAAGAGTTTCACGCTCGGCTTCGTCACCGGAGCCGCGTGCAAGGCCAGCTGGTTCGCTGCCTACGATCCCCGGCAGGGGTGGCAGTCCGACGAAATCGCCAAGATTCGCGCGGCTGGCGGAGATGTCAAAGTCTCCTTCGGCGGCGCGTCCGGCGTCGAGCTCGCGCAGGCGTGCGGCGACGTCAATTCGCTCGTCGGCGAGTACGAGGCGGTGATCAAAGCCTACGACCTCAAATACATCGACGTCGACATCGAGGGCGCGGCGGTCGCCGACCCCGGTTCGATCAAACTTCGTTCCGAAGCACTGAAAAAGGTGCAGGACGACAATCCCGGGCTCAAGATTTCGCTGACGCTGCCGGTGCTTCCGACCGGGCTCACGGCGGACGGGCTGAACGTCGTGACCTCGGCGCACGACGCGGGCATCAATCTCGACCTGGTGAACGTCATGGCGATGGACTACTACCAGGGTGCCGGCGACCAAGGGGCCAAGGCGATCCAGGCGGCGCAATCCACGCAGGGGCAACTGAAAACGGCGCTCGGACTGTCCGATGCGGACGCTTGGCAGAAGGTCGGGCTGACCCCGATGCTGGGCGTCAACGATTCGCAGAACGAGATCTTCTACCAGAAGGACGCCAGCGCGGTGGTCAGCTTCGCGCAGAGTGTCCACATGGGAATGCTGTCGTTCTGGGAACTCGGCCGGGACGCGAACGCGTGCACCGGCGCGCTGTACCGGTGCACCAACATTTCCCAGCAGCCGTACGAATTCTCGAGGATCTTCGCCGGGTACTCCGGCTGACGAAAGCGGAGCAGCCCGGGCCCGGCGCGGGACCCGGGCTGACTCCGGCACGAAAGATCAGGGCAGGTAGTACATCGGGTTCGGCAGCTTCACCGGGTGGTCGGCGTAGCCGCCTTCGAGGTCGCTGAACTGGTCGCCGAGGTTGAGCACGATGTGCGCGCCGGTCGACTGGATGTGCGCGCGGGTGCCCGACTTGTACTGCACGGTGTTGCAGTTCAGCCCGCACGGCAGGTAGTCCGGCGCGGTGGTCTTCGGCTTGAAGTACGCGCCGGTCGGTGTCGGGTAGCCCTCGTTCGCGAGATTCTTGAGCGACTGCGGGCCCTGCTTGTCGTTGCGGCCGGTCAGGAAATAGACCTGAACGCCGCGTTCGGCGGCCCACTTCGTCAGCTCCAGCACCGGCTTGTTGGCCTCGAAGGTGCCGTCGTCGATGGCCTTCTGCTGCTTCACCGGGTCGAAGCCGAAGTCGTTGTCGGCTTCCCAGCCGTAGGTGATCTCGGACGTGTCGTCCACGTCGAGCACGATCGCCGGGTTCTTCACCTTCCCCAGCTTCTGCTGCAGGTACCGCTTCGCGTCGGCGACCACGCGCTGGGTGTCGGTGACGAACCGGCTGGTTTCGGAGTAGTGGTGCTTGCCGGACGCGTCGAGCCAGTCGCCGTAGTACGCCTTGACGTCGTTCTTCACCTGGCCGATGTTGGCCGGCTCCCGGCCGTGCGCGGCGGTGACGGCGTCCGACCCGGCCAGTGCGGTCGCGCCTCCGGCGACGGTGGCGCCGACGGCCGCGGCGGCGGCAAGTTTGACGAGAGCGGGAAAACGAGACACAGCGACCCTCCAGTGATTATTCGCCAACCCGCAGAACTTACGCCGCGTCAACCGGCTTGAAAACCCTCCGTTGGGATGCGTTCGGCCCGGCACACGAACGCCACCGGGGACCGGCCGATTCTCGTGAGCACCACAGTGGACTCTTCGTGACCACGCGGTTTCAGCTTGCGACGCAAGGCGTCTGGGTCCACGTCGAGACCGCGGACGAGGATTTCCAGCCGTCCGACATCGAGCTTCTTCAACGCCTGACCGAGCGTTTTTTCCCGGTAAGGCAACTGTTCCAGCACTCGGAAGGCACGCACGCCCGGCGGTGGCGTGTCGCCGGTGAGGTAGGCGATGCGTTCGTCCAGCTGCCACAACCCATGCCGCGCCGCGTAATGCCGCACGAGTCCGGCGCGGACGACTGCGCCGTCAGGGTCCACCAGCCATTCCCCCGCTGCCCGCACGGGAATGTCGTCCGGTTCCGCGTCGGTGAGAGTCCACTGTGCACCATCCGAGCGCAGCACTGTCGCTCGGCGCGTGACACCCGACGAAAGCCCTCGCCACAGACAGGCCTCGCGGACTTGACCGTCAAGGGACACGAGTTCCACCTCGTCCGCCCAGGGTGCGATGGAGAAGTCCATGCCGGGGGCGCATTTCACCGACAGGACCCGGCCGGGATAGGCGGCCACGAGTTCGTCGAGCGGCGGCAGGAAGTCAACTGGACGCCACACCCGGCGACCGGCGGAGTCGCGACGGGCGGGATCGGCGACCACGGCGGTGTCCCGGGAAACCGGCTGCAGGGCATCGGCCCGCGCGACGAGCGGCGACACCTCGGCGACGGAAGCGTTGTGCCTAGCCATTTCCAGCCGCACCGGGTCCACATCGGACCCCATCGCGACCGAAGCGACCCGAGACAGTTCGACCAGGTCCGCGCCTACCGAGCACGTGACGTCATGCACGGCGAGACCAGCAAGCCGGGAAGCGCGATGCCGAGCCACCGGAGTAGCACTCGCCTGCTGCAAAGCGTCGGCAGTGAACAACCACTCGGCAGAAGAAGCCAGTTTCAGAACCGATTTACGCCGCAGCGCAACGGTTTCCAGCACCGGAGAGGCATGCTCCCCGACCAGGCGGCGAGCCGTCGTGACGTCCGCGATCCGCGAAGCGTCCAAAGTGGAGCACTCGGCGAGCGCCGCCCGTCCCGCGGCGGAGCGCAGGAAGGCGACGTCGTCGAGCGTGAAACCGTAGGGCAATTCAGGACGGCCGCTTGGTCCCGGTGATCATCACGTTGTAGAACAGCTCGCGCGGCAGCACCTTCGACAGCAGCTTCTTGTCCAAAGCGGACAGTCGCAGCCACAGGTGGTAGGCGAACAGCCGCCAGCGCACGGTGAGCTTCTCCTGCGGCACCGCGGCCTCGAAGGTGCGGATCGGCCAGCCGGCCAGCGCCGCCGAGAACTCCTCGGTGACCGCGCGGACGTCCTGCGCACCGGCACCGCGCGCCATCGACTCCAGCTCCGACGGGTCGAAGGTGTGGATGTCGACCACGGCCTCGAGCGCCGCCGCCCGCGAGGACTCGTCCAATTCGGACTGCGGACGCCGCCAGCCGCTCAGCGCGGGCAGCTTGGTGATGTTCGTGGTGAGGTACCAGGTGAACTGGCCGAGCCGGCGCGCGTAGCGGTCGCCGATTTTCGTCGGCTCGCCGGCGAACACGAACCGCCCGCCCGGCTTGAGCACGCGCAGCACCTCGCCGAACGCCTGGCGCACGTCCGGGATGTGGTGCAGCACCGCGTGCCCGACCACGAGGTCGAACGTGTTGTCGTCGTAGGGGATCCGCTCCGCGTCGGCGACCCGGCCGTCGACGTCGAGCCCGAGGCCCTCGGCGTTGCGCAGCGCGACCTGCACCATGCCCGGCGACAGGTCGGTGACCGAACCCTTCTTCGCGACGCCGCCCTGCATCAGGTTCAGCAGGAAGAAGCCGGTACCGCTGCCCAGTTCCATCGCGTGCTGGTACGGCTGGCCGTCGTCTCCCGCGACCGCGTTGAACACGTCAGTGGCGTAGGAGATGCAGCGCTCGTCGTAGGAAATGGACCACTTCTCGTCGTACGTCCCGGCTTCCCAGTCGTGGTAGAGGACGTTCGCGAGCTTCGGGTCGGCGTAGGCCGCCTTGACCTCGTCTTCGGTGGCGTGCGGATTCGGCGCCGGGTCGGACACGGAAGTCACTTCCCCTCGAAACTGGCTTTGCCGGGGCCGTTGTCGATGAACGACTGCATGCCGTTTTTCTGGTCCTCGGTCGCCCACAGCGCGGTGAACAGCTGCGTCTCGATCTTCAGGCCGGTGGCCAGGTCCACGTCGAGGCCGGAGTCGATCGCCGCCTTGGCCGCGCGCAGCGCCATCGCCGGGCCGTTCGCGAACTGCGAGGCCCACTTGTGCGCGGCGGCGTACACGTCGTCCGGGGCCACGACCTCGTCGACGATGCCCAGCTTGAGCGCCTCCTCGGCCTTCACGAACCGGCCGGTGAAGATGAGGTCCTTGGCCTTGCTCGGGCCGATCAGCCGGGTCAGCCGCTGCGTGCCGCCCGCGCCGGGGATGATGCCGAGCTGGATCTCCGGCTGGCCGACCTTCACGTTGTCGCCCGCCACGCGCCAGTCCGCGGTCAGCGCCAGTTCGAGGCCGCCGCCGAGGGCGTAGCCGGTGATCGCGCAGACGACCGGCTTCGGGATGTTCGCGACCCGGGCGAGCGACGCGGTCAGCTCGGCGCCGAATTTCGCGATCTCCGGGTACGTGCGGGAGGCCATCTCCTTGATGTCCGCGCCGCCGGCGAAGGTCTTCTCGCCGCCGTAGAGGATCACCGCGCGCACGTCGTCGCGGTCGGACGCCTCGCGCGCGGCCTCGGCGAGCTCGGCCTGCACCTGGTTGTTCAGCGCGTTGACCGGCGGCCGGTCCAGCCGGATCGTGCCGACCCCGCCCTCGACTTCCAGGGTTACGAACTCTCCCACGGGATTCCTCCTCGTTGACGAACTGACAGCAGGCTACCGGCCGGTAAGGACAAGCTACCTGCGGCGGGCGAAGAACCGCTCGCCCGAGCGCTCCAGCACCAGGTCCTGGTCGAACGTCTTGGACAGGTTCTCGCCGGTGATCACGTCGTCCACCAGCCCGGACACCACCGCGCGGCCCTCGCGCAGCAGCAGCGCGTGGGTGAAGCCGGGCGGGATCTCCTCGACGTGGTGGGTGACCAGCACCATCGCCGGCGCGTCCGGGTCCATCGCGAGCACCGACAGCCGGGCCACGAGGTCCTCGCGGCCGCCGAGGTCGAGGCCCGCGGCGGGCTCGTCGAGCAGCAGCAGCTCCGGGTCGGTCATCAGCGACCGGGCGATCAGCACGCGCTTGCGCTCGCCCTCGCTCAGCGTGCCGAAGGTGCGCTCGGCCAGGTGCGCGATGCCGAGCGTGCCGAGCAGTTCGGTCGCCCGGTCGAGGTCCATCCGGTCGTACTGCTCGCGCCAGCGGCCCATCACCGCGTACCCGGCGCTGACCACGACGTCGGCGACGCGCTCGTCGCCGGGCACGCGCTGGGCGATCGCGGCGGAGGTGAAGCCGATGCGCGGGCGCAGGTCGAAGATGTTCACCTTGCCGATGCGGTCGCCGAGCAGGTCGACGGTGCCGGACGTGGGGTGCAGTTCGGCGGCGGCCAGGCGCAGCAGGGTGGTCTTGCCGGCCCCGTTGGGCCCGAGCACCACCCATCGCTCGTCCAGTTCCACCGCCCAGTCGAGGGCCGCGAGGAGGTCGTTTCCGGTACGGCGGACGCCGACACCGGACATCCGCACGACGAGGTCGTCAGGATCGCTGGGCAGGATCGGCTCGCTCACGAGCCCCATTGTGGCGGTCCCCCGGGCGCGGGCGCGCACCCGCCCGGGGATAACCGCGTCCGCGCGTCCGCGGGGCCGAACGCGCGGTGTCCAGCGGATGGGACAAGAGGCCGTGATCGCGAGGCTGTGGCAGCATCCACGCCATGTTCGTCTCCGCGCGCCCCGTGTTCTGGCGCCGTCGCGCGATCGACCTTCTCCTGGTGGCCTCCAGCGGGTGTAGCCGGGCGCGGCACGCACGCTGATCCTCGTCGGCGTGCCGCGTCGCCTCGCGTCCGGCACCATCCGAGCTAGTTCCAGGAGCCTCCGTTGACCACGTCCATCGTCCGTCCGGAAGTCGAAATCCACCCCCAGCTGGCCGATCCGCTGCTGCCCGAACTGCTGCACCCGTCGCGGCTGCTGTGGACGCCGCGCGAGCTGGCCGACCTGACCCGCACGGTCACCACCGAACTGACCACCAGCCTGCGCGACGTCCTGCGCTTCGACGAGGACCAGCGCTGGTGGGCGCGCCTCGCGCTCACCGACGGCGTCGAGCTGTGGCTGCTGTCGTGGCTGCCCGGCCAGCACACGAAGCCGCACGACCACGGCGGCGCGTCGGGTTCGTTCACCGTGCTGCAGGGCGAACTCGGCGAGGAGTACCGCTACCCCGGCGGCCCGGTGCGCCGCCGCACGCACACCGCCGGGCAGGGCATCGGCTTCGGCGCCGGGCGCGCGCACCAGGTGCTCGGCGTCGGCAGCGAACCGGCGGCCAGCGTGCACGCCTACTCGCCGCCGCTGGTGCCGACCCGCGAATACACGAGCCTCGCGGACGTGCCGAACGAGATCCCGCCGCTGCCTGCCATTGTGCGGTCATGACCGCTATCGAAGGTTTTCTCGCCGGCGCCCGGTCCTCGCTGGACCGGGCGGACCCGGCGCGCGCCGCCGACCTGCAGGCCGACGGCGCGCTGATCGTCGACATCCGGCCGTACGCCAACCGGCTCGCCGAGGGCGAGATCCCCGGGTCGGTGGTGGTCGAGCGGATCCACCTGGAGTGGCGCCTCGCCCCGGACAGCGAGTGGCGGCTGCCGGGGGTTTCGGCGGAGACCGTCGCGGTGGTGGTGTGCAACGAGGGGTACGCGTCGAGCCTGGCGGCGGCGGACCTGCAGCGGCTGGGGCTGGCGAAGGCTACGGATTTGGCGGGCGGGTTCCGGGCTTGGGCGGCGGCTGGGTTGCCGGTGCGGGAGGGCGGGACTCCGGCGGTCGACTGACGGCTCAGCGGTCCGGTTCCAGCCGCGCCGAGATCGTCCCGATGTTCGCCTGAAAGTGCCGCAGGACCGCGTCGCTGAGCGCCTGCAGGTGCGGGTTGGGCGCGCCCGGCACCGGGAACTGCGCACGGTCCCACTCCGGCTGGCGAGTCTCAGTCGGCAGGTTCAGCACCGGCGGCCGTTCAGCCGCCGACGGGCGTTCGACGGTGACTGCGCGCTGCTTCGGAAGCTCGTCCAATGTGGACTGCAGCTCGTCCAGCCGCTCGGTGGCCCGGTCCAGGGCTTGGGCGGCTTCGTCGGCGTGCCGGCCGCGTTCGGACAGCAAGGTTGGCTCGTCTTCGCCGTCGAGCAGGCGCTTCTTCAAGCTCTGCGCGGCCTCGGCGTAGCGGTACAACGCTGCTGCGGCAACGCGATGGGCTTCCGACGCGGCATCAGCTTGGTCGCGCTGCCGTTTGCGCACCGCCGCGTACGCCTCCGCGCCCGCGCCAGTCCACTCCGGCAGGTCGTGCTCGTTCAGCCCCGCGGCGATCGGATCCAGCAGCCTGGCGAGGCAGCCGCACCGGTCGGCCTCGGCGCGCATCAGCGACGAGATGTCGTCGGACCACTCCGCCATCAGCCGAGAACCGTCCGGATCTCGCTCGGACCGTTGTCGTCCGGCGGCTTGTCGGCGATCTCTTCGATTGCTTCGGCGGCGTCGGATTCGTAAGCCGCGTAATACTTCGCGGCCGCTTCGAGCCGCTCGGCCATCCGGGCGAGATCGGTCGCGATCACCTCTCCGGCGCGCACGGAAGCGGTCTGGAAGCTTTCCAGGCTCCGCGCCAGCAGCGCCTCGCCGGCCCGGCTTGGCTGAGCGCTGTAGAGAAGCGGGCCGCGGCGGCGTTTGGTCTCCGCGTTCAGGTCGGCCAGGCCATCGGCGGCATGGCTGAGCTGCGCGGGATCGGTTTCGTACCCGGTCATCGCGGCTCCGGCGTTCCGGCGATCTCCCGCACCACGGCGAGCGGCAGCGAAAGCATCCGTTCGGTTCCGCCGCCGAAGCCCGCACCCGGGTTCACCAGCAGCCCCGCCGTGCGCCGGGCGGCGGCCTGCGCGGCTTCCCGGCCCGAGCACGAGCGGACGCCCGACCACCGCTGTCCCAATGCTTTCCCGTACTCGCCGAGCACGCGGTCGTCGGTGAACACGCAGCACCAATCGCCGGCTCCGTCCAGCGACGCGATCAGCAATTCCTTGCCGACGAACGGCATCCGCACGGGATCCTCCGGAAATTTCGCCAGCACATAGCGCGGCAGATCCGAGAAAGCGTCGACGACGTGCAATCCCGGACGCGCTGCCGGCGGTTCCAGGAGGGCGCGGGCGGAAGCAAGCTCCGCCGGGCTGAGCGGCGGCAACCGCGGGGACAGGCTTTCTTTGATCCGAAGGGTGAACAGTTCCCGTTGCTCGTCGCATTTGGTGCGGCTGATGGCGAGCCGGGCGAACCTTCCCTCCAGCTTCGCGTTCTCCTCGTCGCGCGGGAGACCGACGTTGAACGCCGCCCAGAACACCTCGGCGAGCCGGTCGTCGCCGAAGCTCGCGAGCACCGCGGCGAGCCGGGCCACGACGACCACGCGCACGTCAGCCGCGGCAGCCGCGGGCGGAATATGCCAGAGGACGCAGAGCTCCCGGCCGAGCCGGCGGCGCAGATCCTCGTGCCAGACCCCTCTTCCCTTGTGCAGCGCCTCCACCGCTCTGCGCAGCGCGACGCTCATCGGCGGCTCCGGGCGCGACCAGCCCACGCGGGCTCCCCCCTTGTCGATCACGGGCAAGGAGCTTAAACGAAATTTCCCCGCCGTTCCGGACTGGAATATTCCACGCGAACCTCCGATAGCCGCGTTTTCCTGGGGAAACGCGCAAAAGTCCCGGCTGGCGAATGGTCAATAGCGGAAAAGTCCCGGAAAAATCCTCGAACGGCTACTCAGCGGCAATTCGAGATGACGACGCGTATCGAATCCGGGGCACGACTTTCCCGCGAGAATCACCGGAACAGCGGTGTACCCGGCCGCGGCGGAGCTACGTTCACGACGAAACCGTCCACGGGAAAACGGAACGGAGCGATCCGGTGGAACTGTTCGTGATTGTCGCGCTGGCTTGGACGAACGGGGCGTGGCTCACCGCGTTCGGGGTGTGCTGGAACGCGCGGCGGCGCCTGGAGCGGAAACTGGCCGAGCGGGAGACAGAATGCCGTCACACCGTCCCGCCGGTCAGTTTCCGCCGGTGACCGCCTCAGGCGAGCACGACGCGCGCCAGCTCCGCCGGGCTGGCCAGCAGCGGGTGCTTCGGCAGCACTCGCACCGTGTAGCCGACCGAGCCCGCGCGCGGCAGGCGCAGGGTCGCGGCGAACGCGCCGATCCCGTCCGGCGTCATCGGGACCTGCACCGAATCCGCGAGTTCGTCCCCGTCGCCGACCTGGCCCACCACGGCTTGGATGTCCACTTCGGACGGTTCGAGCCCGGCCAGGTCGATCCGGGCGCGGATGGTGACCTCGGCGCCCACCACGAGCCGTCCGGTGTGGTCGTACTGGAGTTCGGCGTCGAAGATCCGCACGCGCGGCCACGCGACTTCCAGTTTGGTCCGGTAGTCAGCCAGCGAAAGCGCGCCTTGGTGGCCGTTATCGGTGGCGGCGGCGACCATCCGCGACGCGGGCAGGTAGCCAGAGTCCACGTACTCGCGCACCATCCGCGACGCCTGCACGCGCGGGCCCAGCGTTTCCAGGGTGTGCCAGACCATCGCGAGCCAGCCGGTCGGCACGTCGTCCGCGCCGGTGTCGTAGTAGAGCGGAGCGATCTGCTGGCCCAGCAGGTCGTACAGCGCGGCGGCTTCGAGGTCGTCGCGGCGGAGCGGGTCGGTGACGCCGTCCGCGGTGGGGATGGCCCAGCCGTTGGAGCCGTCGTAGCACTCGTCCCACCAGCCGTCCTTGATGGACAGGTTCAGGCCGCCGTTGAGCGCCGACTTCATCCCGGACGTGCCGCACGCCTCCAGCGTCCGCACCGGGTTGTTCAGCCACACGTCGCAGCCGCGGTAGAGGTAGCGGGCCATCGACATGTCGTAGTCCGGCAGGAAGACGATGCGGTGGCGCACGGCGGGATCGTCGACGAACCGCACGATCTGCTGGATCAGCTGCTTGCCGTTCTCGTCGGCGGGATGCGATTTGCCGCCGATCACGATCTGGATCGGCCGCTTCTCGTCCAGCAGCAGCGCGCGCAGCCGGTCCGGGTCGCGCAGCATCAGCGTGAGCCTTTTGTACGTCGGGACGCGGCGGGCGAAGCCGACGGTCAGCACGTCCGGATCGAAAACGCGGTCGGTCCAGCCGAGTTCCAGCGCTGACGCGCCGCGCTGCATCCACGCCGCCCGCACCCGCCGCCGGACCTCGCCGACGAGCTTTCCCCGCAGTTCCCGGCGCAGTTCCCACAGCTGCTGGTCGCTGACGCCGTCGCGCAGCGAACTGTCCGGCGTGCGGCCTTCGTGGCCGAACTCCTCGTGGTTGCCGCCGAGCAGCGCGCTCAGCTCGCGCGCCACCCAGGTCGGCCCGTGCACGCCGTTGGTGATGGACGCGATCGGCACCTCGGCGTCGTCGAAACCGGGCCACAGCCGAGAAAACATCCGGCGCGTGACGCGGCCGTGCAGCTCGGAAACGCCATTCGCGCGTTGCGCCAGACGCAGTCCCATGTGCGCCATGTTGAACAGGCCCGGGTTGTCCTCCGCGCCGAGCTGCAGCACGCGGCGCACGTCGACGTCCGGGACGAGCCTGCCGTCGGAGAAATAGCGCTGCACCAGATCGACCGGGAAGCGGTCGATGCCCGCGCTGACCGGCGTGTGCGTGGTGAACACGGTCCCGGCGCGGACCGCGGGCAGCGCCTCGTCGAAGGCGAGCCCGTCGGACTGGATGATCTCGCGGGCGCGCTCCAGCCCGAGGAATCCGGCGTGGCCCTCGTTGGTGTGGAACACCTTCGGCTGCGGATGCCCGGTCAGCTCGCAGAACTTCCGCACCGCGCGGAACCCGCCGATGCCGGCCAGGATCTCCTGGCGGATCCGGTGGTCGGCGTCGCCGCCGTACAGCCGGTCGGTGACCGAGCGCAGGTCCTCGTCGTTGGCCTCGATGTCGGTGTCGAGCAGCAGCAGCGGGATCCGGCCGACGCGGGCCCGCCACATCTGCGCGCGCAGGTCGCGCCCGCCCGGCATGGCGACCTCGACGAGCACCGGGCGGCCGTCCTCGGTGACCAGCTCCAGCGGGAACGCGTTCGGGTCGATCACCGGGTAGTGCTCGACCTGCCAGCCGTCGAGCGACAGGCCCTGGCGGAAGTAGCCGGACCGGTAGAGCAGGCCGACGCCGACCATCGGCACGCCGAGGTCCGAGGCCGCCTTGAGGTGGTCGCCGGCGAGCACGCCGAGGCCGCCGGAGTAGTTCGGCAGCGCCTCGGTGACCCCGAACTCCATCGAGAAGTACGCGACCGCCCGCGGCAGGCCGTCGTCGGTGCGCCGCTGGTACCAGCGCGGCTCGGTGAGGTAGCGCTCCAGCCCGGCCGCGGCCTCGCGGGTGCGGCTCAGGAAATCCTCGTCCTTCGCCAGCTCCTCGAGCCGCTCCGGCGGCAGCGCGGTGAGCATGCGCAGCGGGTCGCGGATCTTGTTGAACAGCTCGGCGTCCATCGAGGCGAACAGGTCGCGCGTCGGCGGATGCCAGGTCCAGCGAAGGTTGGTCGCGAGGGCCCCGAGCCCGGCGAGCGGCTCGGGCAGGCTGGCGCGGACGGTGAACCGGCGGACTGCACGCATGGTCAGCGACGATATCCGGCCCGCTCCGCGCGCGCTCGCACCCCACTTCGGGGATTGTCCGCGCGTTGCGCCATCCGGGTCAGTAATGTCCGGGTTCGTTGTCGACGCGGATGTGGAACGAGGGAACATGAGCCGAGGGGGACGCCGGTACGCGCTGGTCGCGCTGGTTGCGGCGACCGTGCTGGGGACGGCCGCGTGCGGGACCAAGACTCCTCCGGCGACGCCGGGCGCCGGGAACGTCGCCGGGCTGCCGGTCACGCATTTCGAGAGCGGGCTGCGCGCGGACGCGCCGCGGCCGGATCTTCCCGTAAAGAACGCCAGCGGCGGCGAGGACGACCAGCTCGCCACCGCCGCGATCGCGGACGTGCAGGCCTACTGGAGCGAAGCGCTGCCCGCGGAATTCGGCGGCAAGCGGTTCGAGCCGGTCAAATCGCTGCTGTCGTACGACTCGAAGCGCGACACCCAGAACACCGCGTGCGGCAGCGTCAAGCAGCTGGTGAACGCGTTCTACTGCGCGGGCGACGATTCGGTGGCGTGGGACCGCGGCGTGCTGCTGCCGATGCTGCGCAAGCGGTTCGGGCCGATGTCCGTGGTGACCGTGCTGGCGCACGAGTTCGGCCACGCGATCCAGTACCGGCTCGGGGCCGCGGCGGGGATCTCGAAGTCGACGCCGACGGTCGTGAAGGAGCAGCAGGCGGACTGTTTCGCCGGCGGGTACTTCCGCTGGGTCGCGGAGGACAAGAGCAAGTTCTACCGGGTGTCGACCGCGGAGGGGCTGGACCAGATCCTGGCGGCGATGTTCTTCATCCGCGACCAGGCCGGGACCAGCGCGACTGATCGGCAGGCGCACGGCACAGCGTTCGACCGGACGTATGCGTTCCAGGCCGGGTTCGAGAAGGGGCCGAAGGAATGCGCGGGGATGAACGCGCAGAACGTGCAGAAGCGGTTGACTGAGCGGCCGTTCGACGCGAAGGACACGGGCAAGGGCGACGCTCGGTTCAGCGAGAAGACGGTGACGGATTTGAAGGCCAGCCTCGACGAGGCGTTCAAGGGGGCCGGGGTGCAGGGGCCTCGGTTCACCGCGGGTTCCGGCAGCTGTTCCGGCGGGCCCAGCACTCCGCCCGCGTCTTACTGCCCGAACGACAACACGGTGAATTTCGATCAGCGGGCGCTGGAGAAGCTGGCCGAGCCGGTGGATCAGGAGGCCGAGATGGCCGGCCGGGCCGGGGGCGGGCTTGGCGACTTCGCGGCCTTCGCCGAACTGGCGTCGCGGTATGCGGTGGGGGTGCAGAAGGGCGTGGGGGCGTCGATCGACACGCCTAATGCCGGGTTGCGGACCGCGTGCCTGGTGGGGGCTTGGGCGGCGTTCTCGAACAATCCGACGGGCGGGGTGCAGTTGAAGTTGTCGTCCGGGGATCTGGACGAGGCGATCGCGGACCTGCTCCGGCCGGACGGGCTGGTGTCGGCGAACGTGAACGGGGAGCGGCCGGACAGCGGGTTCGACCGGGTCGAGGCGCTGCGGCGCGGGTACCTCGAGGGGTCGTCTTCCTGCTCCAAGCAATACGCCTGAGCTTCTGCGCTTGAAGGATGGTTGCGGGTCGTGAGGGGAACCCTGAGGGAATCAGAGTCCCTGAAGGTGGCCCTCACGGACGTTTCGCGGGCGAGACCGGGCGTGGGGGCCGGGCGCGCGGGTGGCTGAAAAGCCGTGAAGGGCTCCTTGAGGGAATCTGATTCCCTCAAGGAGCCCTTCACGGACTTGAAGCAGGGGCTCAGAAAAGGGCGCTCGCCAGGTCGCGGCGAGCCTTCGCCACGCGCTCGTCGGCCGGGTCGAAAAGCTCGAACAGGGCGACCAGGTGTTCGCGGACGCGGTTGCGGTCGTCCCCGGCGGTGCGGCGGACGGCGTCGACCAAGCGGCGGAACGCGCCTTCGACGTCCTGCTCGGCGATGTCCAGGTCGGCGGCCGCGAGCTGGGCGTCGATGTCCTTCGGGTCGGCTTCGGCCTTCTCGCGGGCGCTCGGGTCGGCGGCTTCGGCACGGGCGGTGAACTTGACCTGCGCGAGGGCGTTCTTCGCCAGCTCGTTGGCCGGTTCGGCGTCCAGGATGCGCTCGTACGCGGCCTGCGCGGCGGCGTAGTCGCCCTGCTCGAAGGCGTCTTCGGCCTCAGTGAAGCGCGGGTCTTCCGGCTCCTCGACCGGGCCGCCGCGAGCCTCTTCGGCGGCGCGGATGCCGGGGAGACGGTCGCGCAGGGCGTCGAGCAGGGAGCTCAGCCACTTGCGGATCTCCGGCTCCGGCAGCGCGCCGGAGAAGGCGTCCACGGGCTGGCCGCCGGCGATCGCGACCACGGTCGGGACCGACTGCGCGCCGAACGCCTGCGCGATGCGCGGGTTGGCCTCCACGTCGACCTTCGCGAGCACCCAGGAGCCGCCGCTCTCGCCCGCCAGGCGTTCCAGCACGGCGGTCAGCTGCTGGCACTGCTCGGAGAACCCGGCCCACAGGTCGACGACCACGAGCTGGTTGAGCGAGAGTTCGACGACGGATTGGAAGGTCGCCTCGGTGACTTCGAGCACCGCGTCCGACGACGGGGCCGGAGCGCCGTCCGGCTGCCCCGCGCCCGAAGGCGGCTGGTTCCGGGTCGCTTCCGCCCTTGCCTTGAGCGCGGACAGGTCGACCGCGCCGGACAACGCGGCGGACATGGCCGCTGAGTTCGCTGCAGATCCGCGTGGGTGTGTCACGCCCTCCATCCTGGCACGCCTCGCCGCGAGAGTTCAGCGGCAGTCCCGAGGTTCGCTTTTGGCATGCGCGCGCCCCTGAGGCATGCTCTCCGCGAGGGCAACAGGGAGGCCGAGAATGCTGAGCCGGCGCAACGTCACGGTGGCCGCTGCCGTCGTGGTCGCGGTGGCGTGGATCGCCAGCATCACGGTGACCGTCGCGCACCAGGACCCGCCCGGTGCGGCGTCCCCGCCAGAGCTGCGCACGGAGCTCACCGCCGCGCTGAGCGGGCGGGACGCGGACGCGCTCGCCGGGCTCTTCGACGTCCCCGGTTCGGGCGGGGACGACCTCGCCAAGGACTACGTCGGCGTCCTCAAGGACGGCAACGCGCGCGACATCTCGGTGCAGCTCTCGCCGGACGAGCACTCCCCCACCGCGGCCGTCGTGCACGGGAAGACCGGGGCGGGCGAGCAGTTCAGCTACCGGCTCGCGGTGACCAGCGCCAAGGGACGCTGGACGGTCGCGTTCACGCCGCCGATTCCGTAACCCGCCCCAGCCCGCGGCTCAGTCCTCGCGCAGGTGCGCTTCGACCCGCTCGACCTTCGCGGAGAGCTGCCCGGAGTAGCCGGGGCGGATGTCGGCCTTCAGCACCAGCCCGACGCGCGCCGAGCCCTCGCCCGCGGCTTCCACCGCCTTCTTCACCACCGCCATGACCTCGTCCCACTCCCCCTCGATCTCGGTGAACATGGAGCTGGTCGAGTTCGGCAGCCCCGATTCGCGCACCACCTTCACCGCGCGCGAGACGGCCTCGCTGACTCCGCCGTCCGGTTCTCCCGCCGAGGGGCTCACGCTGAACGCGACGATCATGTGGCTTTCCTTTCCCTGTTCTCGCAGGGCGACCCCCACGACCGGGGTACCCGCTGGTAGCTTCGGTTGCCATGAGCCGTCCGCTGCCGTTCGATCCGATCGCCCGTGCCGCGCAGCTGTGGGAAGACCGGATCGGCCCGGCCGGAACCATGGCCGCGGTCACCGGTGTGATGCGGGTGCAGCAGATCATCCAGTCGGCGGTCGACGGCGCTCTCAAGCCGCACGGCCTCACCTTCGCCCGCTACGAGGCGCTCGTGCTGCTCACCTTCTCCCGCAACGCGCGGCTGCCGATGCGGGTGATGGGCGAACGGCTGCAGCTGCATCCCACCAGCGTCACCAACATAGTGGACCGGCTCGAGCGCGACGGGCTCGTGAAGCGCGTGCCGCATCCCACCGACCGGCGCACGACGCTCGTCGAGATCACCGACGACGGCCGCGCGCTGCGGGAAACCGCCACCGCCGCGGTGACCGGCATCGATTTCGGGCTCACCGGGCTCACCGAGCGGCAGGTGGAGCAGCTGACCGAACTGCTCACCAAGGTCCGCAAGTCCGCGGGCGACTTCACCGCGTAAACGCACGAAGGGCCCGCGCTGCTCGCACGGGCCCTTCGGGAAAGCGGAAGATCAGGCGTTCACCGGCTCCGCGGCGCGCACGAAGAGGCCGACGCCGCCGTGCGTGAGCCGCTGCGGGCCGTCGAGCTTGCCGTTGCGCAGCGCCCACTTCTCGAACAGCCAGGTGAACAGCGGCGGGATGCTCGCGAGCAGCGCCAGCACCAGGGTCTTGCCCCGCCAGCCCAGCGGCTTCGCCACGGACAGGGAGACGATCACGTACAGGGCGAAGACGACGCCGTGCACCATGCCGAGGACGGGCACGCCGCCCTCGTTAGAGGCGCCGACGACGTACTTGAGAAACATCCCGATCAGCAAGCCGAGCCAGGACAGAGCCTCGGCGACTGCGGCCACGCGGAACACGATAGCGGCCTTGCTGGACACGACATCCTCCTGTGCGTCACCTGGTGCGTGCTGACTGCACACACAAAAAACACGTCCGACGGACTGTCCAAGGCGGACTGGAGGCCCTGGCGTCAACAGCACTGTCGAACGGGTATGAGACCAGTGTGAGGCGTGACCCGCTTCACCGGAACACCGGGGCCCGTGACTCTGGTCACGAGCGATCCCCGTAAAGGTCTGAACCAATTCCGGACGACGGGCGGAAACGGGCGGGAAATGCCCGGTTAACGGGAAAGACCGCCTCCGGATCCCAAGATCCGGGAGGCGGTCTTCACCGACTGTCCCGCGGCGATCACTAACCGGCACAAGGAGAAGGCGGCGCGGAGGAGCGTGACGTTCCCCACGTGGCCTGCGGCGCGTCGCCGGTCAGCGAGAAGTCCAGAGTGGACCCGCGGCGCAGTTGTTCGAGGCTGACGAACGTTTTGTCCGACGCCGTGCCATTGACGCGAAGCCCGGAGACGTACTGCAGTTGCGCCCCGTTGGCACCGCGCGCGTTGACGGTGAAGTCGCGGCCGTTGGGCAGATGCAGCACGGACTTGGCGAACCGCGGCGCGTTCAGCACGAAGTCGCCGGTGCCCGGGACGGCCGGGTAGAGGCCGAGCGCGCTGAAGACGTACCAGGCGGACATGGTGCCGAGGTCGTCGTTTCCGGTGACGCCGTTGGGGGCGTTCGTGAACAGCGTGTGCGCGGCCCGCACCACCGCGGAGGTCTTCCACGGCTGTCCGGTGAGGGTGTACATCCACGGCGAGTGCAGATCGGGCTCGTTGTTGGGGTTGTAGCGGAACTGCTTGTAGTAGTCGTACGGTCCGACGACCCACTTCTCGTGCGCGGTTTTCGCCGGGTCCTTCACCAGGTCGTCGTAGGCGAAGAAGTCGTCGAGCCGCTTGCCCGCGTTGGCCGCGCCGCCCATCTTCGCGACCAGGCCGGGCACGTCCTGCTGCACCAGCCACTGGTACTGCCACGCGGTGCCCTCGTGGAACCCGTCCTGGCCTTGCGGGCTGTACGGGCCGTCGGCCGGGGTGTACCAGCTGCCGCCGGTCACCTTCGGGCGGAAGTAGCCGGTAAAGCCGCGGTCGGTCACGGACGGATCCCACAACGTCGCGTACGTCCGGCCCTTGGCCGCCAACTGTTTCGCGTCCTGCTTCCGGCCGAGTGCGGAGGCCATCACGGAGAGGGAACAGTCGCCGAGGGCGTATTCGAGGGTCGCCGACGCACCGTGTGCCGGATCGGTGTCTTGGCCCTTCTTCGGGAAGTTCGGATCGTATTGGACGAATCCGTCGGCCTGGTAGCTCGCGTTGCCGGAGCGGCCTTGGAACGGTGATGACGCTGGCGGGATTTCGCGGGAGTTTTGCAGCAATGCTTGGTAGGCGTGCATTTCGTCGCCGCTCAGCGCGCCGAAGCGCCACAGGTCGACCAGGAATGGCGTGACCGGGTCTCCGGTCATGGTGTTCGTTTCCTGGCTCGCGTACGCCCAGCGCGGGAGCCAGCCGCCTTGGTCATGGATCGCGAGGATGCTCTTCGCGACATCCCGGGCCCGGTCCGGTTTCAGCAGGGCCAGCAACTGGTTTTGCGAGCGATAGGTATCCCAAAGAGAGAAGAAGTCGTAGTACGTCCAGCCGATCGCGCGGTGGATCTTCTTGTCGAAGCCGTAGTAGCGGCCGTCGGCGTCGTTCGCGGTCAGCGGTTGCAGGAAGGCGTGGTAGAGCGAGGTGTAGAAGACTGTGCGGTCATCGGGGGTGCCGCCGGTGATGTCCACACTGGACAGTTCACGTCGCCAGGCTCGCTGGACGTCGTTCTTCACCGCGTCGAACGGACGGACGCGCGAGTCGGCGAGGTTGGTGTCCGCGCCACGAGCGTCCACTTGGGAAATCGACGTGGTGGCAGTGACTTGGCCGCCCTTCGGGAAGGTCAGCCACGCGCCGCGCAGACCCGCACCGCCTTGTGCCGAGCGACTTCCGGGTGTGCCACCGTCTGGTGACCAGGTGCCGTAGGAAGAGAAGGGTTGGTCGAATTTGGTGGTGAAGTAAGTGGTGTACGGCTTGCCGCCGCAGAAGGCCTGTGACTCGACTGTCCCCGCGATGGTGTGGTCATCGACGATCCGGACGCTGCTGCCGCTGACCGGTTCCTTCGCGTTGGCTTGCCCGACGTTCACGAAAACGTTGGCTGGGCCGGATTTGTCGAAGGAGTACCGCTCGACGCCGCTGCGCGTGCTGGCGGTGGTTTCGACGTCGATGCCGCCGTATCCGGTGAGATGCACCTTGTAGTAGCCGGGTTTCCCGACTTCGCCTTCGTGCGTGTACGGCGCGGCGTACTTGGCTTGGTCGAAGGTCGCGGGTTTGCTCGTGTCGAACGCCGCGCCCGGGCCGATAGCGCCGGTGGTGGGCAGCATCGACACCAGGCCGCCCTGTTCCCAGCATCCCGCGCCGGACAGGAAGAAATGCCCGAAGCCGCGGATCGCGGTGTCGGTGTAGAGATAACCCGCGTAATGCGTGGCGATCGGGCTGGATTGCACCATGCCGAACGGCGCCGACGCACCCGGGAAAGTGTTGCCCTCGTCCTGTGTGCCGATGAACGTGTTCACCGCGTCCAGCGGATCCGCGGGACGCGCTTGCGCCGCGACCGGCGTGAGCGCCGCCGCGGTGACAGCGAGCGCCACCGCGCTCGCCAAAACCCTGCTCCTCATGGGACTCCTCTGGGAAAAGTACGTGAGGGGAACCCTGGGGGACTCTGAGTCCCCCAGGGTTCCCCTCACGGAAGGTCAGCCCGCGGCGATGGCGAACACGTGCATAGAGCCGCCGCTGACGCCGCTCGGCAGCGTCACGCTCGCGACGGTTTTGCCCGCGTCCAGCGTGATCGGCGCGGTGGCGAACACCATCGTGCGGATCTGCTGCGGGTCGCCGCCCGCGGAGTTGCGGTACGGGGTGGACAGGACGATCCGGTTGCCGAACGCCGGCTGCGCTCCGCCGCCGCCCAGGGTCCAGTCGGAGAATCCGACGGTGGCGGTCGACTTGCTGCCGTCGGTGTAGGTGACGGTGAGCGTGCCCTGTGCGTTGCCGTTGCTGGCGGAGCCGAGCAGCGCGAGCCGCCCCGAACCGGACAGGTTGATCGTCTGCCCCGAAGCCACCACGTTGTCCGGGTCGCCGACCGGGTACGACGGCCAGGTGAAGTTCAGCCCGTCGCTCGACACCGTGCTGCCGGGCTTGGCACCGGCCTTGGCCAGCGCGTCCGCGGAGTAGCTCCAGCCGCCGCCGTCGAAGTTCCCGGCGGCCGAGTTGGCGTCCGGCGAGAGACCGGTGTTGTCCACTGTGGCCAGCCAGCTGTTCGGCTTCGCCACCAGGACCGTCAGCACCGCCTGGACGTCCGCGAGGCCCGGCGAGGAGAACGTGACCGGGATCCGGCGCGGACCGTCGGACGTGCCTGCCGGAACGCTTACCGTCACCTGAGCGTGGCCCTTTCCGGCCGCTGGGACCTGGACGGAACCGGTCGCGGGCGACAGCGTGATGCCGTCGGCGCTACCCGCGGAATAGGTCCAGGTCTTCGCGGTGCCGGACAGATCCTGCACGCCCACCGAAGCGGTCGAGGTCGTGCCCGCGGGCACCACCGCGCGTGCCGGGTCCACAAAGGACAGGCTCGGCTTCTCCTGCTCACGGAACGACGGCGGCGCGTCAGCCGGAGCCGAACCCCACGCGGTAGCGGTCGTCGAGCGAGTGAAGTCCAGCTTGCCGCCCTGCGAGAGCAAGCCCTCCGACAGCCACGCCTTGGTGGCCGCACCGCCGTTCACCTTCAGGCTGCTGGTGTATTCGCCGGTGCCGGGAGCGTTGACGGTGATCTTCTTGCCCGCTCCAGTGGTCACCTCGGCGTGCGCGAAGCGCGGCGTGGTCAGCACGGTTTCGGCGCGGCCCGGGATCTCCGGGTAGACGCCGAGCGCGGACCAGACGTACCAGGACGACATCTGCCCGAGGTCGTCGTTGCCGATCAAGCCTTCCGGACGCGGGTTGTACAGCTCGTCCATCGCCCGGCGCACGATGTTCTGCGTCTTCGCCGGGGCACCCGCGAACGAGTACACGTAGGGCGCGTTCGAGTTCGGCTCGTTGCCCAGGAACGCATACGGCTCATGGGTTCCCGCGTTCAGCTTCGTGAAGAAAGTGTCCAAACGCGACTGTGTGGCGGTGGTGCCGCCGAACGCGGTCACGAGGCCGCCGAGGTCGTAGGGGACCATCCAGTCGTACTGCGCGCCGTTGCCCTCGACCCAGCCCTGCGAGCTGGCCGGGTCGTAGTTCGCGGAGAACGAGCCGTCCGAGTTGCGCGGTTGCAGGTGTCCGCTGCCCGGGTTGTAGAGGTTCTGCCAGTTCTGCGCGCGCTTCATGAACGTGGTGTACGTGGCGCTGTCGCCGAGCCGCTTCGCGAACTGGGCGATGGCGAAGTCCGCGCTCGTGTACTCCAAGGTGTCCGCCGCCGCGCCAGGCACGTAGCCGAGCCGTTGATAGTCCTGCAGACCCGGCCGTTCGGTGTAGCCCTGGGTCGGCTGCGTCGCGCCCTTGATCATGAGCAGCAACGCCTTCTGCGCGTCGAAGTCACGCGCGCCGAAAGCGTAGGCGCTGGAAACGATGATGTGGTAAGGATCCCCGTTCATCACGCCGGTGTAGTCGTTCGCCACCGTCCAGCGGTCCCACGAACCGCCTTGTTCGGCGAAGGCCATCATCGAGCGCACGAGGTCCGAGGTCTCCTTGGGCGCAATGGTAGCCAGCAGCGGGACCTCGGAGCGGTAGATGTCCCAGCCGGAGATGTTGGTGTACGTCGCGTGCCCGCGTTCGGCCTGGTGGATCCGCCCGTCGAAGCCGGGGTAGCGACCGTCCACATCGGAGAAGACGTTCGGCTGGATCAGCGAGTGGTACAGCGAGGTGTAGAACGTCGTGGTGTCGGCGTCGCTGCCGCCGCTGACCTGGATCTTGCCGAGCTCGTCGTTCCACGCCTTGCGCGCGGACGCGGCCACCGCGTCGAACGACTTCTTGCCGTTGTTCTCCGCCTTCAGGTTCGCCTTCGCGCCGTCGACGGACACAAAGGACAGTCCGACCTGGACGTTGACCTGCGCGCCGTTGAGGTTCGGGAACGTCACGTACCCGCCGCTGCCCGGACCGCTCACCGTGGTGTCCTGCGGTTTTGCCGCCGCCGGGCGCGCCATCGACGAGCCGATGCCGTTGGGCTGCGCGACCTTCGCCTTGGCACCGCCGGTCTCGGCGGTCTTGCCCGGCGTCACCGCACCGTTCTTCCAAGTCCCGACGGACTCGAACGGGGTGTCGAACTTCGCCGAGAAGTAGACCCGGTACGAGTCCTTCGCGCCGCAGAACCGGCCGCTGGTCGCCCAGCCGCTGATGGTGTCCTTGCCGATGCTGATCGACGCGTCGTCCGTGCCGTTGACCGAGCCGGAAGTGTTGACCAGCAACGTCGACGCCGCGCCCGCCGGGTAGGTGAACCGTCCGGAACCGGTGCGCTGCGTCGCGCTCAGTTCGACCTTCGCGCCGTTGTCGAGGGCTACGTCGTAAGCGCCGGCGGTCGCGTGCTCGTTCTGATGCGAGAACGTCGAGGTGTAGTGGCCCGGATCGGTCGCGGGCGACGTGCTGATCTCGCCGGCGTACGGCATGAACGGCAGGTCCTGGTACGTCGTGCAGCCCGCGCCGGAAAGGTGCGTGAGGCTGAACCCGGTGATCGTGTTGTCGTCGTAGAAATAGCCGCCCGGCTGGGATTTCTTCGTGTCCGGGCTCCACTGCACCATCCCGAACGGCGCGACCGCGCCAGGAAAGGTGTTGCCCGCGCCGCCGCCGGTCCCGTGGTCCGCGCCGCCGGGCCGGGTGCCGACGAACGGGTTCACCCACTTCGCCAGGTCAGCGGACTTCGCGGCGCTCGCCGCGGGATCGGCCAATGCGGGGGCAGCGGGCGCTGCCGCCGCCACGACCGCGGATGTCAGGAAGATCAGTCCGGCTCTCCAGCGCGCTCGCGCCATCGCCATCGCCTCTCCAGTTGTCCGGCGCGAACCCGCTCTCACCGGCCTTCGAGGCATCGATGACAACCTTGTCGCGCACCGTCGATGCGGGCTACCTTCGGCAATGGCTCACCGGATCGTCAAGACCGAGGTGAGAGCCTGTCCGATTCAAGACAACGATGTCCACCATCCGCACCAGCGGATTCGTCGAAGCGGGCAGTGCGGACCGGCAAGCATTGACACCGGGGAGCCGGATGGTGTCCAATCCCCCGCATTATGACAACGTTGTCTCACTCGGGCCGGGACGCGGACGGACTCCCCCGCCCCGCCAGCAGGCGGGCCACGATGAGCGATGTGGCCCGGCTGGCCGGCGTCAGCATCAAAACGGTGTCGCGGGTCGTCAACGACGAGCCCGCGGTGCATCCGGACACCGCCGAGCGCGTGGTGGCCGCGATCGAACAGCTGGGGTTCCGCCGGAACCTCGGCGCCCGCAACCTGCGCCGCGGCTCGACCACCGGCACCATCGGCCTGGTCGTCGAGGACGTCGGCAACCCCTTCTACTCCGAGCTGAACCGCGCGGTGGAACGGATCGCGACGTCGTTCGGCAGACACGTGCTGACCGGGTCGTCCGGCGAGAACTCCGACCGCGAGCGCGAGCTGTCGCTGGAGTTCTGCGCGCGGCGCGTGGACGGGCTGCTGATCGTGCCCGCCGGGCTGCAGCACGGGTATCTCGTGCCGGAGATGCGCGCGGGCACGCCGGTGGTGTTCCTCGACCGCCCGGCCGGCGACATCGTGGCCGACACCGTGCTCGTCGACAACCTCGGCGGCACCATCGAGGCGGTCGGCCACCTCGTGCGGCACGGCCACCGCCGGATCGCGTTCCTCGGCGACAGCCCGGACATCTTCACCGCCGCCGAACGGCTCCGCGGGTTCCGCGAAGGCTGTGTGCGCAACGGGATCTCCTACGACGAGAGCCTCGTGGCGATGCAGACGCCGACGCCGGAAACCGTCGGCCACGCCGTGCGCAAGCTGATCGGCGGGCCGAACCCGGCCACCGCCGTGATCGCGGGCAACAACCGGGTCGCGGTGCACCTGCTGCGCGCGCTCGCGCATGCCGAGCGCAGGCCCGCGCTGGTGAGCTTCGACGATTTCGAACTAGCGGACCTGCTCGACCCGCCGGTCACCGTGATCGCCCACGACGTCAGCGCCCTCGGGCACGCAGCGGCCGAGCTGCTGTTCGCCCGGATCCAGGGAGACCAGTCCGCCCCGAGAAAGGTAGTTCTGCCCGTGCACCTAGTCGCCCGCGGTTCCGGTGAGGCCGCCCTGTGACCAAGCACCTCGAGCCGGTCGCGCTCCCGGCCAACCAGCCGCCGCAGTTCTACCGGGGCGGCGACGCCATCGCCGCCCTGCGCGGCGCGACCGGCACCGACTCGAAATTCGGGCCGGAGGACTGGGTCGGTTCCGTCACGACCATGTTCGGCCAGGAGACCAACGGTCTCACCAAACTGCCCAGCGGGATCTGGCTGCGCGACGCGGTCGGCGGCGACCCGGACGCGTGGCTGGGCGCGGCGCACGTCGCCAAACTCGGCGACTCGACCGGCCTGCTGGTCAAGCTGCTCGACGCCGGACAGCGGCTGCCAGTGCACTTCCACCCGTCGGATTCCTTCGCCCGCAAGCACTTCGACTCGCACTTCGGCAAGACCGAGGCGTGGATCGTGGTCGGCACCTACGGCGACGACCCGCGCGTGTACCCCGGTTTCCGGGAGACGCTGAGCAAGGAAACCGTCGCCGAGTGGACCCGCGAGCAGGACGCGCCGAGCATGCTGGGCGCGCTCAACAGCATCCCGGTGCGGGCGGGCGACACGGTCTACATCCCGGCCGGGCTGCCGCACGCGATCGGCGAAGGCGTGTTCGTGGTCGAACTGCAGCAGCCGACGGACTTCTCGCTGACCCTGGAATGGCGTGACTTCCTCGCGTCGCCGGAAAAGGGCCACCTCGGGATCGGCTTCGACACCGCGATCGAAACGCTCGACACCTCGGGCTGGGACGACGACCGGCTCAAGACGATCGTGAAGCACACCTCCGGCGACGAAGCGACCACGGTGGACTTGCTCGCACCGGACTCGGCGGAGTTCTTCCGCGCCGACCGGATCCAGTTGTCCGGCAACGCGTTCTCGCTCGACCCGTCGTTCAGCGTGCTCGTCGCGCTCGACGGCGAGGGCACCCTGCGCACCGAGCACCGCGGCGAGTTCCCGGTGGCGAAGGGCGACACCTACGCGGTGCCGTTCTCCGCCGGCCAGACCGAGCTGTCCGGTTCGCTCACTGTCATCCGCTGCCGCCCGCCCGCCCCCGAAGGGAGTTAGCGCCGATGAGCGAGATCCTGCTCGAAGCGGTGGACCTGACCAAGCACTACGGATCGGTGGAAGCCTTGGGCGGCGCGTCTTTCCAGGCGCGCGCGGGCGAGGTGACCGCTTTGATCGGCGACAACGGCGCGGGCAAGTCGACGCTCGTGAAGTGCCTGTCCGGGGCCGAACAGCCGACGTCGGGCCGGATCTTGCTCGAGGGCGAGGAAGTCCATTTCGATTCGCCGGTGGCCGCGCGCCGGGCCGGCATCGAGACCGTGTACCAGGACCTCGCCGTGGCCCCGGAACTCGACCCGGCGGCGAATCTCTTCCTGGGCCGGGAAATCCCGCGCAAGGGCATCCTCGGCAAGCTCGGCATGCTCGACAAGGCGGAGATGCGCCGCCAGGCGGTCATGGAGTTCGAAAAGCTCGGCGTCACGCTGCAGAGCACCGAAGTGTCGATCGGGTCGCTGTCCGGCGGGCAGCGGCAGAGCGTCGCGGTGGCGCGGTCGGTCGCGTGGGCGTCGAAGGTCGTGTTCATGGACGAACCGACCGCGGCGCTGGGCGTACGGCAGCGTGGGCGCGTGCTGGACGTGATCAAGAAGGTCCGGGACAAAGGCATCGCGGTGGTGCTGATCAGCCACAACATGCCCGAGGTGCTTTCGGTGTCGGACCGGGTCGAGGTGCTGCTGCAGGGCAGGCGCGTCGCCCGGTTCGCCGGTGCGGACACGAAACTCGAGGATCTGGTCGCGGCGATGACCGGGTCCCTCGTGCAGGAGGAGGCGGCATGAGCGCTCCGGCGAAGGACATTCAGACCACTGTGGACGGCGAGTTCGTCAAGCCTCCGCTGGGCAAACGACTCGTCGGGGCCAACACGTTCTGGATCTCGCTGGTGCTGGTCGCGTTGATCGCGGTGTTCACCGTACTCGCCCCGGGTCAGTTCGCGACGGTGTTCACCTTCCAGATGCTGCTGAACGAAACGTCCGTGCTGCTGGTGCTTTCGGTGGGCATGACGTTCGTGATCATCACCTCCGGCATCGACCTGTCCGTCGGGTCGGTGCTGATCTTCGCGGGCATGGTCGCGGGCAAAACGATGGAAGCGCTCAGCAGCGGCGACGCCTCGCACGCCGGGTGGGGCGTAATCACGGCTGGGCTCGTCGCGGCGGTGCTCGCGGGCACGCTCTGGGGCTTGATCAACGGATTCCTCATCGCGGTGGCGGGCATCCCGCCGCTGATCGTCACGCTCGGGACGATGGGCGCGGCACTCGGCGTGGCATACCTGCTCAACAACGGGTCGGACGTGCACAGCGTGCCCACCGAACTGAACAAGGTGCTCGGATACGGCACGTCGTTCGGCGGGATCCCGAACCTCGTACTGGTGGCCGTGGTGATCACGCTGATCGGCGCGTGGCTGCTGCACACCACGAGGTTCGGGCGCTACACGTTCGCCGTCGGCTCGAACGCGGAGGCTGCGCGGCGGTCAGGCATCGGGGTGACCGCGCACCTGCTGAAGGTGTACCTGCTCACCGGCTTCCTCGCGGGGCTCGCGGGGTTCCTGTCGCTGGCGTTCTACACGTCGACCACGATCTCAGCGCACGCCACCGACAACCTCAACTCCATCTCCGCGACGGTGATGGGCGGCACGAGCCTCTTCGGCGGCGTCGGCTCGATGCTCGGCACGGTGATCGGGGTGTTCATCCCTGCCGTGCTGAAGAAGGGCTTCAACATCACGCATGTGCAGGACTACTGGCAGCAGATCGCGGTCGGCGCGGTCCTCATCGCGGCGGTGTGGTTCGACCAACGCCAGCGCCGCAAGCGCAACTCCCGCTGAATCGGTCCCCGAGTACAAAGAGGTGCTTACGATGAAATTCAGCACAACCGTCCTCGCCGCGGGAACGCTCGCGTGCGCGGCGATGCTGGTGGCCGCGTGCGGTGCCGGGCAGATCGGGCAGAGCGGATCCGAGTCCGGCGGCAACTCCGCGAACAGCAAGAAGCTGGCGCTGGTACCAGGGGTGCAAGCGGAGCCGTTCTACATCTCGATGCAGTGCGGCGCGCAGGAAGAAGCGAAGAAGCTCGGCTACGAACTCACCGTGCAGGCACCGCAGAAGTTCGACGCCACCATGCAGACGTCCATCGTCAACTCGCTGGGCTCCAACCCGCCCGCCGCGCTGCTGGTCGCCCCGACCGACGACCAGGCGATGCTCGCGCCGATCCAGCAGGTGAAAAACCGCGGCGCGAAGATCGTCGAGGTCGACACCTCGCTCAAGGACAAGAGCGTCGCGGTGTCGTCGGTTTCCTCGGACAACGCCGAGGGCGGCAAGCTGGCCGCGCAGACCATGGCGAAGCTCGTCGGCGACAAGCCGGGTTCGGTGATGGTCCTCGACACCATCGCGGGCACGTCCACCACGGCCGCCCGCGCGAAGGGCTTCGAAGACGAGTTGAAGAACCACCCGAACCTCAAGTCGGTGGGCATCCAGTTCACCCAGAACGAACCGGAGCAGGCCGCGTCGAAGGTGACCGCGGCGCTGGTCTCGACGCCGGACCTCGTGGGCATTTTCGCCACCAACCTCAACACCGGCGAGGGCGCGGCGACCGGCCTGCGCAACGCGGGCAAGATCGGCAAGGTCAACCTGGTCGGCTTCGACGCCAGCCCGTCCGAAGTGGACGGTCTGAAGAAGGGCGAGTACCAGGCGCTCATCGCGCAGGACCCGGCACAGATCGGCACCAAGGGCGTCGACCAGGCGGTGGCCGCGCTCGAGGGCAAGCCGACCGAACGGAACCTGACCGCGCAGCTGCACTCGATCACCAAGGACGACCTGGACGCGAATTCCCAGTACTTCTACAAGCAGAAGTGCTAGCTTCAGGCACGGCCGAAGGGGACTTTCCGCGTGGAAAGTCCCCTTCTTCGTGTTACGGGCTAGTATCTACTCCCCCAGGTACCCGAGGGGAGGCCGTCGATGACCGAGAGTGCCCGGCTGCCGTGGCGCTCCCGCCCGGATGCCGTCGGCGTGCTCGGCGCGGCGCGGAAGGTCGCCGACGACCTGAAGGACGGCCTGTCCGGAGTCCGCGCCCGACGCGCCGCGCACGGGTTGCGGCGGCTGTTCGACGTCGCCGGGCTGGGGCTCTCCGATCTGTCCGGCACCTTGATGTGGTCCGGCCGACCCGGTGCCGACGACGCGGTGTCCCGAATTCTGGACGACGTGCTGCACCAGGAAGAGCCGATCGCCTCGGGCGGTGTGACGGCGGTTCCGTTGCACGTCCACGACGAACTGGCGGGCACGTTGCTGCTGGTCGGCGAGGTGCCCGGCGCGGTGACCCGGCAGGCTTCGGACCTCGTCGTGCAGGCTTTGGAACGGGGCCGGCTCGAGGCTTCGGCGGATCAGGCCGCGCAAGCCGAACTCCGGGCGCTGCGGGCGGAGATGTCGCCGCATTTCGTCTACAACGCGCTCACCGTCATCGCCTCGTTCGTCCGCTCGGAACCGGACCGCGCGCGTGAGCTGATGCTCGATTTCGCCGACTACACCCGCTACAGCCTGTCGCGGCACGGCGAGTACACCGTCGTCGCCGAGGAGTTCCGCGCGGTGGAAACGTATCTCGCGCTGCAGCGGGCGGTGCTGGGCGAACGGCTCAAGGTGCAGGTGCGGGTCGCACCGGAGGTACTTGCAGTGGCGGTGCCGTACCTGGTACTCGAACCCCTCGTGGAAAACGCGATCCGGCACGGCATCGAGCCGCGGTCGGGCACCGGGCTCGTCCAGGTGCACGGACAGGCGGAAGGGAACGACTGCGTGATCAGCGTCGAGGACGACGGGGTCGGCATGGAGCCCGAGCGCGCCGCCGCCATCCTCGCGGGCAGCGGCGACGGCACCGGGCTCGGAATGGCCAATGTGGACAGACGATTGCGCACGGTCTACGGGGCCTGGTACGGGCTGACAGTGGAAACCGCGGTCGGCGAAGGCACCCGGGTCGTCCTGCGGGTACCGCGGTTCCAGCCGGGGGTGCTGCCGTGAGCGGGCTACGGGTGCTGGCTGTCGACGATCTCGCGCCGGCGTTGGACGAACTGTGCCGGATGCTGCGCGAAGCACCGGAAGTCGGCGAGGTCGTCGGCGCGAGCGATGCGCTGAAGGCACTGAAACTGTTGCAAGCAGACCATTTCGACGCGGTCTTCCTCGACATTTCCATGCCGGGTTTGGACGGGCTGGAACTCGCGACGCTGCTGGCGAAACTGTCCGAGCCGCCGGTGATCGTTTTTGTCACCGCGCACGACGGACACGCGGTGGCCGCGTACGGGATCGGCGCGGTGGATTATCTGCTCAAACCGGTGCGCACGGAACGGCTTTCCGCCGCGCTGGGGAAGGTGACCCGGTTGGTCCCGAGTGGCCGTCGAAAGTCCTCACCGGACGCGATGGCCGCACTGCCAGTCGATTCCGGCGGCCGCACTCGTTACGTCCGCCGCGACGATGTGCTGTTCGCCGAAGCCAACGGCGATTACGTCCGGCTGCACACGCGCGGCGGCGTGCATCCCGTGCGGATGCCGATCTCGCGTCTTGAAGAGTATTGGGAAGGAACCGGTTTTACTCGGGTGCACCGCGGATTCCTGCTCGCGGTGAGTGCGGTGCTGGAATTGCGGAGCGACACGACCGGCGGGCTGCTGGCGCACACCGAGGCTGGCGATGTGCCAGTGAGCCGACGGCACGCGCGGGATCTTCGGGACCGGTTGCTGGAGGCGGCACAGCGCGGGCAACTCGGGAGCACCCGGTGAGGGGCTCGCGCCGCGCCGCTCGTGAGTGGCAATGCCGGTTAGAACCGGCGTCAGCACTCACGAGGCCCGAGCCGCACCCTCCCGCCGCGTCTCGTGCGCGTTTATCCCGGTTAGAACCGCGAACGCCACTCACGACGCCTCGGCAGGCCGTGCGATGAGCCGCACCAAACGCGTCGCCGTCACCAGCCCGCAGACCAGGCTCGCCCGGTCGCGACGGCTAGAACGCGGCCGCTGGCGAATGCCCCGCCTGCGCGCGCCGGAAGCGGAACGCGCGGCCGTGCTGTACCGGATCCAGCGCCGTCGCGGGATCCCCGCGCTGGTGGCGATGTTCGTGCTGGTGCTGGGTTTGCCGGTGCTGTTCTCGCTCGCCCCGTCGCTCGACAGCGTGCGGGTGTGGGGAATTCCGCTGTCCTGGCTGCTGATCGCGGTCCTGCCGTACCCGGTGCTCGCCGGGCTCTCGTGGTGGCAGCTGCGCCGCGCGGAGAAGATCGAGGACGATCGGTGAGCCGCCCGCCAGCAGCGCCCCAATGCGGCGTTGGGTGCGTTAGATGCACCGAACGCCACATTGGGTGCGTCCCACGCACCCAACGCCACATTGGGGTTTTCTCAGCCGCTGCGGCGATGCGCGACATCCGGCCGGGTCGAGTGGTCGCGTCCGTGAGGGGAACCCTGAGGGAATCAGATTAGAAGAGGGTTACCCAAACGCCACATACGACAAACCCCCCCCCGGGCCCCCGGAACCGAACGCCC
>NZ_JBEXMH010000009.1:0-220422 GCF_040610415.1 Amycolatopsis sp. NPDC004079 | reverse complement strand
CTGGGGGCGCGGGGGCCTGGCCGCCGTGGGGCCGGGCGCGCTACCCCACCGTCCGTTTCGGGCACCTTGAGGGAATCAGATTCCCTCAAGGAGCCCTTCACGGACGTTGACCAGGAGCGCGAAGCCGTCTGGTCCCGGCCGATGCTTCGCACCGCTCTGGCGGGCATCGCGACAGCGCTCCCGGCGCACACCTCGCTACGGAGAAAACCCCAATGTGGCATTGGGTGCGTGGGATGCACCCAATGTGGCGTTCGGTGCGTTGAGCGCACCCAATGCCACATTGGGGTGCGCAAGACCGAGCAACCCGAACCCGCAGGGCGCCACAGCCTCGTGAGCGTTTACGCCGGTTAGAACCGCGATGAACACTCACGAGCTACGCGTACTCCGGCAGCGCGATCGCCTCCGAGCGAGGCTTCCCGAACCTTCCCGCCACCTTGCCCAGCCGTCGCGCCAGCGGGGTGCTCGCCATCCGCAGCGCGGCGTGGATCGCGGTCCGATGCGCCTGCGCCCGCGGCATCGTCACCTGCGGTGCGCCGGGGAAAAGCCGCTGCGCCTCGGTGACCAACGGCCGCATCCGGCGCTCGTACTCGCCGAACGCGGCGCGTGGGTCTTCGTTCGCCGTGAGTTCTCCGGCCAGGATGTACGCGCCGGTGAGAGCGAGCGTCGTGCCCATGCCGCTGACCGGCGAAGCGCAATAGGCCGCGTCGCCGAGCAGCACGACCCGGCCCTGGTGCCACGTCGGCAGTTTCGCCTGGCCGACGTCCTCCAGGTACAGCGAGCCGTTGTCCATTTCGGCCAGAACGCGCGGCCCCTCCCAGCCGACGTCGGCGTACGTCTTGCGCAGCACGGACACCGTGTCTTCGGGCGTGAGCCGGTCCAGGCCGCGGACGTCGGACAGGAAGAACAGCCCGGCGCGCATCGTGCCGACGTTGTCCGGGCGCAGGAACAACATCCGCCCGCGACCGCAGAACATCGAGCGCCACCAAGCGTTATCGGTGGAAATACGGGGGAGCGCGAGGTGCGCGGTGTAGAGCCCCAGTTCGTGCGGGCGCACGTCCGGCATCAGCATCGCGCGGGTGCGGGAACGCAGGCCTTCGGCAATGACCACGGCGTCGAAGCGCTGGGTTCGGCCGCTTTGGAAATCGACGTCCACGCTGGTGCCGTCGTCGTGCAGGGCCTGGATCTGGTCGCCGAATCGATACGTCGTCTCGCCGGATGACTGCTCGTACAGCAGTCTCGACAGCTGGCCACGCAGGATTTCGATCTCCGCGGTCCCGCCTCCGGAGTCGCCTTCTCCGGCGCGGAACTCGGCGACGACGCGTCCGTTTTCGTCCACGAACTGCGTGCCGACCTCGCCGGTGTGCGCGGCGCGGACGGCTTCTTCCAGCCCCATCTTGCGCAGCACCTGGCGGCCGACGCCCCGGATGTCGACGTTCTGGCCCTCCTCGCGCAGCTGGTCGAACCGTTCGACGACGGTGACGTCCCAGCCGGACTGGGCGAGCCGGGAAGCGAGCGCGGGGCCGGCGATGCTGGCTCCGGAGATGAGAAGACTGCGACGGGTCATGATTCCCCTCCTTGCCGTTGCTCAAGTACCTAGTTAATCTATCTACTAGTTTCTCTACTGACAAGGAGGGTCGCGTGGACGAGAACCAGGCAGCGCTCGAAAACGTGAACGCGACGACCTTCGCGGTGCGGGACGTCATCGAAGCCAGCCGCGACCTGATGGCGCGGATGGCGAAGAGCGTCGGGATGAACGCGAACGACCTCACCGCGATCGCGCTCCTCAACCACTACGGACCGATGGGTCCAGTGGAATTGGGTCGCCGCCTCGGGATCAGCGGCCCGTCGGCGACGACGCTGGTGGACCGGATGGAAGAGGCCGGTTACCTCGCGCGCGTTCGCAGCGACACGGATCGGCGGCGGGTGGCGGTCACGGTCACCGATGCCGCGCGGGAGATCGCGGCGGCGGTGTGGTGGCCGGCGATCGAGAAGCTGGACGCGGTGTCGCGGACGCTCAGCGAGTCGGAAAACGCTGTGGTGCGGGACTTTCTCGCCCGGATTACTGAGGCGATGAACGAGGGGCGGGAGTACTAGGTCGTCCAGGTCCGGGTCTCGCGGTGGCGGCCGCGGAGGTGGAGTTCGCCGTGCAGCCGCCAGTGTTCCCGTTCGCCGCCGAGCGCGGCCTTCACTGTCGTTTCGCTGGCGAGCACCCGCGACGGCACGGCTTTCGCGTGTTCGGTGAGCCGCGCGGCTTCGTTCACCGCGTCGCCGATCACGGTGTACTCCAGGCGGCTCGACGCGCCAAGCTGCCCGGCGAACACCTGCCCGGTCGCGACGCCGATGCCCAGGTCAAGCTCGCCTTCCGACACCACCGCGTCGCGGATCGCGCGGGCCGCGGCGAGCGCCATCGTCGGGCCGTCTGACAGCCGGGTCGGCGCGCCGAAAACGCACAGCGCGGCGTCGCCCTGGAACTTGTTGACCAGCCCGCCGCGAGCGTCCACCGCGGACACCACGCTCGCGAAAAACCGGTTCAGCTTCTCGACCAATTCCTGCGGCGGAGTGCGCGACGCGAGTGCTGTCGAGTCGACGACGTCCACGAACAGCGCGGTGACCTCGCGGACGTCGCCGGAGAGCGAAGCGCCGTATTCGAGCGCGTGCCGGGCGACGTCGGTGCCGACGTGGCGGCCGAAAAGGTCGCGCATCCGGTCCTGTTCGCGCAGACCGGCGGCGAGGTCGTTGACCGACGTCTGAAGCATCCCGATCTCGCTGGAATCGTCCACGTCGACGCGCACGTCCGTGCGTCCGCGCGCGATCCCGTCCAGCGCGATCCGCAGCCGGTGCAGCGGCGCGGCGACGGCGCGGGACAGGAGCGCGGTGCCGATCGCGCCGGTCGTCAGGCCGGTCACGGACAGCACGATCAGGCTCGCCGTCGGGTTGCCGTGGCGGCCGAGATCGGGCGGCGTGGTCACCAGCAGCACGCCGATCAGCGGTACGCCGCTGGCCAGCACCCAGGTGACGACCAGCCGCGTCAGCACGGTGACCGGCAGCGTTCCGCGCGGCGGCAGGACGTCGAGCGCCATCGTCATCACCGGCCGCGCGACCCATTCCGCGGCCAGATAGGTGAGCCCGACCGTGGTCAGCCCGCCGAGACCGATGGTGAGCGCGATGCCCGCCGCGTCGCCGATCGAGCCGAGGACCCCGGCGAGGATGCCGAGCGCGAGCGCGCCGATCAGCCAGAGCGTGCCGCTCACCACGGCCATGTCGAAGGGCAGCCGCAGTGCCCGTTTGGCCTCGTCCGCGGTCGGCGGGCGGCCGATCGTGAACCACACCACGGTGCGGCGTTGCAGGTAGGCGGTCCAGAGCGTGCCGACGACCAGTGCCAGCGCGACCACTCCCGCCGCGGTGACGCCGAGCACCCAGCCGCGGTCGTCGACGTCCTCCGGCAACCCCTGCAGGAGCAGCAGCAACGCGACGACTCCGGCGCCGGCGACACTCGATCCGACGCCGAGCGCGGCGAAGCCCAGACTGGTGCGCAGAACCAGCCGGAACCTCCCCGCGATCATCGTGCGCACCAGCAGATCGTATGGGGTGGCGGGTCCGGGAGCGAAAAAAGCCGTCGCCGTCGCGGTGCGGCGATGGTTAGCGTGGTCGCATGCAACCGCTCGACCCCGCCGAGATCCGCGCCTCGTTCGTCAACTGTTCCCGCGGGGAAGCCAAGTCCGTCACGCTCCCGGCGGACATTCCGTGGGAGAAGCGCGACTTCCTTGGCTGGCGCGACGTGAAGGCGCCCGGCCGGGCGTACCTCGTCGTGTCGCACGGCGACGAGGTGATCGGCCTGTCGCTGCGCGCCGCGCCGCCGCCGAAATCGCGGCTGCGCAGCAACATGTGCGCGTTCTGCTCCACGACGCATCCGCTGGCCGACATCACGCTGTTCACCGCCCGGCTGGCCGGAAAACCCGGTCGCGACGGCAATACGGTGGGCACGTATTTGTGCTCTGACCTGGCGTGCAGCGCGTATCTCCGTGGCGAGCTCCGGCCTGCGGTGCCGCAGCCGAAGGAGACGCTCTCGGAGGAGGAACGCGTCGAGCGGATGAGCGAGAAAGTCGGCCGGTTCGTGGCGCGGGTGCTGGAAACCCGGTAACCGCCGTGCGAGTGCTGGTGACCGGGATGTCCGGAGTGGGCAAAAGCAGCCTGCTCGCCGAACTTTCCCGGCGCGGCTATCGCACCGTCGACACGGATTATGGCGGCTACACCGGCGAAGACGGGCTCTGGCGCGAAGACCGGATCGCCGCGTTGTTGTCGACGCCGGGGCCGCTGTTCGTGTCCGGCACGGTCTCGAACCAAGTGCGGTTCTATCCGCGGTTCACAGATGTCGTGTTGCTCAGCGCGCCGCGCGAGGTGCTGATCGAGCGGTTGACGACGCGAAGCGGCTATCCGTATGGGAAACATCCGGACGAACTGGCCGAGACGTTGGGGTATCTGGACGAGGTGGAGCCATTGCTGCGTTCGTCGGCGACGTTCGAGGTGGTGACGACTGTGTCGGTGGCCGAGGTCGCCGATGCGGTGTTGCGCCAGGTCGGTTAGTTCAGAAATCCCACTCCGCGATGCGGCCCATCTTGCGGATCATCGGGAACAGCGCCGACGCGCGCAACGCCAGTCGGGACGCCGTCGGGATCTTCGCCAGCGCGTCGTCGGTCGCCCAGTCTGTCGCGTCCAAACAGGACACCAGGCGGAGGCCGTAGCGCTCCAGCTCGTGCGGATCGTCGATGCCCCAATGCAAAGTCGCGCCCGCGCGGCGGACCACCGGGTTGATCGCCTGCGCCTTGATGCCGAGCGAGCTGAAGAAATCGACCACGATCCGGCCGGAGCGGAACTTGCCGACGAGCCTGCGGACCAGTTCGGTGCCGGACTCCGCGGTGAGGTACATGGTGAGCCCCTCGGCCACGATCAGCGCCTCGCGGTCGCCGGGAACCTGGTCGAGCCAGCCGAAATCGGTGACTGAGGAGCCGATCATCGTGTACCCCGGCCGTTCCGGGTAAATCCGGCCGCGGACGTCGACGACCTCGGGATAGTCCACGTCGAACCACTCGACCGACGGCGGCGGGTCGAGCCGGTACACGCGAGTGTCCATCCCGCAGCCGAGGTGCACGACGACCGCGTCGGGGTGTTCGGCGAGCCATTTGCCCGCCATCTCGTCGATCGCGCGTGCCCGGATCGCGACGGAGACGGCGGCGTTCTCGTTGACGCCGAGCTTGCGGAAGTCGTAGTCGATCTTCTTGACCGCTTCGTCGGCCGCGGTGTCGCCGAGAATCGGGTCTTTCCGGCGAGCGTCGAGCGCACGGGCGTACAGCGTGCCGAGGTTGGTCGCTTTCTCCTCGGTGAAGTGCACTTTCTCCACGGTCGGCCCCCTTGGTGTCACAGTCTTCATAAACTTGTGAAGACTGTAGCGCTCATTGACGGGCGCGGCATCATCCTTACGCATGGCGAAGCGTCTGCAGATAGCGATCGATTGTGCGGAACCGGAACGGCTGGCGGGCTTCTGGGCTGAGGCGCTGGGGTATGCGGTCGAAACGCCGCCAGCCGGGGCGTCGACCTGGGCCGAGTTCTCGCGCTCGGTCGAGGGCGGCGCGGAGGCGTGGTGCGCGATCGCCGACCCGGCTGGGCTCGGCCCGCGATTGCTGTTTCACCGGGTGCCGGAGCCGAAACGCGGCAAGAACCGGCTGCACCTGGACGTGCGTGGCACCTCGGCGGAGCGGGCCGTGGTCGAGGCCGAGACAGCCAGGTTGGTCGAGCGCGGTGCCGTGCACTTGCGCACGATCGAAGACGAGAGCGGCTGCTTCGCCGTGCTTCAAGATCCGGAAGGCAATGAGTTCTGCGTGTGCTGATTCAGGAAGACGCGTAGTCGTGGGCGTAGGTTTTCGCGTCCAGCAAGTGCTTCAGCGTGATCTCGCGGGCGGCCGCGGCGTCTGAACGGCTGATGGCGTCGAGGATCGCGCGATGCTCGGCCACGGCCTTTCGGATCTGCCCAGGCAGCCGAAGCGCGGCCCGGCGTTCCTCGCCGACCAGGGCGAGCACCGAACGGAGCAGGTCAGCCACGTCGTCGCTGCCCGCGTTGCCGGCGATCACCCGGTGGAACTCGGCGTCGGTCGCGATGACGCGCAACATGTCGCCGTTCGCCGCGGCCTCCTCCATCTCCGCGACGTTGTCCGCGAGCCGCTGCACGACGCGCGGCGTGTGCTGCCGCGCGAGCCGCTCGGCCAGCGTCGGCTCGACTGTCGCGCGCAGGTCGAACAGCTTCTCCACGAGCTGCTCGTGCTCGGAAAACCAGCTGCTCAACGGGCTTTCTTCAGTGCCCTGCTCGCGGACGTAGGTGCCGGACCCCGCGCGGATCTGGACGTAACCGATCGAATCCAGGACGCGCAACGCCTGCCGCAACGACCCGCGGCTGATGCCGAGCTGCTCGCAGAGCGCGCGTTCCGCGGGCAGGCGCGAGCCCGGCGGAAGCTCGCCCGAGTCGATCATCGCGCGCAGATGGTCGACCGTGGCGCTCCAGACCTGGTCGGTTTCGTGTGCCACGCCGCCCATCCTGGCAGGTGGCGCCCCGAGCCGCGCGAAATTGTCGGTGGCGGGTGTCACCATCGTTGAGAGGGTGGGGAGGGATCATGGCCGCGAAGTTCAAAGACCTGGCGCTGGACGCTCTTGATCATCAGGCATTGGCGGACTGGTGGTGTTCGGCGATTGGCTACGTCCGCCGAAGCCCGCCCGGTGAACGCTCGCCGGAGTGGCCGGTCGCGATCGTCGACCCTGCTGGCGAGGGGCCGCTGATCTGGCTGAACCCGGTGCCGGAACGCAAGACGGTGAAGAACCGGATGCACCTGGACGCGTGGGGAGATCCGGCCGAGTTGAGCGCGGCCGGGGCACGGATGGTGGCGGAGCGGGGAGGGGAGCGGGAGTGGCAGGTGATGGCTGATCCGGAGGGGAATGAGTTTTGCGTTTTTGAGCGGTGAGGCTGGGATGGGTGAGCGGGGTGCGAGGAGAGGGTGAGGTGAGTGCGGCAGGCGCGGAGCTAGGAGGCAGATGAGGACTGGCGGCTGAAGCGGCGGCGGAGCGCGGGTTGTTGCCTGGGTTCGTCCTGGGCTGGTGGCGACGTCGGCTGGTGGCCAGGTTGGGCGCGGCTGGTGGCGAGGCGTGCTGGTTGCCGGGCGAAGGACGGGCGACCGGCGACGTCGGTTGGCGGCCAAGCAAAGCATGGGTCTGTGGCCGCGTTGGGCGCGGCCGGTGGTGAGGCGCGCCGGTGGCCGGGCGAAGTGGGGCAACCGGCGGCGCGGGTTCGCGGCCAGGCAAAGCATGGGGCCTGTGGCCAGGTTGGTGGCGAGGTGCGCTGGTTGCCGGGCGAGGGGCGGGCGACCGGCGACGTCGGTTGGCGGACGAGCAAGGCGCGGGCTGATGGCCGCGTTGAGTGCGACCGGTGGCGAGGCGCGCTGGTTGCCGGGCGAAGCGCGGGCAAGCGGCGGCGCGGGTCGCGGCCAAGCGAGGTGCGAGCTTGTGGCGGCGCGGGTTATGGCCGAGGCCTACATGGCTGGCGGCCAAGCAAGGCCCGAGCTCGCGGCCACGCGGACTCCGCACTCGCGGCCGAGCCGGCTCATGCGCGATCCCGCCGTGTGCGCGACCCCGCCGTGCGAGAAGGGCGCAATCAGCGAGCCGAATCGCGCCCCCCGTTCACTCCCCAGCACGCCCCCGGCGGTTCCTTCGAGTGTCTGACCGGACACATCGCGTCGCAGACCACCGAGGCTCCTGCTTAGGGTCAGCGGGTGATCGCTTTATGACCTGGTGGCATGCCGTCGTCATCTTCATTGCCGGGATGTGGGCCGGGACCATCAACACCGTCGTCGGGTCCGGGACGCTGGTGACCTTTCCGGTGCTCGTCGCGCTGGGGTATCCGCCGGTGACCGCGACGACCTCGAACGCGGTCGGGCTCGCGCCGGGCACGGTCAGCGGTGCCTACGGTTACCGGCACGAGCTCGTCGGGTACTGGCCGCAGGTGGTGCGGTTCGCGGTCGCCTCGTTTTTCGGGGCTATCGGCGGCACCATCCTTCTCCTGACGCTGCCCAAGGACGCCTTCGAGAAGATCGTGCCGGTGCTCGTCGGGCTCGCCGTCGTGCTCGTGATCGTTCAGCCGAAGGTCTCGAAGTGGGTGCAGAAGCGCCGCGAGGCCAACGGGCGCGAGCATCACGCTGGGCCGTTGTTGTTCGGGCTGCTCTTCGTCATCGGCATCTACGGCGGCTACTTCACCGCCGCGCAGGGCGTGATGATGATGGCCGTCATGGGCATGCTGCTGTCCGAACCGTTGCAGCGGCTCAACGGCGTCAAGAACGTGCTGTCCGCCGTGGTGAACATCGTCGCGGGCACGATTTACGCGTTCGTCGCCCCGGTGAGCTGGCCGGTGATCGGGCTGCTCGCGCTCGGGTCCACGATCGGCGGGCAGCTCGGGGCCAAGATCGGCCGCAAGCTGCCGCCCACCGTGTTGCGCGGCGTGATCGTCGTGATCGGGCTCGCCGCGGTCGTGCAGCTGATCCTCAAATAGCCTGGAATTCCTTGGCCGCGGCCAGGAACAGGTCGTTCTCCTCCGGCGTCCCGATCGTCACCCGCGCGCCCTCGCCGGGGAACGGGCGCACGATCAGCTTCCGGTCCAGCATGTGCTCCGCGAAAGCCGCGGTGGCATCGCCGAGCGGGAACCACACGAAGTTCGCCTGCGTCGGCGGGATCTCGTAGCCCATCCCCACCAACGAGTCCCGCACGCGGGTGCGCTCGGAGATGATTTCCCGGCACCGGGCGAGCAGTTCGTCCTCCGCGTCGAGCGACGCGATCGCGGCCACCTGCGCGATGCTGTTCACCGAGAACGCCACGTACACCTGCTGCAGCGCCTGCGCGATCGGCTCCGGAGCCACCGCGTACCCGACGCGCAGCCCGGCGAGCCCGTAAGCCTTCGAGAACGTGCGCAGCACCGCCACATTGCTGTGTGTCCGCGTGAATTCGACGCCGTCCGGCACCTCGGGGTCGGTGACGAATTCCTTGTACGCCTCGTCCAGCACCACGAGCACGTGCGGCGGCACGGCCTCGAGGAACCGCGCGATCTCGTCCCGGTGCAGCACGGTGCCGGTCGGGTTGTTGGGGTTGCAGACGAACACGAGCTTGGTGCGGTCGGTGATCCGCGCCAGCATCGCGTCGAGGTCCAGCCCGTGCTCCGGCGTCAGCGGAACCTTCACGCCCGTCGCGAGCGCCACCTGGACCACGATCGGGTAGGCCTCGAACGACCGCCAGCCGAACAGCACCTCGTCGCCGGGGCCGCACAGCGCCTGGATCATCTGCTGGCACAACGAAACCGAGCCACAACCGATCGCGAGCCGCTCGGCGGGAACGTCCAGCCGCCGCGAAAGCCGCTCGCGCAAAGCCTGAGATCCGTTGTCCGGGTACCGGTTCACCCCGGTTACCGCAGCCGTGATCGCCGCCTGGACGCTCGGCAGCGGACCGCCGGGCACCTCATTGCTCGCGAGCTTGATGGCCCCTTCGATCGTCCGGCCAGGGACGTACTTCGGCAACGAATCGAGGTCAGGGCGGGGGGCGAGGGACGGCATCGTCGGAACTCCTCGGTTTTCACGGGACGACGGGGTCACCGTATCTCGCCCCGGCGGATCGGGAAAGGTTCCCAATGTTCACCCAGAGGTGATTGCATGAGGCGATGACGTCGACGACCACCGTGGATCACCAGCGTACCGACGGCAGCACACTGCGCCTCACCTTCGCCGAACCCGACGGCGCGCTCCGCGGCGGCCTGGTGGTCCTGCACGAGGGCAACGGGGTCACCGACGGCGTCCTCCTGCTGGTCAAAAGCCTCGCCGGCGAAGGCTGGCTCACCGTCACGCCGCACATCGAGTCCGGCGAACAGCTCACTCAGCGCGATCTCCTCGACGCCACCGACCGCACGCTCGAATGGCTCACCGATCGCGGCGTCGAAGCCGACCTGCGCGGCGTCGTCGGCTTCGATCTCGGCGGCACGGCGGCGCTGGTAGTCGCCTCGCACCGCAAATTCGGCGCGGCGGTGAGCGTCGGCGGCCAGGCTGTGGCGGAATTGCCGAAGCTGCTGGAAATCGCCGGCCGCGTGACCAGCCCGTGGCTCGGCATGTACGGCGACTCAGGCGACGAAGCGGGCGAGGCTCAGGTGGAGCAGCTGCGCGAGGCCGCGGCGTCGGCGAAAGTCGCGACGAACGTCGTGCGCTATCCGGGCGCGAACCACCGCTTCGACGCCGATCCCAGCGCGGCCGAAGAGGCCTGGCAGCGCACCCTCGACTGGTTCGACGCGCACCTCCGCTGATCTCCGGCAGCACCCTTGACGGGTCGCTGCGTGATCGAATAACGTTCCGATCCGGAACGGAACGTTTTAGCGAGAGGAACTACCCGTGAAAGCGGTGCTCGTCGAACCCCAGCAGCGACTCGTCCTGGCCGAAACACCCGACCCGGCTCCTGGCCCAGGGCAAGCCGTGGTCGAGGTCGAGGCGATCGGCGTGGGCTATGTCGACCTCATGTACCTGCGGGACGGCGCCACTTCGGTGCCCGGCGTCGAGGTCGCCGGGCGGATCACAAACGGCCGGCGAGTGCTGGCGCTGATCCTTTCCGGCGGCTACGCCGAGCAGGTCGTGGCCGATACCGATCAGCTTTACCCCGTGCCTGAGGGCCTCGACCCATTCGACGCGGTCGCATTGGGCGTGAACGCAATGGTCGCGGAACGAGCAGTGCATCGGACCGCTGTGGCCCGAGGCGAACGGGTGCTCGTCCGCGGCGCGAGCGGCGGGATCGGCGTGCTCGCGACCCAGATCGCCCACGCTCGCGGCGCCGAGGTCACCGCGGTGACTTCCTCGGCGGAGTACGGCGAACGGTTGCGGACCCTCGGCGCCGCGAAAATCGTCGACCGGACCCGCGAGCGTCCCGAGGAGACTTACGACGTCATAATCGACACCGTGGCCGGCCCGCAGGTCCGCGAGCACCTGGAACTGTTGCGTCCCAACGGCCGCTATGTCCTTTGTGGAGGGACTGCGGGCATTCCGGAGCCGGAAGCCTTCGCGCCGTTGATGAGCAACTTCCACACGTCGCCGACGCTGTTCGCGTTCAGCCTCACCTCGGTGTCGCCGGAAGAACGCCGGAAGTCGTGGGACCGCGTCCTCGCCCTCGTCGCCGACGGTCAGCTTTCCGCGGTGCGCGACCGAACGTTCCCGCTCGGCGAGGCCGCGGCCGCCCTCCAGTACGTGGAGCACGGGAAATCGTTCGGTAAGGTCGTGCTGCTCAACGAATAGCGGGAGAATCCATGGCGCGCCAACGGGACGAGCGGATCGACCACGCCGTGCTGGTCGCGGTGTGCGAACTGGTCCGGGAATCCGGCTATTCGGCGCTGACCATGGAGGCCATCGCCCAGCGCGCGGGCACCACCAAACCCGCCATCCGCCGCCGGTGGAAAAGCCAGAAGCACGTGGTGGTCGCGGCGCTGGCCGAGGCGCGCACCGGGGTCGCGGAGATCGACACCGGCTGCACCTGCTGCGATCTCGTCGGCCACCTCGACGCCCTCCGGATCGGATTGGCCGACCCGGTTTTCGGCCGGGTCCTCCCGGCGCTGACCGTCGATCTGGCGGACGACCCGGAACTGCGGGAAGACTTCCTGACCACGTTCTGGGCCCCGCGCCGAGAGGCCTGCGTCGTGTCCCTGCGCAAGGCGCGGGAGCGCGGGGACCTGCGGCCCGGTCAGGACGTCGACCTGCTGCTGGACCTGTTCGCCGCCCCCGTCGTGTTCCGCGCGCTGTTCGGGCACCGGGAATTGACGCGCGAGTTCGTCCTCGACGTCGTCCGCGCGCTGCTGGCCGGGGTGGGCGCGGTCGAAAAAGGACTTTGCGAGCATCCCGGGGTTAGCATCGGCGAGTGACCGAGAACGCCGCAGTTCCCGAGGTGCTTTGGCGACCCGACCCCAACCGGGTCGCTGACACGAAGATCGAGGCCTTCCGCCGATGGCTGCGCGAGCAGCGCGGCGTCGACCTGGCCGATTACGACGACCTGTGGCACTACTCGGTCGAGCGAGTTCCGGAGTTCTGGACCGCGGTGGCGGAGTTCTTCGGCGTGCGCTGGCACGAGCGGCCGCGGGAAATCCTGTCCGGCACGATGCCGGACGCGAAATGGTTCGACGGCGGCACGCTCAACTACGCCGAACACTCGCTCAGCCCTGGCGTCGGCGGCGCGACGAAGGCCGACGACGAACTCGCGGTGATCTTCCACCGCGAGGACGGCCTCGCCGAGCAATTCACCTACGGCGACCTCCGCGCGCACGTCGCCGCCGCACGGGCCGCGTTGCGTGCTTTCGGTGTCGGCAAAGGAGATCGCGTCGTCGCGCTCGCGCCGAACTGCCCGCAGACGCTGATCGCTTTCCTCGCCACCGCCAGCCTCGGCGCGATCTGGTCGTCCTGTTCCCCGGACTTCGGGATCCGCGCGATCGCCGACCGGTTCACCCAGATCGAGCCGAAGGTGCTCATCGCGGTGAACGGATACGCCTACAACGGCCGGAAATTCGACATCCGCGACACTGTTCAGCAGCTGCGCGAACAGATTCCGTCGCTGGAAGCCACCGTTTTGGTGAAATACTTAGGAGACGGGACGCTCGACGGTGTCATCGACTGGAACGCGATGCTCGCCGAACACGCGGGCGGCGAACTGGCGTACGAGCCGGTGGAGTTCGCGCATCCGTTGTGGATCCTGTACTCCTCGGGCACGACCGGGCTGCCGAAGGGCATCGTGCAGGGCCACGGCGGCATCGTCGTCGAGCACTTCAAAGCGCTCGGCCTGCAAAGCGGGCTCGAGCCGGGTGACCGGTTCTTCTGGTTCACCACCACCGGCTGGATGATGTGGAACTTCGTCGCCTCCGCGCTTCTCGTCGGAGCGACGATCGTGCTGTACGACGGCAGTCCCGGCCATCCGGACCTGAACGCGTTGTGGCATTTGGCCGAACAGCATCGTGTCACCTACTTCGGCACCTCCGCGCCGTTCATCCAGAGCTGTCTCAAAGCGGGCCTCGCCCCGTCGGAGCGCTACGACCTCAGCGCGCTGCGCGTGGTCGGCTCGACCGGTTCGCCGCTGTCCTCGGAGGGATTCCGCTGGATCGCCGACGCGATCGGCCGGGACGTGCAGATCTGCTCGGTCTCCGGCGGCACCGACCTGTGCGCGGCGATCGTCGCGGCCGCGCCGGACGTGCCGGTGTGGCTCGGCGAACTGTCCTGCCGCGCGCTCGGCGTGGCCGCGGTGGCGTTCAACGACGACGGCGAGCCGGTGGTCGAGCAGGTCGGCGAGCTGGTGATCACCGAGCCGATGCCGTCGATGCCGGTCTCGTTCTGGAACGACCCCGACGGTTCCCGGCTGCGCGAGGCGTACTTCGAGACTTATCCAGGTATCTGGAGGCATGGCGACTGGGTCCGGATCACCCGCCGCGGTTCGGCGGTGGTCTACGGCCGCAGCGATTCGACGCTCAACCGCGGCGGCGTCCGGATGGGCACCGCCGAGTTCTACCGGGTCGCGGAAGGATTCGCCAAGGTCGCCGACTCGCTGGTCATCGACACGTCGGCGGCGGGCAACGACGACGGGCAACTGCTGTGTTTCGTAGTACTCACCGCCGGCGCCACGCTCGAAGAAGTGGAGCCTGACCTGCGGAAAGAGCTTCGCAACGCACTGTCGCCACGACACGTACCCGATCGGTTCATGGTCGTTTCCGAGATTCCCCGTACGTTGAACGGTAAGAAGTGCGAAGTACCAGTGAAGCGGATCCTCTCCGGAGTCGCGCCGGAGAGGGCGGTGAGCAGGGACGCGCTGGCCAACCCGGCCGCGCTGGCCCCCTTTGTGGAGCTCGCCGCGCACTGAACGCGCCAACGGGGGGAAGCATGGCAGGGCCGTGCGTGTTGCACGCGTGGTGACGGGGACACGCGCGCAGCACACTTGGCAGGCGGCCGGCGTCACGTCGGTCGTCGCGATCACATGGATAACCAGGCTCGCTGGCCTGCTGACGGTCGTGTCCACGGTCGTGCCGGTGGGCCGCGACGTGCGCGGGCACGTGGCCAAATGGCTGGAGCTGCCGAGCGAAGCGACCACTGCCGCGGCCGCTGTGGCGCTGGTCACCGGTGTGTTGCTGATCATGCTCGCCGCCGGGCTCCGCCGCCGCAAACGCCGCGCCTGGCAACTGGCGGTCGGCTTCGCGGCGCTGTTGGCGTTGTCACACCTCGGACTTCGGCATGTGTTCGGCGCCGGCGTGGTGTCCATGGTGCTGCTCGCCGGACTTCTCGGCACACGGCGGTACTTCATCGCCCGGCCGGACCCGACCGTCGGCCGCTGGCGCGCTTTGCGGGTGCTCCTGCAACTGGTGCTGGCCGGTTTCGTGCTCAACTTCGCGCTGCTGTCGGTCGCGCCCGCCCGGATGCTCGATCCGTTGAGCTTCGCCGACCGGCTGTCCCAGTCCGCGCTCGCGCTCACCGGCGTCAGCGGGCCCGCGGTGTTCCACGAGATGTGGTTCGAGGATCTGTCCGCGTCGATCGGGCTGGTCTTCAGCATCACCGGCGTGCTGGTGTCGGCGTACTTCCTGCTGCGCTCGGCCGAACCCGCGCCGGAACTGTCCGACGACGAACTGGCGCGGCTGCACGAGTTGCTGAAGCAGCACGGGGAACGGGACTCGCTGGGCTACTTCGCGCTGCGCCGCGACAAGTTCGCGGTCTTCTCCAAGACCGGCAAGGCGGCCGTCACGTTCCGCGTGATCGCCGGGGTCGCGCTGACGTCCGCCGACCCGCTCGGCGACCACGAGGCCTGGCCCGGCGCGATCGAGGAGTACCTGGACATCTGCCAGCGCAACGCCTGGGTGCCCGCCGCGATGGGCGCGTCCGAGCTGGGCGCGACGGTGTGGGCCCGGTTTGGCCTGGAGGTACTGGAAATCGGCGACGAGGCCGTCGTCGACACGAAGACGTTCACGCTCGAAGGCCGCGTGATGCGCGGCGTGCGACAGGCCGCGTCGCGGACGAAGCGGGCTGGTTACAAGGTCTTGGTGCGCCGGGCGGAGGACTTGCGCCCCGGCGAGCTGTCCGAGCTGGTGCACCTGGCCGCGACCTGGCGCGGCACCGAGACCGAACGCGGATTCTCGATGGCGCTGGGCCGCATGGGCGACCCCGGTTCGGTGATCGTCACCGCGGAACAGGGCGGCCGCGTGCGAGGCGTGCTGCAGTTCGTGCCGTGGGGCGAGCGGGGCTTGTCTCTGGACGTGATGCGCCGGGACCGCACCGTCGACAACGGCGTGAACGAGCTGATGATCTCGGAGCTGCTGCTGTACTCCCGCGAGCACGGCATTGACCAGGTGTCACTGAACTTCGCCGCCTTCCGAGCTCTGATGGAACAGGGCCAGCGCATCGGCGCGGGCCCGGTCGCGCGCCTCTCGGCGAAGGTCCTGCACTTCTTCTCGCGCTGGATCCAGATCGAGAGCCTCTACCGGTTCAACGCCAAGTTCCAGCCCCGGTGGGTCCCGCGCTACCTTGTGTACCCGGGCGTCGGGTCCCTGCCGCGCGTCGGCATCGCGACCTTCGAGGCCGAGGGCCTCGGCGGCCGTTCGCCCTGGTTACGGAGGGTGCTGCACCGTTGAGGGGGGTGCCTTCCGGAGGAGGCGGAGGGGTGTGTAACCTATCTGAGCAGTGGTCGTTGGGACCCAGGAGGCTTCGCCTAGTCTGGTCTATGGCGCCGCACTGCTAATGCGGTTGGGGGTAACCCCCCCTCCCGGGTTCAAATCCCGGAGCCTCCGCTGGTGCCTGTTTCGGCAGGTGCTAGGTTAACAACTGAACACGCGCCCGTAGCTCAGCTGGATAGAGCATCTGACTACGGATCAGAAGGTCAGGGGTTCGAATCCCTTCGGGCGCACTGTCTGGTCGAGACAGTAAAGCAAGAAACCCCCTGGTGACAGGGGGTTTCTTGCTGTCCGGGGGTTGCCCCGAATCTTCGGTGTGGTCAGCCGTTTGCCGCTTTATTGCCAGTTTCGCCGAGAGGCAGCGAGCCGAGCGCATTCGCGCCGGCGCACGATTTCTGCCCCCTGCCCATGTAGGCGTCCTGCGTCATCGACGGGTGCGCGTGTCCGAGGATGTCGGCGATCTGGCGAGCGGTGAGACCTGCTTCGTCGAGCAGCGTGGCGACGGTCTTGCGGAGCGTCTTGAACGTGACCCACTCGTACCCGGCGCGCCGGTGGAACGGCAGCCAGTGCCGGTTGGTCAAGTTCTGGAAATTCAGGTACCCGCCGCGGCTGTTGCAGTGGATCGGCCCGGTCGGGTTGACCACCCCGAGACGGGCTTTCCGATCGACCAGCATCGCGACGTACCAGTCGGCGAGCGGGATGCCGCGTTCGGCGTTGTCGGTCTTCCCGTCGTTCTTGATCGTGCCCTTGGATGAGGCCGCCACTGACCTGAAGCTCCTTCGCTTCCTCGTCGAAGTCCGGCCAGTCGGCCCAGCAGTTCGTCCCGCCGTTGGCCGGCGGCAATGAAACCGCGGACAAGGTCGGGTAGATTCGCCGCGACCGCCTCTTCGTCGGCGTCCAGTTTGGACAGGAAGTCGAACAGTTCCGCGGCAGTCAGCGCCCGCGGCCCCTCCGGGGCCGCGGGGCACGGTGCTCGATCCGCGGGCAAGATCGACGGGGTGTGCGGGCTGGTGCCCGGTCCCCGCCTATCGCCCGCGGAAAAACCAGCCCAGCGACCACCCGCCGGAGGGGTCGCGAGAGCCGCGCTGAAAAGAGATGTCCTCGCCGGACGGGCAGGTCTCTGAGATGGTCGATGAGGCGTGAATGTTGCGTCCGTGAGTGACCTGCCGCCATCTCGTCGACCTCCCAGGGGCTATCACGCCATGTCAAGGGGGCAGTACCAGCCTCCGCCCAGCTGATCTTCGAGATGCCCCCTTGACATGGCGTGATCGGGCGACGTCAGGTCGACGAGATGGCGGAGAGGCCACCCACTTGTAGGTAGAAGCGTGATGTTCAGAACTTGACTCGACACGCCGACCCGTTGCTTGCTTCAGGGTGATTCCTGCGAGAAGTTGGTAACGTTACGGCGTGTCAAGTCCAGCAGGACCCGTTCAGCGGCTACCATCCGTCTCCGACTTGTACGGATTTAACGTGACGGATGGTAGCCGCTGAACGGGTCCTGCCCGGCATTTTAGGGTTGTTTCCGCAGGTCAGGGCTATCTTGGTTAAAGATTCCCCTCATTTTGCCTCGGTTGGTTGAGATGTGATCTACGCCATCTGGATGAGTTGCATCTCTGCGTGCTTGAAAGTGATGCACTTAGTGATGCATAGTTGTGTGCATGACGACAACGCGACGGGTGTCCGTGACACTTGACCTGCCTGATCAGCAGGCAGTTGACCTGTTCGCCGATCCGGCACGACCCGAACACGCCACGCTTGAGGCATGGGCAGAAGCTCGTGGCCTTGTGATGCGCGACGACTCAGACTCGGCAGTCGTTCGTACCCTGCTGCGCGCCGGCGCTGAGGCTCTCCGCGAGAAGGCCCTTGAAGAGGGTTACGAGCGATTGGCCGCGTCCAGGGAAGACACCGCCAAAGAGCGGCGGGGGCGCCGTGACCGCGTGCTTGCGAGGAAAGGCGAGTGACCACTCTGCCTGTGCGTGGGCAGATTTACCGAGTCGATATCGGCGAGCATGGTCCTAAGCCCTATGTGGTCGTGAGCAACAATCAGAGGAACAGAAGGCTTGACACTGTGCTGGCAGTGCGAGTGACCACGACAGACAAGTCGAAAATTCCAACCGCCGTTCCTCTCTCGGGGCTGGACCCGCTTGTAGGCTATGCGCTCGCCGACGACATCACCGAGATTTGGAAGGATGAGCTTGAGCAGGGCACGTACCTAGGTGCCCTGTCTCCCAAGACGGTTCTCAAGCTCAATGACGCACTGGCTCAAGCCCTAGGGATCCCGTGATCACGTGCCAGTTAATTGCCAGTAATCAACGACTGTTGAGGCTTAACGATGGCCGCTGAAGGCGCACGAGATGCTGAATTCCGCGCAGGGTACGGCCACTTTTAGCTATCGACCGCAGGCAACGCCAACGATCGACACCAGACCAGAAGGTCAGGGGTTCGAATCCCTTCGGGCGCACTGTCTGGTCGAGACAGTAAACAACGGTCCGGGAGCTTTTGGCTCCCGGACCGTTGTGCATTTACGCCTTCTTCAGCCGATCCAGCACCGCGCGGGTCTGGGATTGCGCGATCGACGACAGATCATCCATCTTCAGCGGGGCCTCGCCGGGGGCGCGGTGGACGGCAACCTGGACCTCCACCGAGACATTGCTGTCCTGCACCCCGACGACGTAACTCGCACCCGGCCCCGGCTCCGTGACCGCACCGGCGCGCCAGTAATTGCGCGTGCCGAGCCCGGCGGTCGTGCCGGCGGTCCAGCCCTTCGACGGGCCGGTGTTCCACTTGTCGTAGGCCGGGGGCTCGCCCGCCGACGTGAACTCGACCTGGACGCCGATTCCGGCCTCGTTGGTGGCGACGCCGTCGGTCGCGGAGGTGCTGGTGTAGCGGAGACTGCACGTCAGGCCGCCGCCGTAGCCGCCGCTTGGCTGGTTTTCCCGGTGGGTCGGCGGGATCGGGGTCGAGGACCATTTCGCCAGCGGTTTCGGGTCCAGGAGGTCGCAGGCGTTGGAGATCGCGCTCATCGAGTACTTGCCCGGCGGCGCGGTGGGCGACGGCGTGGCGGACGGGGCCGGGGTCACCGGGGCCGGTTGGGCTTTAACAGGGGAGGAGCTGCTGCTGAGGGAGAGGCCGATCGCGATTCCGACGCCGAGTATCACGACCAGTCCGATCGCACCGGCTACGATCAATCCCGTTTTGGGGCCGGGTTTCGGCGGCTGCGGGTAGCCGTATCCGGGTTGCTGCATGGAGAACCTAGTTCCCTTTCAGTCCGCTCAACGCCTTGCGGGCCTGTGCTTCGGCGATCGGCTGGACTTCGGTGCGGTGCACCTGGGCGACGTCGCGGCTGCGGCTGAAGTTGAGCCGGACGCGGACCGAGACGTTGCCGTCCAGTACACAAAGGACGTAGCGCGTGTTCGCGACCAGATCGCCGTAGACCTCGGAGTGCCAGAAGCCCTGGCTCCCGATTCCGGTGATCGGGCCGGATGCCTTTCCCTCGCCGGTCTTGGCGGCGTTGCCGCGTTTCCAGTTGTCATAGAAGGACGGCGCGGTTCCGTTGGTGAAGTTGACGTCGAGGATGACCTCGGCGGTGTCCAAGGAGTTGCCGCTGGAGTAGCGCAGCTGGCAGCTCAGACTGCCTGCGTCGAGCTTGCTCGGGCGGAGTTCCTTGTGCTCTGGCGGGCCTGTCGGGGTGGGCGACCACTTCCGCAGCGGAGCGGGATCGACGAGATCGCAGGCATTGCCGACGTGGTCCATCGAGTAACCGGGTGCGGCGGCCGGTTCCGGCGGACGCTCCGAGGACTGTCCGGCGACCACGCCGACGGCGATCCCGATTCCCAGCACGACCACCAGCGCGGCGACCCCGCCGACGATCCAGCCGGTTCGCCGGGGTTTTGCAGGCGGAATTGCAGGGAAGGGATTCGTCGGCGGCTCAGCGCGCCCGTTGTCGGTCATCCCCCACAGCCCTCCGCCCGGCGAGCCGGACGCCCCGATCCTGGCTCCGCCCGACTATATCTTTCCGCTCCCGCCGAGGCGAGACGCTGATCACGCTGGTCCCGGGCCTGATGCAACGATGCTGCGGCGAGCGGGGACATGGGGTTGTGACGACAGTTGCGGAGCAGAGCTGGGGGTGGCGGATGCCGGCCGAGAGACCGGATTCCCTCGGCGGCGACCAGGAGTTGTGGGCGCTCGCCGCGGGCGGGGACGTCGCGGCGTTCGGAGAGTTGTTCGACCGGCACGTCGCCGGGGTGTGGAACTACGCCTACCGGCTGACCGGTTCCTGGGCCACCGCCGAGGACCTGGCCTCGCTGACCTTTCTCACCGCGTGGCGACGCGTCGGCGAGGTGACGCTGGTGAACGACAGTGCTCGGCCGTGGCTGTACACCGTGACCGCGAATCTGGCCCGCCGGGAACAGCGTCGGCTTGGGCGATTCGCGGCTGTGCTGACGCGGCTGCCGCGCAATCCGGTGGTCCGCGACCACGCCGAGGACGTGGCTGGGCAGGTCGACGCGGACCGGCGGTTGAAGGCGGTGCTGGACGCGGTCGCGAAACTGCCGAGAGCGGAACGGCGGGCGGTGGAGCTGTGTCTGCTGGGCGGTTTGTCGAACGGAGAGGCGGCCGCGGTGCTCGGGATCGCCGAACCGAGTGTGCGCGCGCGGATTTCACGGGCGCGCACCCGGTTGCGGGAGCTGCTGAGGGACACCGGCGTACTGGCTGGAGGGGACTTCTGATGGCCGACGAGCTCAACCTGCCGCCCGACCGGCCGATGCCCGATCTCCTGAAGGACGCCATGTGGAACCGGCTCGCTCCGGGGCTGCGTGCCCGGCGGCGCCGGAGGCTGGGGCTGCCGCTGGCGGTCGCCTCGGGCGTCGGCGCGCTGGCCTTGGGCGCGACGCTGGTGTTCTCGCCGGTGTACGACGCCAGTCCGGAATCGACACGGGTTCCGGCTGGTGCCAAGCCGGATGCCGGGGATGCGCAACTGTTCAGGGCCTGCCTCGACAGTGCTCCCTCTTTCGGCGTCGAGTTGCCTGATCGGGGCAGTTGGCGCTCGACGCTGAACGTCGATCAGGACGCGCAGCGGGGTTACCTCGTCATCCGCAACGCCTCGCTCGCGGCGGTCTGCGTTTTCCATCGCAGCCAGGGCCCCGGCCTTGCCGACCGGATCTCAGGCCTGATGATCACCGACGACAGGGACTGGACACACGGACGGGAGGGCTACGCCTACCTCAACGCCACTCGGCCGATCTGCGGTTTCACCAGCGTGACCAACCCCTACCAGCCGAGTGTCGTGTTCGGGGTCGCCACCCCCGACGTGGCCAAGGTGGAGTTGTACGGGCCGGACGACGCGATGACCCCCGCGGTGGTGAAAGACGGCACTTTCGTCGTGAAATTCGTCGAGGGCGGTTCTCCGCGTGACGATTACAGCCGGAAATTCCGAGTGACCATGCGCGACGGAAGCGTCCACGACTTTCCGGGGAGATAGCACCGGACCGATTGTCGCGCGAAGACCGCTACTGGGGGAAACGTAGTAATGGCACTGGGTTTGACGACGCCTCAAACAGGGCGGCAACGGCTGATTCCGGCCGGGAGACGGGTGGATTGGCTGCTGCTCGGAGTGGCGGCCGCGTCAGCGTTGTTCTTTCTTTTGGTGCACAGCCATCTCATCGACGACACCTATATCACCTTGAGCTATGCGCGCAATCTCGCGTTCCACGGGAATTGGGGATTGCTGGCCGACAGCACCTCGAATACGGCGACCTCGCCGTTGAACGTGCTTTCCCTGGCGACGTTGACGTTCGTGCTGCGGGACGCGGTTCTAGCCGCGGGCGTGTTGTACGTGGCCGGTCAGGTGCTGCTGGTGCAGGCGCTGCGGAGGGTGGGCGCGGTCGCCGGATTGCCTCGCTGGTTCCCGGGTCTCGCGATCGTCGCGTTGACGGTGAATCCGCTGCTGGTGTCGTCGATCGGCATGGAGGTCGAACTCGGTGCGGCCGGGCTTTGCTGGCTGCTGGTCTTTTCGGTCGAGCGGCGGCCGTTCGCGTTCGGGTTGGTGGCAGGCGCGCTGACCCTGGTCCGGGTCGATCTGGTGGTCTTCGCGGGGGTGATTTTCCTGATCCGGCGGCGGTTCTGGGTCGACGGCCTGCGCAGTGCGCGAGGCGCGGCGCTGGTCGCGGTGCCCTGGTTCGTGTTCAGCTGGGTCGTACTGGGCGCGGCCGTTCCGGACACTCTCGTCATCAAGACCCTGCAGGGCGCGCGACAGGCCTGGGGGAAGTGGGAATTCGGCAACGGCGTCGGACTGTACTGGCAATACCTGCCAGGGCAGACGGTGCTCGCGTTCTTGTGCGTGGGTTTGGCGGCGTTGGCCGGGTTGCGCTGGCTGGTACTTGCGTTGCGCGGCAACGCGGCCAGTCGCGGGCTGCTCCCGTTCGCGGCGCTCGCGGTGGCCGGAGCGGGGCACAGCCTGGCGTACGTTCAGCTGAAAGTGCCGCCGTACCACTGGTATTACGGCCCCGGCATTGTCGCGGCGACGTTGTTCGTCTGTGCGGTCGTGGCCGGTTCCGCCCACCGGGTCGAGCGGGTGGCGGGGGTGGCCGTCGTCGTGGCGTTGGTCGGTGCCAGTGTGGTCGGCTATGCCGGGGACGGGCTGCCGCGCGACTTCGCCCCGTTCACCTCGAACTACACGACGAGCGCGCAGTACGCCGAGATCGGCCGGGAGGTGGGCAGGCTGGCTGCCGGGAGAACGGTCGCCAGCGCCGACGAGATCGGAGTGCTGGCCTACGCCTGCGACTGCGCGATCATCGACGTCTTCTCCGACCGCGGCCGCATGCCCGAGGCGATCGACGACCTGGAGGCACGGGCCGGACGTCTGTCGCGCGGACTGCTGCGGGTGAACTTCGCGTTCTTCGACTACACCGTGCGGCCGCGCAAACTTGACCTCGCGTTGCGGCGGGTTTGGGGGCCGCCGCCGTCGGATTACCTTGCCCACTGGACGATTTCCGCGCCGCTCTACGGGCGTGCTGAGCTTTACCTGGTCAATGCGCAGTAAGCTCTGGCCATGGCTCCCTTGCGTGGCGAACGGCTCGACGGGGCCGCGGTGGAAGCCGCCGCGGTGCGAGGCGAGGTTTTCGACATCGACTGGCCGGAACCGCACCGGAAATGGATCGCGTCGGTCGAGGACACTTCGGCGGGCGGGGTTTATTGGCTGGGGCACCGGACGGACGCGGGCGACCGGGGAGTGCTCGTCGGGAAGCCGCCGGGCGCTCTCGACGGTCCGTTAGGACAGTTGATGAACATGGTCGAGCCGGTAGGCACGATGCCGGACCGCGGTCGCGTCGGCGCGGCGGTGCGGCAGTACCTCAGCGAGCAAGCCAATCGGACAGCGGACTGGCCGCGAGTGCGGTGGACTGTGCGGGACACCGCGGTTGACGCGGCGGTCCTGCACTTCGCCGGGGCGTGGCTCGCCATGAGCGATCAAGCGCGGATCGTCGCGATCGGGACCGGGTTTTCCCCAGCGGGGCTGCGGTTCAACGGAATCAGCGGCGAAGAGTACGGAGTGGACTTCGCCAAGCCGCTGACGGTCGAGCAGTTGCATCGGTTACCGGCCTGGCAGCTGCCGCAGCCCGAGACCGCGCACGAGGACCTGCGGAAGTTCCTGGGCTAACGCTCAGCTTCGAGGGCTGAGAACGGTAGCAGAGAGTCCGACGCTGTTCGTTTTCCACGAAACAGGCCAGCCGAGGGTTTCGCGCATTAAGATGCCGAGTCGTGAACGAACCGAGCGCGTCCTTTCGCGAGGCGGAGTACGACCGTCTGCTCAACCGCTTGCGAGAGCGCTTGGCGGAGTTGGTTCAGGAGGCGTTGGCCGGAGAGTTCTCGGCGAAACAATTCGCCGAAACCGCCGAGAGCGATCTCGAACGGATCAGCGGCGAAGTCGAACACCGGATGGCCGGGAACGCGGACGAGGCGCTAGGGGCGACCAACCCGCAGATCGAAGAGCTGTGGGCGGCCGAGAAAACCCTTGCCGCGCACGATAATCCGGCGAGCAGGCCGGCTGGAGCGCGCACGGCGCACGCGATGTTCGGTCTGGGGTTGTGGTTCGGCATCGGCTACCCGTTGCTCTGGTGGCAGCTCCAGCAGGCTTTCAGCGGTCTGGCGTGGTTCTTCACAGTGGTGGTCTTGCTGGTCGCCGGGCCGTTCGCGGTGTGGGGGGCGCAACGGCTGACCGAGCGAAGCGGGAAGAAGCTCATCGGCCGGGCTGTCGTCAACGCGGAGATCTGGCCGTTCGTGTCGTTCTTCCCGACCGTCTATCTGTTGTTGCTGTGGCGCTTGCTGTCCTCAAGCCGGGAGGCGATGGGCGGTTTCTGGTCGGGTGCGCTGTGGATCGCCGCGGGGGTGGTCGCCGTGGGTGCGTTCTTGGTGGCACTCTCGGTGGCGACCGTGGTGCTGGAGACGGAGGAGCCGGGGCAACGGTTGCCGTCGACAGTGGTCGTTCGCGGACTGATGGCGGTTGTCCTCGCTCTCGCCGCGGCCTACTTCGTGCTTGTGGCAGCGACGGGCTGGCCGCCTTTCGCTAAGTACGTCGTGGCCGACGCGGTCACCTTGCTGGTCATGATCGGCTTCGCACCGTTGACGCGCAGCTCCTGGCTGATCCCGCCATGGCTGTCTCGTGACGAGAGGCGCAAAAACAGCCCCAGCTGGAAACAGGCGAAGGCGAAGTTGCGGAACGAGGTCACCGTCGCGGAAGAACGCTGGGGAGACGCGGCGCGCACAGAGGTGGAGCAGCGCGTCAAAACGCACCTCACCAACGTCCTCAACCCGGATTTCACCACCACCCTTCCCGCCTACGACCGGCACGCGCTGGGGCAGATGCGCGCGGGCGATCGGGTCAGGACCTCGGTGGCGGCCGCGGACCGGCTGCGCGAGCTGCTGGCCGGGATCGAAGGCGGCGTGATCGGAATGGCCGGGTCGCGCGGGGCGGGCAAGTCGACGCTCCTCGAGGCTTACCGCGCGGGCAAATTCCTGGAGGGCGGCTATCGGCACATCGCGGTGATGGAGAGCGTGCCCGTCCGGTACGAGGCGCGGGAGTTCATGCTGCACCTGTACAGCCAGACGTGCGCCGAGGTGATCAAGTTCTGCCGGCAGCGCGGGCCGGACGAGGACGCCGCGAGCCCTCGCCGCCGGGGGTGGGACCGGCGAAGCTGGCCGGTGCTCGCGGCGGTGCTGGCCTGGCTGCTGGTGGGTGCGGTGGGGACGATCGTCTCGGCGGCGTTCCAGGCTGATCTGCGTGCTCAGCCGACCACCCTGTGGTGGCCGCTGGCCTGCCTGTTCGGCGCGGCCGCCACGCTCAGCCTCGCGGCGAGGAGACGTCCGGCGGCCCGGTTGCGGGAATCATCGCCGCCGCCGGTCGCGAAGGGAGACCTGCGCGCGCTCCGGAAGCGGGCCGAATGGGCTCGCGACGGGATCAGGTTCCAGCAGAAGCACACCTCGGGCTGGTCGGGCAAGACCGGCGTGCCGATGGCCGAGGCGGGGATTTCCGGGTCCCGGGAGGCGACCCGGAATCCGTTGACCTATCCCGAGGTGGTGCACGAGTTCCTGCGGTTCGTCGAGGCGACTATCGAGTGCCTCAGCGCGCTCCCGAAGATCGCGCCGGCACCGGTGGTGATCATCATCGACGAACTGGACAAGATCGCCGATCCGGACCTGGCCCACGAGTTCATCAACGAGATGAAAGCCTTGACGGCTGTGGACGTGTCCGGGCTGTTGTGCCTGATCTCAGTGTCGGAGGACGCACTGGCCGCGTTCGAACTCCGCGGCCTGTCGGTCCGCGACGCCTTCGACAGCGCCTTCGACACCATTGTCCGGTTGGAGTACCTCGCTCTCACGGACGCGCGGGAGGTGCTGTCCAGCCGGGTGGTCGGCCTGCCTGATCCGTTCATCAGCCTGTGCCACTGCCTGGCCGGAGGACTTCCCCGCGAACTGATCCGCGTCGCCCGGCGCATGTTCGCCGGCGGCGCCGAACTCGCGGCCATCGCGCGGCGGCTGGTCGCCGAGGACTTGGCCGCCAAACGTTTCGCGCTGCTGACCGTCGTCGGCAAGGCGGAGTACGACGAAGTCCTGGCCAGCGCCCTCGTCCGGCACCTCGACGCGCAGACGGCGGCTGAGCCCGGCGCACTGATCGCCGCGGTCGCCGCGCCGCCGATCTCGGCGGGAGTTGACGTGGCGCCGGCCTTGCTGCGGCTGCAGACCGAAAGCCTGGGATACCTGTATTACCTCGGGACAGTGCTCGAGGTTTTCGGCCCGGCATTCGCGCCCGGCGATCTGGAACGCGGTCGCGCGGTCGGCGACGGGTCGTTCGACACGCTGGCCTCGGCGCGGCAGCTCTTCCCGGTCAACGCCCGGCTGGCCTGGCTGACGATCAGCGCGTTCCGGCGGAAGTGGGCGCTGCGCGTTGTGGAGCCGCCCAGCGCGTGAACCGTGCCGCGGAATTCCTGGCCGGAGCCGGGACACCTCCCGTTCACCTGCCCTGCTTAAGGTCGGCCCCATGTTGCGGGACGTGCGGGAGTACATCGATCGGCTCGAGATCGACGGGCATTCGGTCGGCGAGGATCACGATGACGATCCCGTGTTGATCGACGCGTTCGGCAAGGCGGTCGACACCTGGCGGGAGAACTATCCGTACGCCGAGCGCATGCCGCGCGAGGAGTACGACGAGACGAAATACCTGCTGCAGGTCGAACTGCTCAAGCTGCAGAACTCGATCAGCGAGACCGGCAGCCGCCACGTCATTCTCTTCGAGGGGCGCGACGCCGCGGGCAAGGGCGGCACCATCAAGCGGTTCATGGAGCACCTCAATCCGCGGCACGCCCGGACGGTCGCGCTCGCCAAGCCCAGCGACCGGGAAGCGCATCAGTGGTATTTCCAGCGCTACGTCCAGCATTTGCCGACCGCGGGCGAGATGGTGTTGTTCGACCGGTCCTGGTACAACCGGGCCGGGGTCGAGCAGGTGATGGAGTTTTGCTCGCCGGATCAGTACGAGCAGTTCATGCATCAGGTGCCGCTGTTCGAGGAAATGCTGGTGGAGAGCGGGATCACGGTCACGAAGTTCTGGTTTTCCGTGACGCAGGCCGAACAGCGCACGCGGTTCATCATCCGGCAGGTCGATCCGGTGCGGCAGTGGAAGCTCTCCCCGATGGACCTGCAGTCGCTCGACAAGTGGGACGACTACACCGCGGCCAAGGAAGCGATGTTCGTCCGCACGGACAACGATCTCGCGCCGTGGATCACGATCAAGAGCAACGACAAGAAACGCGCGCGGATCAACGCGATGCGCTATTTCCTGTCGCGCTTCGAGTATGAGGGCAAGGACGCGAAGGTAGTCGGGGAACCGGATCCGCTGATCGTGAAGCGCGGGCGGGACGCGGTCGGCGACTGAACCCGGTCAGTCCAGCACGTCCGGTTCCTGTTCGACGATCAGGTCCTCCAGCAAGCGGAAGTTGTTGCGCGCCATGTTCGCGCTGCCGAACTGGCGGGCGGCGAGGCTGGCTTCCTCGGCGGTCATGACGCGAGGCGTACCCGCGGCTTCGGCGAGAAGTTGCATCTGGCAGGCGCGTTCCATCGTGATGAACCACCACGCCGCCTCGCCGACGCTGCGTCCGACGGTCAGCAATCCGTGGTGGCGAAGGATCGCGGCGCGTTTCGACCCGAGCCGCGCGGCGATGCGCACGCCTTCGTCGCGCTCCAGGACCAGACCTTTGTACTCGTCGAAAAGCACGTGGTTTTCGTAGAAGGCACAGGATTCCTGGACAATCGGGTCCAGCAAACGATTCAACGCCGACCAGGCGCGGCCGTGAATCGTGTGTGCGTGCGCGACGGCGACGACGTCCTCGCGTGCCTCGTGGATGGTCGAGTGGATCGCGAACGCGGCCTTGTTCGTGCGCCGCGTTCCTTCGACCACTTTTCCGTTCTCGTCAAGGAGAAGCAGGTCGCTGACTTTGATCCGGGAGAAGTGCACCGCGTACGGGTTGACCCAAAACCGGTTCGGGAACTCGGGGTCGCGCGCGGTGAGGTGCCCGGCGATGCCCTCGTCGAACCTGTACCGGGCGAACAGACGGAAGGCGACGGCGAGCTGGCGTTTGCGCTGCGCTCGTTCGGCGGCGACGGAATCCAGCTGCTCGGGCAGGGTGTCGAGGTCGAGTTCGGCTACCGGGGCGTCGGTCATCAGCATCTCCCACTGTTGCCTGTCTGGCAATCAGGGTGCCTCTGAGACACAATGAGTGTCAAGCGATGACGACGAGCACTTCCGCGTCGGGCGCGCCGCGCAGGGTGTGTTCGGTGGTGCCGGGGAACTGGGCCGAGTCACCAGCCGTGAGCAGGTGGGTTTCGCCGGAGAGGGTCAGTTCGAGCTGGCCGCTGACCACATGCAGCCACTCTTCGCCGCGGTGCTGAGTGGGGCGCGGCGGGACGGATTTGTCGCGCAGGGTCACCAGTGTCGCCTCAACGCCAGACGACGGCGGGGACAGGTGGGTCATGGAGGCGCCGCTGGTGCCGTACGTGATGGCGTCCGCGCGCCGGACGATCGGCGACCGGCGTTCCTCGGAAGCAGCGAGATCGGCGACGCTGACGTCCAGCACCCGCGCGAGCACCACGAGCGTGCCGAGGCTGGGCACGCGCTGCCCGCTCTCGACACGCGACAGGTAGCCAGGGGTGATGTCCGCGGCGGCGGCGACCTTCTCCAGCGTGAGCCCGCGTTCCAGGCGAAGCTCACGCAAACGTCGCGTGATCCGCTGCTCGGCTTCTTCCGCCTCCTGGCCCATCCCCACACTGTAGGCGGCTCAGCCGGCGAGGAACTCCAGCCGGTTGCCGACCGGGTCGAAGGTGTGGAACCGTCGCCTGCCGGGGATTTCCGCCGGATCGGCCCAGGTCACGGACCGTCCGGAGGCTTCGATCGCGGCGGAGACGGTGTCCACGTCGACGACGAAAGCCGGGTGCGCCTTGAGCGCCGGACGAAAATCCGCCTCGACACCGACGTGCAGTTCGCCGTCCGGGCCGCCGACGCCCGGAACCCGGAACCAGCAACCGCCCCGTGCGGCCAGCAGCGGCGGTTTCGGCAGTTCCGGCCAGCCGAGCACACCGGTGTAGAACGCGCGCTCGTCGTCCTCCGCGCCCGCTGGGCAGGCGACCTGCACGTGATGGATCATGCCTCGAAACTACGCCAGCTCAGCGGGTTTCGGTTCCGGGAAAGCGTAGAACCGCACGGCCAGGTCACGCGCTTCGTCGGTCGGGCCGGGCTTGCGGGCGGCGTAGCGGTGCACCAGTTCCAGGTACTCCGCCTCGAACTCCTTCAAGTCCTTGTAGCTCAGGCGCATCCCGGCGCGGCTTCCGGCGGTCCAGTCGTCGAAGGTGTCGCGGTGCTCGACCGCCCAGGCCATCAAGCGCACTTCGTGGTCGTACTTCGCGTCCAGGTAGGCGGCCAGCCTCGGCCGGTCCTCCTCGGGGTAGTCCTCCAGCTTCGCCTCGTTCGTGCTTTGCGGCACGGGGTGCCAGCGGCCGTCGCGGGTGCGCCGCGTGTACCCGGCGTGGGTCAGGGTGAGCAGCGCGGCCGGGACGTCGATCGAGGGGAGTTGCGCGCGCAGTTCGGCCGAAGTGGCGGGCAGGAGCCGAAGCACCCGCTGGTAGTTCGGGTTCGTGCGCACCGTGATGTCGTTCATGGTCAGCGGCCGCGGTCTCGCGTTGCCGGCGAGCAGAGCACGCGCACGCAGCATCAGGAACACCGCGATCGGCACTTCCGCGAGCAGCGCGGTGCCGAGGCTGGCCCACTGGTCGGAGCCGCCCCAGTCGAGGACGACGTCGAACCAGGCGTCGCAGCACAGCAGCGCGGCGGTCGCGGCCAGCATCGGCACGGCGGCGCGGCTTCGGCGCATCCCGAGCAGCACGGACGCGGCGAAACACAGCAGCAGGACGATGTCGAAGCCGACCCAGGCGACTCGCCACTGACTCGTGTCGAAGTGCTCGGGCAGGGTCAGTCCGAGGTAGACGGTCCACGGCACCAGGAACACCGCTATACCGGCGAGGATGGCGAGAAGCACGCGTCTGAACACCCGATCGACGCTAGCCGCGCACGTGCTGGGGGACATCCGGGAAGATCCCGGAGATCGACCCCGGGAAAACTGTGTCTACTGTGGACGGTCGGCGGCGAGCGCCTGCCAGTGGTCGGCCTCGGCGGTCGCGCCGCGGGCGCGCAGCATCCGGGTGAGGCTCAGCATTCCCTGCACGTCGCCGGTCTCCGCGGCGACCCGGAAGCAGCGTTCGGCCTGTGCCAGGTCGCTGCGGGATTCGGCGAGATGTCCCAGGTTGGTGAGCGCGGGGATACTGCCGTGCTCGGCGGCCTTGCGGTACCAGGCCGCGGCCTCGCCGTCGTCGCGGCGGTTGCGGGCGAGGACGCCGAGGTTGGTCATCGCCGCCGCGTCGCCCGCCTCGGCGGCTTCGAGGTACCAGTCCTCTGCCTCTTCGAGGTCGCCCCGGCGATGCAGCAGCAGCCCCAGCCGCACCTTCGCCTCGATGTGGCCGCCTTTCGCACCGCGACGGAACCACCGTTCGGCGTCGCCTTCCCGGTTGGCCCGTTCCGCTTCCCGGCCCAGCAGGCAGGTCGCGGAGAGTTCGCCCGCGTCCGCCGCGGCCCGCCACCAGCGCGCCATCTCGTCGGGCGCGCCGAGTTCTCGCAGGACCAAGCCGAGGTCCAGCATCGCCGTCGAGTCGCCGTCTTCCGCGGCGTTGCGGCACCAGCCCTCGGCATCGGAGTACCGGCCGTCTTCGACGAGCAGATGGCCGAGCAGCCCGGCCGCTTCCGTCGCACCGGCTTGGAAGGCGGCGGCATACCAGTGCTCGGCGTCGTTGAGGTGACCTTGGTTTTCGCAGGTCCGCGCGCAGCCGAGCATCCCGTGCGGCTCACCGGCCTGGGCGGCTTCGTGGTACCAGCGGGCGGCCTCGTCCTCGGCGCCGCGTTCGGCCAGCAGATGCGCCAGCGCGGTCATGGCGATGCGGTCGCCGCCCGCGGCGGCTCGGCGGTACCACTCCTCAGCCTCCGCTGAATCGCCGCGTTCGCGCAGGTCAGCGGCCACGCGCGTCATCGCGACGACGTTGCCGCCCTCCGCCGCCTTCCGGCGCAGGTAGTCATCGACGCGTGTGTTCCACTTCCGCAGCCGCCCGGGCATCTCGGACCCGCTCCTTTCCGGCCCCCTGCCAAGACAGTCGTTTCGCCCGTCGCGGACGTGACACCTTCGGGAGCGTTATCCACCCCCGCTGATCAGGTCTTTTTCGTTGGCGGCCAACAACTGGTCCGACGTGGTCCTTGCCACGCCTCGGGCACTGCCGAGAGTGTCTGCGCGATTACCGGCCCGGCGACAGGCATACTCCGGCTCCCCGAACTCCCCGCCCGAGAGGACCCCGCGCACCATGGCCCGGCCGTTCCCCACCAAGCGCACCGTGCTGCTCGCGGTCGTGCTGCTCATCGCTGTCGTCGGGTTTTGGTACGGCCAGCGCGAAGTCGGCGACACCAAGTCCGAGGCCGCACCGGCGTCCGCGGCGGACGCGACGAAGCAGCTGTCCGAGCTGAAAATCGGCGCCCGCGGCAATATGACCGGCTATTCGCGGGACAAGTTCAAGCACTGGGACAGCCAGGGCGACAGCTGCGACACGCGCGAGGTCGTCCTCAAGCGCGCGGGCAAGGACGTCAAGGCGGGCAGCGACTGCAAGCCGACGGCGGGCACCTGGGTCAGCGTGTACGACGGCCAGACCTGGACCAAGGCGACTCAGCTCGACATCGACCACATGGTCCCGCTCGGCCAGGCCTGGGTGAGCGGTGCGCGCGACTGGACGCAGGAGAAGCGCGAGCAGTTCGCGAACGACCTCACGCGGCCGCAGCTGTTCGCGGTGACGGCGAGCGTGAACCGGCAGAAGAGCGACAAGGCTCCGGACGAGTGGAAGCCGCCGCTGGTGTCGTTCTGGTGCACCTACGCGACCGACTGGGTCACCGTGAAGCACTTCTACGGGCTGACGATCACGGACATGGAGAAGAACGCGCTGCAGGACATGCTCAAGCGCTGCCCTGCGTGACAAGCTGGGCGACATGGCGACTTTCGCACTGATCCACGGGGGCGGCGGCAGCGGCTGGGACTGGCACCTGGTCGCCGAGCGGCTCAAGGCGTCCGGGCACGAAGTCGTGGCCCCGGATCTGCCGATCGAGAACCCGCAGGCCACGCTCACCGACTTCGCCGACACCGTGGTGGCGGCGATCGGCGATGCGCGGGACGTCGTCGTGGTCGGTCATTCCTATGGCGGGTTCACCGCGCCGCTCGTGGCGGAACGGGTCGGCGCGCGGCTTCTCGTGTTCGTCGCCGGGATGGTGCCCGCGCCGGGCGAGGCTCCCGGCGAGTGGTGGGGAAACGTCGGCTTCGAGTCGGCCGAGGGGCTGAGCGTCACGGAGCAGTTCATGGCGGACCTCCCGGCCGACCTGGCGGCGGAGAACGAGCGCCGCGGCCGGGATCAGAACAGCGCCGAGTACAGCGCGGCGTGGCCGGGCGAGCGCTTGCCGGACGTGCCGACAAAAGTGCTGCTCTTCCGTGACGACCGGTTCTTCTCCGCCGACCTGCTGCGCCGCGTCGCGCGCGAGCGGCTGGGGATCGACGCGGACGAGATGGCCGGTTCGCATCTCGCGCTGCTGAGCCGTCCGGACGAACTGGCTGACCGCCTAATGGCCTATTACGCGACAGTGGCTGGCTAACCAGGCGTTGTCCCAGTTGCGACATGTCACAACCGCGACACCGAGAGGTAGTGACGTGAACCCCGGCTCGCCCCGAATCTTGTGCGATGACGTGGAGATCACGAGCCATCACTCTCGGCTGCACGGGCGCACTGGTCGCGACACTCGGCCAGGCAGTGCCCGCGGCGGCCGAGCCTGCGAGCGGTTCACCGGCATCCGGTCCCGGTGAGCGGCACACGGTCACCTTGCTCACCGGTGACGTCGTGCAAGTCGAAAGCGTCCAAGGCGGACGGCAGATCGCGACCGTCCGGCCGGGCAAGGGGCGGGAGAACATCCGCTTCACGCAGTCCGAAGTGGACGGCAAACTGCAGGTCATCCCGGCCGACGCGGTGTCGCTCGTGGCGGACAAACGCCTCGACAAAGCGCTGTTCAACGTCACCGACCTGATCGCGCAGGGCTACGCCGACGAGTCGAGCCCGACAGTGCCGATGATCGCGCACTACGCCAAGGGCGTCTCGATCGCGGCCGCGCCGGCGTTCGCCGCCACCGCGCAGGGCGCCGAACTGCCCAGTGTGAACGGCCGCGCGCTGCGGGAAGACAAGAAGCGCGCCGGCGAGTTCTGGCAGTCCTTCACCGGTCCGCGCGCGGCTTCCGGTGCGGTGGAACGGATTACCCTGGATCGCAAGGTGCACGCGTCGCTCGACCGCAGTGTCCCGCAGATCGGGGCGCCGGAGGCGTGGGCGGCCGGGTTCGACGGATCCGGCGTCGCGGTGGCCGTGCTCGACACCGGCTACGACCCCAATCACCCGGACCTCGCGGGCAAGGTCGCGAAGTCGGAAAACTTCTCGACCAGCCCGGACGTCATCGACCGGTTCGGCCACGGCACGCACGTCGCGGCGACCATCGCGGGCAGCGGCGCGGCCGCGGGCGGCACGCGCAAGGGCGCGGCTCCGGGCGCGAAGCTGTACGTCGGCAAGGTGCTCGGCGACGACGGCACGGCCTCGTCTTCCGAAGTCCTGCAAGGGATGGAGTGGGCCGCGAACTCCGGCGCCAAGGTGATCAACATGAGCCTCGGCGGCGACGCGACCGACGGCACGGACGATCTCAGCGTCGGCCTCAACGAACTTACTGCTCGCACCGGTGCGCTGTTCGTGGTCGCCGCGGGCAACGACGGCCAGAACGGCGCGTCGACCATCGGCGCGCCGGGCACCGCGGATTCCGCGCTGACCGTCGGTGCGGTGGACCGCAAGGACGAACTGGCCCCGTTCTCCAGCATGGGACCGCGGCAGGGCGACCAGGCCGTGAAGCCGGACATCACTGCGCCCGGCGTGGGAATCGTCGCGGCGCGCGCGGCTGGCACCTCGCTCGGTGAAGTGGTGGACCAGTACTACACCGCGGCGTCCGGCACGTCGATGGCGACGCCGCATGTTGCCGGTGCGGCGGCGATTCTGGCGCAGCGGTATCCACAATGGACCGCGCAGCAGCTCAAGGATGGTTTGGCCAGTACGTCGAAACCGTCTGCGGGGCTTAACGCCTTCCAGCAGGGTGGCGGCCGAGTGGACGTCGCTGCCGCGGCCGTGCGTCCCGGCGTCTTCGCGACCGGCACGCTGAACCTCGGCCCGGTCACCAGCGGCAGTGGTCCGGTGCGCAAGGAAATCACTTACACCAACACGACTTCCGCTCCGGTCACCATCACCCCGAAGCTCGACCTGCGCCGTGGCGACGGTGCCACGCCGGGTGCCGCGGTGAAGCTCGAAAAGTCCACTGTGGACGTACCGGGCAACGGGACCGCGACGGTCGCGATCACCGTCGACTCGGCCGCGCTGGTGCCGGGCAACTACACCGGCAGCGTTCTCGTCGGCGCGGTGCACACGACGGTCGGCCTGGTGAAGGAACCGCCGAAGCACAAGGTGAGCGTCACCGGCATCGGCCGCGACGGCAAGGCGTATCCGATGGATCTCCAGATCTTCGGCGACGACATGCGCTACGACATCGTGCGGGACGTCGTCAGCGATCACCCGTTCGTCACCGAACTGCCGGAGGGCACCTACTACGCCCGCGCGATGTTCCACACCGGACGGGCTCCGGACGAGGAACTCGCGATCGTGCTCAAACCCGAGTTCTCCCTGACCGGGGACCTGAACCTGGTGATGGACGCGCGGAGCGCGGTCCCGGTGGAGATCAAGACGCCGCGGCCGTCGACGCTGGAAAACATCATCAGCAGCTACGCGCACCGCGAATTCGGCTCGCGCAAGATCTCGAACTACGTCATGGAATTCCCCGGCGTCCGGCACATCTACGTGACGCCGACGGACAAGGTGAAGAACGGGACGTTCGAATTCGGCACCCGGTGGCAGCTCACCGCGCCGATGCTGACCGCGACCACGTTGCCGTGGCTGGGAATCAAGACCGAACTGTTCTACTACGCGTCGTCCCCGGCGATTTCCGGGTTCAAGTGGCTGGGCGTCGTCCCGGTCGCTGCCGACAAACCGGAACAATACGCCAAGGCGCGCGGGAAAATCGCGTTGGTGACCCCCGCGAAGGACGGCACCAACCCGGATACCGCCGCAAAACAGGCCGCTGCCGCTGGCGCCGCGATGGTGATGGTCGTCAGCCTGCCCGACGAGCACACGTACGGGCATTGGCAGCCGCGCGGCAATCGCCTGCCGATTCCCGCCGTGCTGATCACGAACGACCAAGGCATGAAGCTGGCTGACCACGCCCAATACGGTTTCACCAGCATGTTCCTGCAGGGCACGCCGGTGAGCCCGTACCTGTACGACATCATGCAGGTGACGCACGACCAGATTCCGCGGAAGATCGTCTATCAGGTCAGCGACCGCAACAGCGCGACGGTCACCGCGAATTACCGGGCGACCGGCAAGGACGAGTGGCTTTCCGAACAGCGTTTCGGTTGGCGGCCTTGGGAAAAGACCGCGATCAACCAGTACCAGCGGTACGCGCACACCGGAACGGCCCGCGAGGAAATCGTTTCGACCGACGAGACGATCTGGCAGCACCGGGTGAACAACAAGCTCAGCTGGGACACTTTCCAGCCGCTCGCGGTCGGCATGCTCGAACAGCCGCACACGTTCAAGGCCGGGCAGCGGGCGACGGAAAACTGGTACGCGCCAGTGGTCCGCCCGGCGATCCCGCGCGGCGCGGGACTGGAAACGTCGCGCACCGGCGACACGTTCGCCTTCCGCATCCCGGAGTTCGCCGACCCGGAAACGTCGCATTACGCGTTTTCCGAATCGGGTATCGGCGATGACGAACCGGACCAGGTGAGCGCGAAGCTTTACCAGGACGGAAATCTCGTCAAGGAAGGCCCGGCGGCGTGGGGCAAGTTCCCGGCCTCGGCGGACCCGGCGAAGTACCGGCTCGACCTGTCGCTGACCAAGTCCACTCCGGACTGGGCGTACGGCACGCACACCGAAACGTCGTGGACCTTCGGGTCGAAGCGGCCCGCCGAAGGCAAAACGGACCTGCTTCCGTTGCTGCAGGTGGATTACGGCGTGCAGACCGACCTGACGCAGAAGGCGCGCGCCGGACGTTCGCTTCCGGTCGAGTTCACCGTCCGCAACCAGGACGGCATGGCAGCGCCGAAGAATCCGGGGCTGACCGTCGAAGTGTCCTATGACGACGGTCGCACGTGGACGAACGTCAAGCGGGTGGACGGCATCGGCGACGGCCGTTTCCGCGCCGTGGTCGACCATCCGCGGCTGGACCGGACCAACGGCTTCGTCTCCCTGCGCGTGCACGGGTCCGACGCCGACGGGAACGCGGTGCAGCAGACAGTGATCCGGGCTTACGGGCTCTCCTGAGAAAGAGGCAGCCGGATAACCCTCGCGGTTATCCGGCTGCCGCAGGCTCGTCGAGCCAGCCCTGCCTGCTGACCTCCCACGCCAGCTGCATCCGGGTCTGCACGTTCATCCGGGTCATCAGGTCGTGGATCCGGCGCTGCACGGTCCGCTGGCTCACCGCGAGCCGGGTCGCGATCGCCTTGTCGGTGACCCCCGCGACCAGCAGCGACAACAGATGCAGCTCGTCCCGATCCGGTCCGGAGCCGCCGGGTGTTCGTTCGGCGTCCTGCGGAGTCCCGTCCGCGCGCAGCGGCCACGCGCGTTCCCAATAGCTCTCGAACAACGCGATCAGCGCGGCCAGCAGGCTGCTGTCGCGGATCAGCGCGGCGGTCGGTTCGCCGGAGCCGTCGAGGTTCTGCACCAGCGGGCACAACGCGATGGTGCCGTCGGCGATCGCCAGCCGCACCGGCACCACGGTCGACGACCGCGCCTCCTCGCCGTGCCGGATCCCGTGCGCGACGTTCTCGATCATGCCGGGCTCTTCCAGCATCGCCCGCTCGTAGACGACCCGGTACCGCACGCCGCGGGCGAGCGCGTCGTACTCGTCGGCGTTCTCGCCGGACGCCATCGCGATGTGCCCGGCCCGGCAGAACCACAGCAGTTCGTGCCGGGCGCCGACCTGGATGTTCGTCAGCTGCTGCCGGATCGCCGCGCTGCCGGTGATCACCTCGACCAGCTGCGTCGCGTCCCGCCGCCGCGCGCCCCCGCGGTACTCCTCGGCCATCCGGCTCACCGCGGTGCGCGCCCACTCCAGCGATTCCTGCCCGCGCATCAGCAACGGCCCGAAGGCGACGTCCGGCGGCGACGGCGCGTACTTCGGCTCGTCCCCGGCGACCAGGCTGACCAGTCCCTTGGCGTGCAGCGAACGCAGGATCGCCGACACCTGCGCCGGGCTGAGCCCGAGTTGCTCGGCCACCTGACGCGGTCCGGCGTCGAACATCCCGACGAGGAGCCGGTAGACCCGCTCCTCGTCCCCAGTCACCCCGATTGCGTCCAGCATCCGGCGAGCGTAAGGCACCGGCAACGGGAGCGAACGAGACAAAACCGGACAGCGCCGCCCTGCTGGCGTGCGAATGCTTGATGTTCGTGAGGGGAACCCTGAGGGAATCAGAGTCCCTCAGGGTTCCCCTCACGGACTTTCGCGGCGCGGGGCGAGCCGGGGACCAGTCCCGGCGGACCGGACTACAACCGGGCTGGCAACTCCCGATCAGGAGGCTCGACGATGACCGACGATCCCCGCCCCACGCCGTCCCCCGGCCCGGCTCACCAGGCATTCCCCGGGGAACCGCGGACGGCCCTCGCCCGGCGTCCGGCGCGGTGGATCGGACTCGCGAGCGCGGCGGCCTTCGTCGCCGGGATCGTGTTCTTCCTGCTGCCGGTGACTGCCCTTTATTACCTCGACGGCAACGGAAACCCCACCGACGTCCGGACGATCTACGGAACGCGCAGCGACCAGATGCTGGGACTGCCGGCGAATATGTTCGGCCAAGGCGATCCGCCGACCGACACCACGAGCGTCCGGATCGGCTGCGGCACGGCGCTCAGCGCTCCGGAGGGCTGGCTGATCGCCGAAGCGCACGGCGAGGACGGCTGCGCGGTGGCCGAACGGCCGCGGATGATCGCGGGCTGGCTCGGCGTCGGACTGGGCGCACTCGGCGCGGCCGGGCTCGCGGTGGGCGGGCGTCGTCAGCCGATGCCGAACGCCGCCCACACGCACTTCCCGCCTTCGGCCGGGTCGTAGCCCCAGCGCCGGGACAGCGCGCGCACCAGCTGCAGTCCCCGGCTGCGCGCCGCGGATGGGGCGGCCGGTTCTTTCAGCTGCGGAATGGCGGCGGAAGTGTCGAAGACCCGCACCATCAGTTCGCCGTGCTCGAGCCGGAGCTCCAGCCGGTCCGGCCGGTCGCCGTGCTCGAAGGCGTTGGTGACGAGCTCGGAGGTCGCCAGCAGCACGTCGTCGCACACCTGGGCGGGAACGTCGAGCTGGGCGAGCGCGGCGCGAACCTGGGCTCGCGCGATGGCGGGCGCGGTGACGTCGTCCGGGAGCTCCAGGCGCACGGTAGCGGCGGCCGCCCCGGTGCTCCTGGTGGGCATCCTCGACGTCGTCATGGCTTTCGCACCTCCCGACCGCTGTGCTCGCATGTGGTGTTTACCCAACTCGGCCGAAGGCGAATCAGGTGCCCTCGGTGATGTCAGTCTCGGCCAGTCCGGTACGCAGCTTTTTCAGCGTCGCCGCCAGCAATCGGGACACCTGCATCTGGGAAACCCCGACGCGGCGCGCGATGTCCGACTGGCTCATCCCGGACCCGAATCGCAACGCCACGATCTTGCGCTCGCGCTCCGGAAGACTGTCCAGCATCGGCCGCAGCGCCTCGCGCAGTTCGGCCTGGCCGAGGTTCGCGTCCGGCGCGCCGAAACGCGTGTGCGCGGAGTTCTCCAGCAGGTTGTCCAGCGAGGCCCCGTAACGCCCCTGTCCGGCTCGCAGGCCCTCGTAGACGTCCTCGATCGGCACGCCGAGATGGCGTGCGATCTCACTGGGCTTCGGCGCGCGGGACAGCCGCACGGTCAGCTCCTCGCGCGCGGCCGAGATCGTCGCGTTGAGTTCCTTGAGCCGTCTCGGCACCCGGACCGACCAGCTGTTGTCGCGGAAGTGGTGGCGCAGTTCGCCGGAGATCGTCGGCACCGCGAAGGCCAGGAAATCGGTGCCCTGCTCGGGGTCGTAGCGGTCCACCGCGTGGATGAGGCCGACGGTCGCGATCTGCACGAGGTCGTCCATCGCCTCGTCGCGGTTGCGGAATTTCCGGGCGAGGTTGCGCGCCAGTTCGAGGTGCTCGCGCACCAGCCGGTCCCGGATCTCCTCGCGGCGGGGCGAACGGTCGGGCAGCTGCGTCAGCTCGTGGAACAGTGCTGCCACGTCGGTGGACTTGTCGCCGCCGGCGGGGGTCGTCACGAGCTGGCCGCCTCACTCTCCCGGACCAGTTGCACCCGGGAGAGGTACCGGCCGTTGGCCGGGGTCACGGTGCGCCGCGCGGAGGTCGCGAGCGCGGTCAGCAGCTGCCAGGACAGACCCGTCTCGTCGCCGTGGTCGGCGCGGTCGGAGACCACCGACACAGTGACCTCGATCCGGCCTTCCAGCCAGGAGAACACGCAGGTCAGCTTGCCGTCGGCGGCCGAGGGCAGCAGCATCGAACAGGCCTCGTCCACAGCCATCCGCAGGTCCTCGACCGCGTCCAGGTCGAAGTCCTGCCGCATGGCGATGTCGGCGACGATGGTGCGCAGAGTGGGCACCACGTGCGGGATAGCCGCCGTCCGCACCTCGATGAGCTGTGCGTCCTCGCGCTCGAGCGGGGCGTTCTCCTCCACGTGCTGTCCTCTCTCCGGCGTGCCACGCCAGTCTTTCGTGCCCGATCTGCCACATGCCCGGGGGGTGAGCAAACCAAACCCGGGTTTGACCGCCGCGACCGGCGGGCATGTAGCCGTCGAGTGCATCCCGGGAAAGGTGGGGACGACATGGCTGACGTGAGCCGACTGCCGAACGTGGTGGCCGAGGAGTGGGAGTGGCAGCTTCAAGGCTCGTGCCGAGGCGCGGACAGCAGCCTGTTCTTCCATACCGACAATGAGCGCGGCTCCGCGCGCGAGCGCCGCGAGTCCCGCGCGAAGGCGATCTGCCACACCTGCCCGGTGCTGGCGCAGTGCCGCAAGCACGCGATGACCGTCGAAGAGCCGTACGGAATCTGGGGCGGGCTCGGCGAGATCGAGCGCCGCGAGCTGTTCATGCGCGAACGGCGAGCGAAGCGCAAGACGGTGTCCGCCTGAGCGCTCCGACCCCACGACCCGCGCGCCCACCTGCGGTGCGCGGGGTGTTGTGCGTCCGCCGGTCGCCCGCGCGCCAAGGTGTAGCCATGTGCCGACGCGGACTCAGTCACCCACTGGGTTAGGGTTGAGTCTCCAGATGCTTGGGACCGTGACACGGTTGCCGCTTGAGTACTACAGGCGCGTACCGGCGCAGGAGCAGCGCCTGACGAGGAGAAACTGCATGCCCGCAGCCGACCAGAACGCCACTCCGCCCGGATTCGGCATCACGCTGGACACCGCGGCCGCCGAGCCGAGGGTGGTGGTCACGGGTGAACTCGATCTGCTCACCAGCCCGCAGCTGCAGGAAGCTCTTGCCGGGTTGATCGCGGACAAGAATTCCCGTCGCGTGGTTGCCGACCTCACCGGGGTGACCTTCTTCGACTCTTCGGCGCTGAACGTCGTCCTGCACGCCCAGCGGCAGGCCGGGGAACAGCACGTCGAACTCGAGGTCGTGCCGAGCCCGGCGGTCAGCCGGGTGATCGAGCTCACCGGCGTGGCCGAACACCTGAGCGTGTCGGAGGAACCTCCGGCCTGATCTCCCGATACGGTCGCGCGGATTGAAAGTGGTCCGCGACCTGGGGGATAACCATCATGATGGGGCGCACGCACGCCCTGACCGGCTGGTGCGCGGGGCTCGCCCTGGCACCCGCGGTCGGCGTCGGCACGGTGCACCAGGCGGTGGTCTTCGCGGCCACCACGGCCGGGTTCGCGCTGCTGCCGGACCTTGACCATCCCAGCGCCAGCGCGACCCGCCTCTTCGGCTGGCTGACCGGCGCGCTGTCCTGGCTGCTGCGCCGAGTGTCTGCAGCTGTATACGCCCTGACCAAGGGCCCGCGAGACGAAAAGGTGACCGGCACGCACCGGCACCTCTCGCACACCCTGCTGTTCGCTGTCGCCCTCGGCGCGGCCACCTCCGCTGGCTGTTCGGCCGGCGGAGCTTGGGCCGTGCTGGGCGTGCTGTTGTTCGGACTCCTGCTCGCCGTCGCCGCTCTCGGCGACTGGCTGCTGCTGCCCTACGGCGGCGCGGTGGCCTGGTGGTACTTCACCGCGCCAGACGACCGGGTGGCCCAGCTGGCGGACATCTCCGGCTGGCTCGGGGCAGCCGTCGCGGCGGGCTGTTTCGTCCATTGCCTCGGCGATTCGCTGACCGAGTCGGGCTGCCCGTTCCTGTTCCCGCTGCCGATCGCGGGGGAGACCTGGTACGAACTCCGCCCGCCGAAGCCGCTCCGGCTGCACACCGGGAAGAAGGTGGAGACGCGGCTGGTGTTCCCGGTGTTCGCGCTGGTGGGGGTGCTGCTGGTGCCGGGGGTGTGGGATTGGACGGTGGCTACGGTGGAGCATTTGTTCACCCCAGGGGCTTCCCAGACCGCGACTCAGTGAGGCTCACGGGACTGCCCGCCGATACCGCTCCCCAAGAACCCGCAGCGCTTCAACGAGTTCGGGCGGTTCCGTCGCCGTGAAGTCGACCCCGAGCAGACCGAGGTGAACGGCAAGGAGCTCGACGTTGTCCGAGCCCGTCTCCAGCAGACAGCTGTTGTCGCCGATCGGAGTGATCGTGCCGATCGCGGGATTGATCCGCTCGGCCAGCTTTTCGGCCGACGTCCGCACCACGACCCGGGCCCGGTAACGCCACGTCGCTGAGGACACGCCCCGGCGTACTTGGTCGACTGCCTCTTCGGGGAGGTCTCGGGGCGTGAACCGGGGGCCGCCCGGGGTGCGCAGGCTGATCCGGTCCACCCGGAAGGTCCGCCAGTCGGCCCGCTCGATGTCGAACGCGACGAGGTACCACCGTCGTCCCCAGTTGACCAATTGGTACGGCTCCACGTCGCGCTGGCTCGCGGAGCCGTCGTGGGACTGGTAGTCGAAGCGCACGCGGTCGTGGTCGCGGCAGGCGGAGGTGAGGGTGCTGAGGACGTCCGCGTCCACCCGGGGGCCGAGGTCGTCCCAGGGCACCGCGACGGCGTAGCGCTGGATGGCTTCGACGCGCCGCCGGAGCCGGGCGGGCAGGACCTTCTCCAGTTTGGCCAGCGCGCGCAGCGAAGTCTCCTCGACTCCGGTGATCGTGCCTCCGGCAGCGGTGCGCAGCCCGATCGCCACCGCGACCGCTTCCTCGTCGTCGAGCAGCAACGGCGGGAGCGCGGCCCCGGCTCCGAGCCGGTAGCCGCCGACCGAGCCGCGGCTGCCGTGCACCGGATAGCCGAGGGTGCGCAGGCGTTCCACGTCGTTGCGGATGGTGCGGGCGCTGACCGCCAGCCGTTCGGCCAGTTCGGCTCCGGTCCAGTCGCGGGGCGTCTGGAGCAGCGAGAGCAAGCGCAGCAGCCGCGCCGAGGTTTCCAGCATTTTTTCAGTATCCCGCGCGAATAGGAACGTAGCTTGCCTAAACGGCTCCTACGGTGGGTCAAGTCAGAAACGAACCGCACGGAGGAACAACTCATGTATCTCGTCATCGGAGCCACGGCCCACTTCGGACGTCAGGCAGTGGAGGAGCTGGTCGCCGCGGGTGCGCCGGTGCGGGCGCTGACCCGGGCGCCGGAGCGGGCCGGGCTCCCGGACGGCGTCGACGTCGTCCGCGGAGATCTGACCAAGCCCGAGACGCTGCCGCCGGCGCTGGCCGGTGTCGAGGCCGCTTTCCTGGTCCTCCAGTACGGGATGGACGTCGCTCCGCTGCTCGCGGCCGCGGTCCAGGCCGGGGTGCGGCGGCTGGTGCTGCTGTCCTCGGGAGCGGTGGTTCCCGGCACCGACCAGCAGCCCGACGTGATCGCCCAGTACCACCGCGACGTGGAGCGGGCCGTCGAGGAGACCGGCATCGAGTGGACGTTCCTGCGGTTGCTGTTCCCCGCCATCAACTCGCTGACGTTCGCGATGCAGCTTCAGGGCGGAGACGTCATCCGCGCGCCCTACGCGGAAGCGGCGTTCAGCGCGGTGCACGAGCGAGACGTCGCGGAGGTCGCCGCACGGATCCTGACCGGCGGCGGGCACGCCGGGCAGGCCTACGACCTGACCGGCCCGGAGTCGCTGACCCAGGCGGACCAGGTCCGGGTTCTCGGCGAGACACTGGGCCGCCCGCTCACTCTCGAAGACCTCGACCCGGAGCCCGTCCGCGAACAGATGAGCCAGTTCATGGACCCCGAATTCCTGACGGCCCTGTTCGACCTCATGGCGCAGACGGTCGGCAAACCCGCACCGGTCAACGACCTCGTCGAGCGGATCACCGGGCACCCGGCCCGCGGCTACGCCCAGTGGACCGCGGATCACCGAGCCGACTTCAGCAGCTGATCGACCGGAAGGACCGCACCGTGACACTCGGGCGCCGAGCGCTGGGCCGAGCCCTGCTGGCCCGCCAGTGGCTGCTGGAACGAGCCGACGCGACCGTCGAGGAGGCGGTCGCGCGGCTGGTCGGCCTGCAGGCGCAGGCACCGTATGCGCCCTACTTCGGGCTCTGGAGCCGGGTTCGGGCGTTCGGCACCGCCGACTTGGCGGACGCGCTGACCGAACGCCGCCTGGTGCGGGTCGCCCTGATGCGCAGCACCGTGCACCTGGTCACCGTGGCGGACTATCGCGCCTTGCGTCCGTGGTCGCAAGACGCGCTCGACCGCGAACTCGACACCGCGTTCAAGGCGCCGCTGGCCGGACTGGACCGTGCGGCCGTGGCGGAGTCGGGCCGGGCGCTGCTCCGCGCCCGGCCGCTCACCCCCAAGGAACTTCGGGCGGCGTTGCACGAGCAGTGGCCTGACCGCGACCCCCACGCGCTCGCCACCGTCGTGCGCAACCGCGTGCCGCTGGTGCAGGTGCCGCCGCGGGCCGTCTGGGGCGTCGGAGGCACCACCCGGTACGCGGCGGCGGCCGACTGGACCGGAACCGAACCGGCCTCCGCCGCTGACGCCGAGCAGATCGTGCTGCGCTACCTCGCCGCCTTCGGGCCGGCCTCGGCCGCCGACGTGCAGACCTGGGCAGGCCGAACCCGGCTGCGTCCGGTCCTGGACAGCTTGCGGCCGAGGCTGGCGGTTTTCCGGGACGAACGCGGGACGGAACTGTTCGACCTGCCGGACGCGCCCCGCCCCGCCGCCGACGCTCCCGCACCGGCCCGCTTCCTGCCCGAGTACGACAACCTGCTCGCCTCGCACGCCGACCGCACCCGGGTGATCTCCGCCGAAGACCGCAAACGCGTCATGACCGGCAACGGGATGCGGCCCGCTTTCCTGGTGGACGGTCAGGTCGCCGGCGCCTGGAAACTCCGGCAGGACAAGACGTCGGCGACGCTGGAGATCGAGCCGTTCCGGAAGCTGACCGCCGCCGAACGCGCGGAGATCGAGGCCGAGGGTGCACTTCTGCTGGAGTTCGCGGCTCCGGGCGCGGACCACGACATCCGCGGGACTACTCCTCGAACCTAGGCGCGCCCGAGTAGTCCCGGGAGTGCACGATCCGCCCGTCGCGCACCGTCAGCACCATCGCGTAGGTCGACACGTACGGCTTGCCCTCGAACTCCCCGTGCAGGTCGTACTCCGCCACCAGCACCTCTGGATCGCCGGTCTCGTGCACGACCACCCGGTCCGACTTGGTGATCCGGCGGCGCTGTCCTGCCTCGTGAAAGCGTTTGCGCAACTCCTCCCGGTCGCGCGTCACCTTCGGCACGCCGGCCGGTGCGAACGGGATTTCGATCACGACGTCCTCGGAGTACAGGTCGGCGAGGTCGTCCCAGCGGTTGCCGACGGCCGCGTCGAGGAAGCGCTGGAACACGTCCTTCGTTCCGTGCAGCGTGCTCGACGCGCCGTGGTTCGGGTAGTCGCGGTACCGGGTGATCTCGCCGTCCCGCACGGTCAGCAGCCCGGCGGACGACGGGATCCGATAGTGGTGGCCGCTGTGCGGATTGCGGCCCTCGGCGACGAGTTCGACGGCGAACCCGTCCGCGGTTTCGGTAGTGGTGACCTCGACTTTCTCCAGGCCGATCCGGGCCGCGACGGCGCTGCCGGCGCCGAGCGTGGCCAGCACGGCGTCCCGGCCGGCCGAGCGGTGGCCGGTGAACGGGACTTCGTAGACGGCGTCCTCGGCGAGGACGTCAGCGAACGGCGCGGCGTCGAAGGCGGTCAGCGCGTTCGCGACGATCTCGGCCACTTCGGACACGGTGCGGGGCATCAGAAACCTCATTCGGGAAGACAGGCGGATAATCGGAACGGGGCACCCGCTTTTGACGATACGGAGTTCGAACTCCGGTTGTCAACGGCGGCCTGGAGATCTGGGACACGGTCAGAAGCGGCGGCGATCGTTCCGGGGAAGAATCGGACGACCGCACCACTTTGAGAGCAGAGGAGACAGCCGGTGGAGAAGCCTGCGCTCCGCGCGGACGCGCGGAGGAACCGCGCCCGGGTGCTGGCTGCCGCCGAAGCGGCCTTCGCCGTCGACGGCCTCTCGGTGCCGCTCGACGACATCGCGCGGCTGGCCGGCGTCGGTGCGGGCACCGTCTATCGGCACTTTCCCAGCAAGGAAGCGCTGTTCCAGGCCGTCGTGGTGGAGCGGCTGGAGCAGTACGGCGTCGAGGCGCAGGAGTTGATCGACTCCGACGTGCCGGGCGAAGCGTTCTACGACTACTTCACACGCGTCATCGAACAGGCGTCGCGTAACCGTGCGATCTGTGAAGCGCTCGGTGAGACAAGCGGGTCCGCGTACAAGGCCGAAGCGGCGGAGCGGTTTCGCGTGAACCTCACCGCGCTGCTGGAGCGCGCGCAAGCCGTAGGCGCTGTACGCGCCGACATCGACGGCGAAGACCTGCGCGCGCTCATCGTCGGCGCGCTTGCGGTGGAGCGGTTTACGCCGGACAGTCGGCATCTCGTGCGCGTACTGCTCGACGGGCTGCGCAAGGTCTAGTCGCGGCGTCCGACGCGTAGGTGGATGCGTTCGCCGGATTTGCTGAAGAGGCTGAGGATTTCGACGTCGCCCTTGCCTGCGGCACCGAACCAGTGCGGAATGTGGCAGTCGAACTCGGCCGCTTCGCCGTGTCCCATGATGAAGTCGTGATCGCTCAGGCGTACGCGTAGACGCCCGCGAAGCACGTAGAGCCATTCGTGCCCGTCGTGGCTACGCGGATGGGGCTCTTCGTCGCGTGCCGGGATGATCTGTTTGTAGGCGCGGAGTTCTCCCTGGTGCCGGGACAGCGGGATCAGCACACGCCCGTCCCGCTTGGCGGCTTGCTGGGGCACGCGCGGGTCGACTATCCGGGGCGCGGCGACGATCTCGTCGAACGGGACGCCCAGCGCGGCGGTGATCGGCAACAGCAGTTCGAGACTCGGCTTGCGCTGGCCGGATTCCAGCCGGGAAAGCGTGCTGGTCGAGATGCCGGTGGACCGCGACAGCTCGGCGAGGCTGACGCCCCGGTCGTCCCGGGCACGCCGCAGCCGGGGCGCGATCTGCTCGAGCACGCCGTCGACGGCGGGATGGTCGCTCATGCGGCGCAGTCAACCAATGCATCCCGGAAACGGCAACGTTTCTTGCCGCTTCCGGTCGAGCCTTCCGATGCTGGTCGTGGAGGTGGCTTTAATGACCAACAAGACTGTCGAAACACCCCGGCGCTCCGCACGGCTGCCCGTCGGCGTGTACCTGCTCGCCTTCAGCCTGTTCGCGATGGGCAGTGCCGAGTTTCTTCTTGCGGGCGTGCTCCCCGCAGTGGCCGACGATCTCCAGGTTTCGCTGTCCTCCGCCGGATTTCTCATCACCGCGTTCGCGCTCGGTGTCGTCCTCGGCGGGCCGCCGTTCGCCGTGCTCAGCTTGCGCTGGCCCCGGCGCACCGCGCTGCTGGCCACGCAAGGAGTGTTCGCGGTCAGCGTCGCCGCCGGGCTGCTGGGCGACTACCAGGTCTTGCTGGTGAGCCGGGTGGTTTCGGGCGTCGCCTACGCCGGTTTCTTCGCCGTCGCTTCCGTGACCGCGATCAGCCTGGTCACCCCGGACCGCAACGCCCGCGCCTCGGGGGTCGTGGTCAGCGGCCTGAGCGTGGCCATGGTCGCCGGCGGACCGGCGGGCGCCTTGCTCAGCCACTTCACCCAGTGGCGCGGCGGATTCTGGGCCGTGGTCGCGCTGACACTCGCCGGAATCGTCGCCTGCTCGCTCGGCATCCCCGCGGCGAACCGATCGGCGGCGCGACCAAGCGTGGCGCGAGAGCTGGCTACGATTCGCGAACCGCGGCTCTGGGGCATTTTCGGGATCACGATCCTGACCACGGCGGCGTACATGATCACGTTCAACTACCTCTCGGCCATGCTCGCCGAGATCACCGGCGTCCCCGCGGTATGGATCCCGGCGATCCTCGCGCTCTTCGGAATCGGCGCCTTCGCAGGTCTGTCCATCGGCGGCCGCGTCTCCGACCAGCGACCGCACACCGCGCTCCTCGCCGGAGCTGCCGCGATCGTGGCGCTTTCGGTCGGCATGGTCTTCGCGATCGACCGCGCGTGGGCGGTGATCCCCACGGTGTTCCTTCTCGGGATCGCGGCTTTCGTGGTGAATCCCGCGATCTACGGCCGCGTCTTCGCCATCGCCGCCGACGCCCCCACGCTCGCCGGGGCGACCACGGTGTCGGCTTTTCAGCTGGGAATCAGTGCCACTCCCGTCCTGGCAGCGGCCGCGCTCACCCAATCCCTCACCTGGGTGAGCTTCATCGGAGCCGTCCTCGCCGCGCTTGCGGTTCCCCTAATCGTTCTTGACCGTACCCTCAGCGAGCGGCAGGTCGCGCATCTTGCGAAGCGGCGAAGCGATCAGAATCGCTGACGCCGCAAGGATTCCGATGCCGGACACGTACAGCGTGACCCGGGTTGTGGTGAGTTCGGCGATGAAGCCGCCGAGGAGGCTGCCGAGCGGGGCGATGCCGAAAATGACCGTCTGCGACACCGACGAGACCCGGCCGAGCAGTTCGTGCGGGGTGATCGCCTGCCGGAAACTCGTCTCGAAAACACCGAGCACGATGATCCCGAAACTCGACGCGATCCCGCCGGTGATGTACCACGCGACACCCCACCCTGGCGTCGCGAAAGCGTTGGGCAGGAACGAAACGCTGTACACGGCACCGCCGATGTACAGCGCCCGCGCCGCGCCGAAGCGGGCACCGAGCCGTTGAGCGACCAGGCTGGCCAGCAGTGCTCCGGTCAGCGAGACCGTGCTGACCAATCCGATCATGAACGGTTCGAGGTGCAGGTCGCGGACCGAGAACACCACCGAGACCGCCATGAACATCGACTGGAACAGGCTCGAAACGGCGCTGTGGATGGTGATCGCCCGCAGGATCGGGTGGCGCAGCACCGTCCGCAGTCCCTCGCCGATCTCGCGGCGGAGGTTCCGCTCGGCGGGCTCCGGCCGCACGTCCGGCGTGCGGATGCGGCGCAGCCACGCGGCGGACCACAGGTAGGTCAACGCGTCGAGCGCCATCGCGCCCGCGCCCCCGACGAACTGCACGATCATCCCGCCGAGGCCAGGACCGGCGATCGCGGCGACGGACAGGTTCGTCTGCAGCCGGGCGTTCGCGTCGGGCAGTTCGCCGCGTTCGACGAGGTTCGGCAGGTAGGTCTGGTGCGCGACGTTGAAGAAGACGGTGAACACGCCGGCCAGCAGCACGACGACGTACAGATGGCCCAGCGTCAGCGATCCGAACAGCGCGGCGAGCGGCACCGAGCCGATGAGCACCGCGCGGCCGAGATCGGCGGTGATCAGCACCGGCCGGCTGCGCATCCGGTCGCACCACGCGCCCACTTGCAGCCCGAGCACCAGGTACGGGAGCGTGCTGAGCGTCCGCAGCAGCGACACCTCGGCCACCGACGCGGCGAGCGTCGTGGTCGCCAGCAGCGGGATCACCAGGAAGTCGATGCGGTTGCCGACCTGACTGAGGCCGTCGGCGAGCCAGAGCCGCCGGAAGTCCGGCGAGCGAAGAATCCCCCTCATAAGGTTAGTGTTATATAAGTTGAGTCGGTATATATCAAGTTGCACACTGCGTAACGGCGCCTATGATCAACGCGACGAAACCCTCGTAGCCGAGTGACCGTGCGGCGAGGAGGTGCCGGATGTCGGACACCGCTCCCACCTGGGGTTATGTCGTCGTGACCGGTCTCGCCGGGCTCGCTGGCGGCCTGCTCGTCGCCGCGCTGCTGGTCGCCGGTCGCACTCCGCGTCCGGCCGGAGAGTCGTCGCCGCCCACCCCGCCGCCCGTGCAGCAGGTGACGGTCACGGTGACCGGCCTCCCGCTGCCGCCGGTCACCGTGACCCATCGCCCGCCCGCGCCCCCGGCCCCGCCGCCGCGAACCACCACGGCCACGGTGTCGGTCACCCCGACGGCCACCAGCCCGTCGGCACCCCCGCCGACCACGCTGGCCCCGACCACCGGGTTCTTCCGCGACGAACGCTGAGGTCAGCCGACGTCGCGCCGACGCCAGCCGTCCAGGCCCACCGCGAGCACGACCGCCGAGACCGCCAGCAGCAGCACGAGCGGCAGCGCGGTGAACACCTCGCCGGGCACCTTCGGCGGATGCTGGAACGGAGAGACGTCCAGCAGCACCTGCGGCGCGTTGACGACCGGCCCGAACATGCTGATCAGCAACGCCAGCGCCGCCACGCCCCAGGCGGCGGTCGCCAGCTTCGGCAGCAGCCCGAAGATCAGCGCGGCCACCGCGACGATCACCCACGCCGCGGGCACCTGCACCGCGACGGCCGCGACCATGTGCCCGACCGAGCCCCCGACGTCGCCGCTGCGCAGCCCGTTCGACAGCCCGAGCAGCACGCCCCCGACGAGCACGAGCAACGCGCTGCCGAGGAACGCGAACACGAGGTGGCTCGCGGCCCAGCGCAGCCGTCCGACCCGGGTGGCCAGCAGCGGTTCGAGCCGGATCGCCGTTTCCTCGGTGCGCATCCGCAGCGTCGCCTGCACGCCGTAGAGCGAGGCGAGCATCGCGAACAGGCTCACCATCGTCGCGAGGAAAGCGTCGACGAGCCCGTGCGATCCGCCGAGCCGTTCGAAGATCTGCCTGCTCTGCTCGGTGCCGCCGACCAGACCGGAAATGCCCTGCGCGATCGTCCCGAACAGCGCGCCGCCGACCGCGAGCCCGACCAGCCAGCCGAGCAACGGACCCCGCTGCAGCCGCCAGGCCAGCGAGAACGGCGATCGCAGCGACGGCGCGGCTTCGCTGGGGCCGAGCCGCGGCGGAAGCAGGCCGACGCCGACGTCCCGGCGCGGCAGCAGCACGTAGGCCACGACGAACAGCACGAGCGTGGTCGCGACGGGCAAAATCAGTACCCACCAACGTTCTTCGGCGAACGGCCGGATCTGCTGCGCCCAGCCGAGCGGCGAAATCCACGACAGCCAGTGCGCGTCGGTGGTCGAATCTCCCGCACCACGCAACAGAAACGCGACGCCGAGCACCGCCGTGCCGATGCCGTTCGCGGTGCGCGAGTATTCGCCGAGCTGCACGGCCACCGCGGCGACGCCGGTGAAGACCAGACCAGCGAGCGCAGTGCTCGCGCCGAGCGCAACGGAACCCGCTGCGGGAACCTTCGACGCCAGCGTGATCGCTTGCAGCACACCGATCAGCACGCTCGCCCCGCCGGTCACCGCGAGCGCGGCGGTGAGCGGCGCGTATCGACCGACCACAGTGGACGCCAGCAGTTCGGCGCGGCCGGTGTCCTCCTCCGCGCGGGTGTGCCGGGTGAGCGTGAAGATCGCCATCAGACCGGTCAGCAGAGCCAGGAATCCGCCCATCCGCCAGGCGATGAACCCGCCCGCCGTGCCGAGGTTGAACGCCGGGCCGTAAAGCAGCGCGAACGACGGGTTCGCGGCGGCCGACGCGACGAGCCCGGCCCGGCTCGCGGCGGTCGGATAGAACTGGTCGTAGCTGCTGATCGTGGCCACCGGGATGAGGCTGAGCAGGACGATCCAGATCGGCAGGATGATCCGGTCGCGGCGAAGGGCCAGCCGGATCAGCGGTCCGGTGCCGTTGAGCGCGCCGGTCATTTCCCTGCCTCGAGTTCGTCCGCGTAGTGGCGCAGGAAGAGTTCCTCGAGCGTCGGCGGCCTGCTTTCCAGGCTGCGCACGCCGATCTGGGTCAGCTGGCGCAGCGCGTCCTCGATCGAGCGGGTCTCCACGTCGAAGCGGACGCGGTTGCCCTCGACCTTGAGGTCGTGCACGTCGGAGAGCTTGGCGAGGCCGTTCGGCGGTCCGCACAGCTCCGCGGAGATCGAGGTACGGGTGAGGTGGCGCAGTTCGGCGAGCGTTCCGGTCTCGACCGTGCGGCCGCCCCGGATGATGCTTACCTTGTCGCACAAGGCTTCCACCTCGGCGAGGATGTGACTGGACAGCAGCACGGTGCGGCCCTGCGCGCGTTCCTCCTGGATGACTTCCTGGAAGGTGGCCTCCATCAACGGGTCGAGGCCCGAGGTCGGCTCGTCGAGCAGCAGAAGGTCCACAGTGGACGCGAGCGCGGCGACGATGGCGACTTTCTGCCGGTTGCCCTTCGAGTACGTGCGGCCCTTCTTGCGCGGGTCGAGGTCGAAGCGCTCGACGAGTTCCTCGCGGCGCTTCTGGTCGAGACCGCCGCGCAGCCTGCCGAGGAGGTCGATGACCTCGCCGCCGGACAGGTTGGGCCAGAGGTTGACGTCGCCGGGCACGTAGGCGAGCCGGTGGTGCAGGCTCGCGGCGTCGCGCCACGGGTCGCCGCCGAGCAGCCGGATCTCGCCGGCGTCGGCGCGCAGCAATCCGAGCAGCACCCGGATCGTGGTGGACTTCCCGGCGCCGTTCGGACCGAGGAATCCGTGGACTTCCCCCGCGGGAACCTGAAGATCAAGGCCGTCGAGGGCCTTCACCCGGCCGAATGCTTTGTGCAAGCCGGAGATCGCAATGGCGTTTCCCATGGTTCGGAAGCTACACTCTTTTCACGAAGTTGTGAAGTTAAGAAAACGTCTGGACCGAGTGATCTTCTGGACGTCGCTGGGAGAGGATGGACGGATGACGACGCCTGAGACGAAGAGAGACGAGGACGCCGTCCGCCGATACGTCGAAAGCCTGGGCCTGGTGATGTCCCAGATCGGCATGCAGCGCATGTCGGCGCGGGTTTTCGCGGCGCTGATGACGACCGACTCGGGGCAGCTGACGGCCGCCGAGCTCGCGGAGCAGCTGTCGGTGAGCCCGGCCGCGATCTCCGGCGCGGTGCGGTATCTGGACCAGATCGGTCTCGTGACGAAGGTCCGCGAACCCGGCGAGCGCCGCGACCACTACCGGCTCTACGACGACCTCTGGTACGCGACCTTCCTCAAGCGCGACCGCTTCCTGATCATGTGGCGCGACGCGGCCACCGAAGGCATCGACGCGCTCGGCGAGGACACTCCCGCCGGGAAGCGGCTGGCCGAGATGCGGGACTTCCTGGCGTTCATGCTGGTCGAGGTCAACAACCTGTACGACCGCTGGCACGAGCTGCGGAAAAACCGCGACTAGCCGAGCTTTTCGAGGGTCGCGGCGAGCCGGTGCGCGAGGTCCGGGCGCGGCTCTCGTTCCTCGAAGGACGCCAGGAACGCTTCCTGGAAACACGCGCCGAGCAGCAGCCGGGCTGCCGCTTCGGTGTCGAGATCGCTGCGCAGCCTGCCCAGCTTGACCTCGGCGTCGAGGTAATCGGCGACGTGCTGGATCGGCAGGTCGGGGCCGTTTTCGAGGGTGTCCCGGTGGGTGCGGAGCAGATCACGCGAGGAGAAGATCGAGATGGAGATCGGGAAGCTCGCGCAGTAGAAGGCCAGCGCCGTGGTGGTCAGCTCGGCGAGATTGTCGCCGAGCGCTGCCTTCCCGGGGTTTTCGGTGAGCCTCGCCGCGGTGGCGACGAGATCGGGCAGCTCCTCTCTCAGCACTGCCAGGAAGAGCGCGGTCTTGTCGCGGAAATGCTTGTACAGCAAGGCTTCCGAGTAGCCTGCGGCCTGCGCGATCGCCTTGGTCGTGGCATGTGCGTATCCGCGCTCCCGCATGACCGTCGCTGCTGCGGCGACGAGGTCTTCGCGGCTTCCCATGCGTGCTCCCTGAGGGTCTTCTCAGCGTGGTGAGTGTTCACTCACCCTAGTCGGTAAGTGTTTACTCACCCCCTCTGGAGGCCTCTCATGAAGATCACCGTCCTAGGCGCGAGCGGCCGGATCGGCGGCCTGGCGGTGCGGGAAGCACTGGCGCGCGGATGGCACGTAACCGCCGTGGTCCGCGACCCTGCGCGATTGACCGTCCCCGCGCATCCCCGATTGGACGTCGCGGTTCACACGCTGACTGATCCTCGCCTGGCCGATGCGGTGACCGGTCGTGACGCTGTTGTCCTGGCCCTTGGCCCCGCGGATCTCAAGCCGACGACGGTCAACTCCGACGGCACTCGCTCCGTGGTGTCCGCGCTGCGTGGTTCCCAGACGCGGTTTGTGGTGGTGAGTGCGTCCGGTCTGCAGGCTGAGGGGGACGCCCTGTTCTCGCGGCTGCTGCTGAAGCCGTTGCTGGGTGCGGTGCTGCGCAACGGGTATGCCGATCTGCGGCGGATGGAGGCGACCCTGCACGAGGCTCCGGAGGTGCGGTGGACGATCGTGCGCCCGACGAGGCTGACGGACAAACCGGCGCGGGCACGGGTGCGCAGCCAGGTGGGGCGGGATGTGCGGAGGAGGTTCCAGATCCCGCGGGCGAACGTGGCGCGGTTCTTGCTGGACGCGGTCGAGGACGATTCTCTGGTGGGGAAGACGGTGTCGATCGCTCAGTGAAGAGGCTGTCTGCGATTGCCGACACCTGCGACTGGAGTGTCCGAGGCCCCTGCCGCTCGTGGCTGATGGTTCTGTCTGCAGTTGCAGACACGCTGCTCCCGGCCGCTTTCCCCAAACTATCCCCAGGGTTGTCCACAACTCACATCCCCTGTGGACAACTCCCTCCGCGGGCCCGGATCTGTCGTAGGTCCTCGTTACTGTCGGAGGCATGGCAGTTCTACGGCTGTTCCTCCTCTTCCTGATGGCACCCGTGCTGGTCGCGCAAGCGGTCCGGGTGCGTCGGGCGACTCCGCGGCTCCCCGGTGCCGATGGGCCGATCGAGGGCGCTCTCGGTTCCGGGCGACCGCTGCGGCTCGCCGTCATCGGCGAATCGACGGTGGACGGCGTCGGCGCGCTCACCCACGCCGACGCGCTCACCGGGCAGCTCGCGGTGGGGCTGGCCCGCGCGTACCCAGACCGGGAGGTGCGGTGGCACGCCCTGGGCATCACCGGCGCGTCGGCGCGGGTGGTTCTCGACGAGCTGGTTCCGCGCGTCCGGGTGGCCGACGTGGTGGTCGTCGTCCTCGGCGTGAACGACACCCTGGAACTGCACTCGGCCGCCCGGTACCGGCGGGATCTGCTGGCGATCGTCGTCGAAGTGCGGCGGAGGGTCGGCGATGTCCCGGTCGTCCTCGCGGGCGTGCCGCCGCTCGCGAGTTTCCCGTCCTTGCCCAGGCCGCTGCGGGACGTGCTCGGCGCGCGGTCCGTCGCGCTCGACCGGGCGGCACGCGAGCTGACCCGGCTTCCCGGGGTCACGCACATCCCATTGGCGCCCGGATTGCTCCGTCCGGGGATGTTCGCCGCTGACCGTTTCCATCCCGGCCCGGACGGTTACCGCGCTTGGGCCGCCGCGCTCTCGGAGGGATTACCGATCGTCACTGACGGTTGGCATCCGGGGGAGGTGACGCGGCCGTCCTGACCGGCAGGTTCACAAAAATCCCAAAAACTTTGGCGCTCCGTGTATCTAGGCGCACCCTGGATGCGTCCTATAGGGCGAACCAAGGAAAAGGGAGGGCCACATGCCTGCGGATCAGAAGGACGAGCGGCAGCCGGGAACCACCATTCCGCCCGTCAAGACGAGCCCCGCGCCTGGGGCGAACCGGGGAGTGCAGCCGGACGGCAACCACGAGCCGCTCGACGACACCGGTACTGCCAAATAGCGAGACGGGCGGCGCCCGGGAGCCGAGGGGGCTGCCGGACGTCGTCAGCCGGAGGGAGTTCGGGGAGGAATTCCCTTCCGGCGGGGCCCGACAGGGGAGCGGGCCCTCATGGGGGCGGGGAGTACCGGTCGGCGCGCGCGAGCAGCCCGCGCTGGCCGGTGCGCACCCGCACGACCGCACGCTCCGCGTGCACGAGCGCTGAACCGGCGACCTGATCGGCACAAGGGGGCGATCAGGCCGACGGCCGGTGCGCAGTGAGAGATGGACGTGACAAGGACTGGCCACCGCGCCGGTCCGGTCTCCGCTCGGCCCGGGTCTGGGGGACCCGGCCCGGCCGCGGACGGGTTTCGGAGGGGACCCGCCCAGCCGCTGAGCAGACCGGAGCGGCGGGAGAGGCCAGACCTCAGCGGACCGGCCCGCGAGCTGGCGCGGCTGGACGGATCTCGGGGAGGGGTCTGTTCGGTAGGCGGGTTTCGCGGGCGGGTTCAGGCGGACTGGCGTGCGAGCGGGCCTGGCTTGGCGGATCCGGGGAGGGATCCGTTCGGCTGGCTGGTTTGTGCGCCGGTTCAGCGGGATTGGCGGGCTGGCGCGGTTGGACGGATCCGGGGAGGGATCTGTTCGGCTGGAGGGCTTCGCGGGCCGGTTCGGCAGGACTGGCGGATCGGCTTACGGGCTGTCCGGCTGCGGATCTCGGGGAGGGATCCGCCGGTCGGCGGGCTCGCGGGCTGGTCCGGCGGTTGGCTTGCGGCCTGGTCTGGCCGGGCGGGTTCGGGGAGGAATCCGCCTGGCCAGACCAGGCCTGCGAGCTGACCGGACTGGCTCGGCCGGGTGGATCCGGGGGAGGGATCGATCCGGCTGACGAGCTGGGACGGCGGGACTGGTGAATCGGCTGGCAGCTTCCGGGCCGGTGCGGACGGGCGGATCCAGGGGAGGGATCCACCCGGCCGAGCCGGGTCGGCGGGGCCGCGATGGGTCGTTGGGGGACTCATCGGGTCCGACGGAGCTGTCGGGACACGGCCGTGCCGGAGGGGGAGCCCGGCCGGTCGTGTCCCGGCACCCCGCCGGTCCCGACGGAAGCCAGCCGGACTGCCAGGCCCGGGAGAACCCGCCGGGCCTGCGCGAACACCGCCGGGCGAACGGCACGAAAACCGCCGCAAGACCCGCACGACCACCGCATCAGAGCAGCATCGAAACCGCAGCAAGACCCGCACGACCACCGCACCAGCGCAGCATCGAAACCGCAGCACCATCCGCACCACAGCAGCACCGAAACCGCACCAAAGCCGCCCCAAACCGGCTCCAAGAAAAACTCACCCGAAAAAAAGTCAGAGATTGATGTATCCCAGAGCCAGTTGTTCGCTCCTCAACCAAGAGCCCACCCACGGGGCACGCACTGTGCCCCTGTACACCATCCGCATCACCGAACCCACCGAAAGAGCGCGCACAATTCACGATCGATCCGGCACGCGACCGGAGAGGCGACCCGCGACGGGCCCGGCCGTGCCGACACGACCGGTGGCTAGCTCGCCTGGGTCGGCCCACCTCCGGAGTGAGGCAGCTACGGTGACCGACGTGCACACCACCGAGGTAGACCCGCCCTGGGAAGGCCTGACCGGCGCAGACCTGCACGCCGCTTGCATGAAAGCGGCGCAGGGCGGCGATCGGCGCGCCATGGCGAAACTTGTCGACGAGCTGACGCCGCTCGTGTGGCACGTCGCGCGCGCCAACGGGCTCGACCGGCAGCTGGCCGAGGACGTGGTCCAGACCGTGTGGCTCGCTCTGTTCAGCCAGCTCGCGAAGCTGCGCGACCCCCGCGCGCTCGCCGCCTGGCTGATCACCACGACTCGCCGCGAGGCGACCCGTCCCTACGGCAGGCGCGCCCAGCCCGTGCCGCTGTCCGACGAGGTCGCCGCGACGCTGGAAAGCGATCATCCCGCGCCTGAGGAGGAAGCCGTCCGCGCCGACCGGGACCGCCGGGTCTGGCGCGCCTTCCTCCGCCTGCCCGCACGCTGCCAGGAGCTGCTGCGGCTGACCGTCCTCGCCGGCCGCGCCGAATACCGCGCGGTCGCCGAGGCTATGCAGATGCCGCGCGGCAGCGTGGGGCCCACCAGGGGCCGCTGCCTCGACTCGATGCGCGATCTGCTCGCAGGAGAAGGGGGTGCCCGGTGAGCGACAACATCGGCAGGCCGGGACACGGCCAAGCGATTCCGGACGACGAGGCCATTCTGGCTGATATCGGCCGGTTTCTCGACGAAATAGACCCGCCGCCGGACGACCTGGTGCAGCGGGTCCAGTTCGCGCTCGAGCTCGAGAACCTCGACGTCGAGGTCGCGCGCTGGGAGCGGCTCGACGAACTGGCGGGCGTGCGCAGCACGGCGACCGGCACGATCACCTTCACCGTCAGCGACCTGACGGTGATGATCAACCTGACCAAAATCGGGAAGACGCACCGGATCGACGGCTGGCTCGCGCCCGCGGGCGAGTACGACGTGGAGGTACGGGTCGCCGATCACGGCACGTTCGCGACGGCCACCGACGAGGGCGGACGGTTCGTGCTCGAACGCGTCCCCTGCGGAACCACGCAGATCCTCGTGCACCTCGGCGCCGGCGCGCACCGCCGCACCGTCGTCACGCCGACCGTCGTTCTCTGAGAAACCCGGACGGGCGTTATGGAGAGTGGCGGAGGTGTGCTCCCATAGAGTCCGTGTCCGCGCCCGTCCATGATCGAACGATCGCGGCGGCGTCCGATCTGTACGCGCGCGGCCGGGCCGCCGCGTCCGACCAGCGGCCCGGCATCGCGGTGCGATTGTTCCGCAGCGCGCTCACGCGGCTGGCGCGCGTCGCCGAACCGCTGCCTGAGCACCGGGAACTGCAGGTGCGGGTGCTGGTGAGCCTCGGCGCGGCCGAGGCCGAGGTCGCCTCCACCGACGCCGGTCTCGCGCACCTGGAGACCGCGCGGCATCTTCGCGACCAGCTTCCGGAAAACAAGGCCGTTCGCGAACTGGGGTTGCTGGTCACCGGCCAACGCGCGGTGGTGCTGATGCGCGGCGGCCGGTTCAGCGAATCGCTTTCGGTGTACGACGCCGTCATGCCCGGGATCGAAGCCGAGTTCGACGACTCCCGCCGGACGCTGGTGATCATGCTCCTGAACCGGGCCCTCGTGCACATGGCGCTGAACCAGCCGAACGCCGCGCAAGCCGACCTCGAGCGCGCGCTCGGCTTCGCGCGCGAAAACGGGCACACCCGGCTCGAAGGCAAGATCCGGCAGAACCTCGGCGACCACGCGCAGCTCATCGGCGACGTCCCGCAGGCGCTGTCCAGCTACGAACAAGCCGCGCGGATCCTCGTCACCGAATCGCCCGGTTCGATCCCGTTGATCCGGCTCGACCAGGCCCGCGCGCTGCTCACCGCGGGCCTCGCTGACGAGGCGGGCAAGCACCTCGACGAAGCGCTGCCGGAGTTGCGCGCCAACGGATCCGGTCAGCACATCGCGGAAGCCGAGGTCGCCCGGGCCGCGGCCGCGTTGCTGGAGGGCGATTTCGCGTTGGCGCGAAAGTCCGCCTCGGACGCGCGCCGCCGATTTCTCCGTCGCGGCAATCGGACATGGGCCGAGATCGCCGGTCTCGCACGGTTTCGCGCGGAAGCACAGCAGGTGCTGTCGGACCGCCATGGCCGGTCTACCTCGCGGTTGCCCGCCGAACTCGTCTCCATCGCCGAACGGCTGGCCGCGCTCGGGCTGCGTGACGAGGCGGCGGTCGCGCGGCTCTTCGCGGTGCGATTGCTGATCCGCCGCAAGGAAATCGCCGAAGCCTCGCTCGTTCTCACGCACGTTCCCGCCCCGCGCGTGACGTCGCCGGTCGACCACCGGATGCTGTTCCGGTTGTGCCGGGCGGAATTGGCCGTCGCCGAGGATCGGCCGCGCGCCGCGCTCGCGCAGGCCCGCGCCGGACTGCGCGAACTCGGCACGATCCGCGACCGGATGGGCGGGCTCGACCTGTTGTGCGGCACGGCCGTGCACGGCGAGGAATTGGGCAGGCTGGCGATGCGGCTCGTGCTGCGGCGCGCGCGGCGGAACGCGGCGGGCGCGCGGCGGATGTTCGCGTGGCTGGAACGCACCCGGGCGCAGGTTTACCGGTACGAACCGCTGCCGGTGATCGAGGATCCGGTGCTGGCCAAGCACATCAACGAGATGCGGCACGTCCAGCGCACCATTCAGCGCGCCCGGCTGGAGGGCGAGCCGGTGAAGGCGCTGGAGCAGCGGTACACCCAGCTGCAGCGCGAGGCGAGCAGGCTCGGCTGGTACACGAGCCAGTGGGGCCGCCCGCGTCCGGTCGCGACGCCGGACGAGGTCGTCGCCGCGCTCGGCGACCGCGTGCTGGTGAGTTTGGTGCCGTACAACAATCAGCTGTACTCGCTGGTCGTCGACCGCGGGACGTTCCGGCTGCTCAAACTGGGGCCGCTGGACGACATCGTGGAGACCGCGACCCAGCTGCACGCCGACCTCGACGCGCTCGCGCCGGACCATCTGTCGCCGATCATGGCGGAGACGGTGTCCGCGTCCGCGCGCCGGCGGGCGGAGAAGCTCGACGCGCTGATTTCCGCGTCGCTGGTCAAGACTCTCGACGATCGCGAGCTGGTGATCGTCCCGATCGGGCAGCTGTACGCGATGCCGTGGGGTGCGTTGCCGTCGCTGCGCGGGCATCCGGTCTCGATCGCGCCGTCGGCGACCGCGTGGATCACCGCGAAACGTCCCGCCGAGGACGGTCCGGTGCTGCTCGCGGGCGGTCCCGGGGTGCCGGGCGCGGTGGGCGAGGTGAGCAAGCTGCGCTCGGTGTACCCGGACGCGCAGCTGGTCGAGGGCGACGACGCGACGAGCGCCACGGTCCTGACCGCGCTGGACGGCACCCGCTTGGCCCACCTGGTCGCGCACGGCGCGCACGAGCCGGCGAACGCGCTGTTCTCCCGCGTGGAGCTGGTCGACGGCCCGCTGTTCGCGCACGAGACGACCCGGCTCGCGAACCCGCCGGAGCGGGTGGTGCTGGCCGCGTGCGAGCTGGCGATGAGCCACATCCGGCCGGGCGAGGAAGCGCTGGGCTTCGCCGGGACGCTGCTGGCGAGCGGTTCGCGGACGGTCATCGGCGCGGTGGCCCGAGTCGGCGACCGGGCGGCGGCGGACACGATGGCGGACCTGCACCGGCGGCTGGCGGAGGGGACTTCCCCCGCGCTGGCTCTGGCCGAGGCGGTGGCGGTGGACCCGATGCGGCGGCCGTTCGTGTGCCTCGGGGCTGGCTGAGCGCCTGAAGACGGCGTGCTGCGAGGCGCGCGAGGATAACCGCGCGGCTGACGGGCGAGGAGCGCCTTCGCGAAGGCTGACCGCCACGGTGAGGCGAGAGGAAGCGGCGCGGTGGCGAGTTCGTGGTGGGGGCTCGTGAGTGGCTATCCCCGGTTAGAACCGTGATTGCCGCGCACGAGGGTCGGCGAAGGAAGCGGCGCGGCGCGTGGCGGGCTTCGTGAGTGGCGATGGCAGTGGGAACCGCCGCGTAGGAGGGTTGCCACGCACGAGACCCGCGGTCGGTGCTCAGCCCAGGAAGTCGGCCAGCGGGACCGGTGTCAGGCCGTCCTTCTTGGCCTGGGCGATGAACGCTTCGTAGTCTTCCTTGAACGTCTTGCGGAAGTGCATCAGGACGATGTCGCCCGGGCGGAGTTTGTCGCCGGACTGGAACTGGACGACGCCGTCGTTGACCGAGGCGGTCCACAGCACCGAAGCGCGCATCCCGCACTCCGCGGCCGCCTTCAGCGTGTTCTGGTCGTAGTTGCCGAACGGCGGGCGGAACAGGCTCGGGCGCACGCCGAGGGACTTCTGGAAGTCGTCGGCGTCGTCGCAGATTTCCTTTTTCTGGAAGTCCAGCGGTTTGCCCTTGAGGTTCGGGTGGTTGACCGTGTGGTCGCCGAGCACCGCGCCGGTCGAGTCCAGGATGGCCTTGAAATACGCCTCGTGGCCCTTCACGTACCGATTGTTGAGGAACAGCACCGGATGCCCGCCGGACTGCTGGATCAGGCCCTGCGCGGACGGGTCCTTCACCGCGCCGTCGTCCATGGTGATGAAGACGTACGGCTTGTCGGTCTGGATGCGGCGGACCACGCCGACCTTGCCGTCCTGGATCGCCGGGGCCTTCTGCTGCACGGTGCCGAACGGGTACGGCCCGGGCGGCGGACCCGGCTTCGCGGCCCCCGGAGCGGGGTTCGCCTGTTCCGGCGATTGACTCGAATCAGGGCTGGAGCACGCCGACAATGCGAGCAAACCGGCCAATGCCGCCGCCAGCCACCGCTTCGCCATGCTGCTTCCTTTCCCTCGGGGTCACCCGAGGGGATGACGTCTGTACTCCAGTCTGAGTTGATCGTTGTGGTGCAACGCACCCCCGTCAGGCAGCACGATTGCCCGCTTTGGCCAACTGCGTGGCCAAAAATCCGATCACGCTGCGCAACGTTGCGAGGGCGACGGGCCCCGTTCCGGGGATGCGTTCGGCGAACGACCCCGACCACCTGAGGTCCGTGCCGCCGTCGGCGTTCGGCGTGAACGCCACCTCCGCACGATAGTCGTGGACCGGGCTGAAACCGTCGAATGTGTAGACGTGGCGTCGATCCGGTACGTATTCGAGAGTCCGTTCGCGGACTTGAACCGGCCACAACCCGACTTCCCGGACAGCGCCGACGCGGCCGTCGTCGCCGAGCGCCGACCACCGGGACTGCCACACGAGCGGACGCGCCCACGTCGACCACAGCGTCCCGTCGCTTTCCAGCCGGAACAGCACCGGCGGCGGCGCGCTGCTCACCTTGTTCACCTCGAACGAGTACCTGCGACCCGGCATGAAAGCTCCTCGAACACGTTGTTGGCAGTGCGACAAATCAATCCCGGACGGCCCCGGTAGGTCAAGATGGTGCGGTGAGCCGCTCCGACTTCGCCGCGCCGCACTGGCTGACGCAGCTTCTGCGTTCCAAACCTGTTCCCATTCCGTGGAACATGGTCGCTCGCGCAGTGGTCGCGTTGGCTACTCCGCTGGCGGTCGCGTACGCGGCGGGCGACATCGCGGTGGGCGCGCTGATCTCCACCGGAGCGCTGCCGACCGTGCTGTCCGAGGCGTCCGGGGCCTATCGCTACCGTGCGCGCCGGCTGGGCGGGGCGACGTTCGCGGCCGGGGTCGGGTACCTCATCGGGCTGCTCACCGGCGGGATGCCCGCCTGGTCGATCCCGGCGGTCGTGGTGGTGGCGGCGGTTTCCGCGCTCATCAGCGCGGCGGGCAGCAACGCTTCGGTGGCCGGGCTGCAGATGTTCGTCTTCTGCGTGCTCGGCACCGCGCAGCACGCGACCGGCGTACGCACCGAAGCGCTCTTCGGCTTCTTCTGCGCGGGCGCTGGCTGGGGGCTGTTGGTCGCGCTCGGCACCTGGACGCTCCGCGCGACGAGCCCGGAACGCACAGCCGTCGCGCAGGTCTACATCGAGCTCGCGGCGATGCTCTCGGCGGAGGACGAACCGACTTCGCGGGTCGCGCGCCACCAGTTGACCACCGCGATGAGCACGGCATACGACCGATTGCTGGTCGCGCGTTCCTGGCTGTCCGGTCGAGACGCGGCGTATCGGCGGTTGCTGAACCGGCTGTCCGCGACGACGCCCGCGGTCGAGGCGTCGGTCGCGATGGTCAACGCCGGACAGCGCGCGCCAGACGAGGTGATCGACTACCTGACGTGTGTGGCGGCCTCGGTGCTGGCGAGCCAGCCGCTTCCGCCCGCGCCCGAGCTGGCGGACGAGAACGCCGACGCGGTGGTCAGTGCGCTCTACGCCGGGCTGGCGCGGATCGGGAAGCTCGACGACCGCAAGCGCCGCAAGAAGGTCTCGCTGCTGCGCCGGGTGCGCGAGTGGGCGAGCGGGCTTTCCGGACCGCTGACCTGGCTGGCGACGCTGCGGCTCACGGTGTGCGTCGCGGTGGCCGAAGTGGTGGCGCTGATGGTGCCGTTCGAGCGGTCGTACTGGATCACGCTCACCGTCGGCGTGGTGCTGAAACCGGACTTCGGCTCGGTGTTCGGCCGCGCGGTGCTGCGCGGGATGGGCACGGTCGCGGGCGTCGGGATCGGTGCGGTGGTGCTCGCCTTCGGCGCGCGCGGCTGGGTGCTGGTGGCGCTGATCGCGGTGTTCGCCGGCGGGGCCGCGGTCGGGAAGGTGCGCAATTACGGGATGCTCGGCACGTTCGTGACGCCGCTGATCATCCTGCAGATGGACCTCGCCAACACCGGCAGCTGGACGGTCGTGCTGGCGCGGCTGGTCGACACCGTGATCGGCTGTGTGATCGTGCTCGTCGTCGGCTATCTGCTGTGGCCGGGTTCGCGGCGGCCGACCGTCGGCGGGCGGCTGGCGGACAGTTTCGACACGGTCGCCAAGTACGTCCGCACCGCGATGGTGCTGAATTCGACCGGTGAATCGCGGCTCGCTCGGTCGCGGGCCCGGCGCGCGGCGTACCGCGCGCTCGCGGACCTGCGGACGGCGTTTCAGCAGGTGATCGTGGAGCCGTCGCCGGCGGGACGGCAGGCGGTGGCGTGGTGGCCGGTGATCGCTGGCCTGGAGCGCGTGACCGACGCGGTGACCGAGGTCGGCGTGACGATCGGGGAGGGCGCGCCCGCTCCGTCGCCCGCGGACATCGAGCTGCTCACGGATGCGTTGGCGGAGCTGGCTTCCGCGGTCCGCGAGCAGCGGGACCCGGATTCGATGCCGATGCCGGACAACCCCCGGCTCGCCGGAGTGGTGGACCAGCTCGGCTCGACGTTCGACGCGGTGCGCGGGCCGGACCTGGTGGAACGGTCGCCGCTGCGGCTGGTGCGCCGGTTCCTGCCGTATCACCGGCGCACCTGAGCCTGGCCGAAGCGCCCCAATGTGGCATTGGGTGCGTGGGATGCACCGAATGCCGCGTTGGGTGCGTGGGATGCACCGAATGTGGCGTTGGGGCGCAACGGATGCACCGAATGCCACATTGGGTGCGTGGGATGCGCCCAATGCCACATTGGGGTGCGAACGGGCCCAACCTGGAGGCGGAGGGTTACTGCTGTCCGCCGGGCTGGCCGCCCTCGGGCTGGCCGCCCTCGGGCTTCGGGCCGTCTTCCGGCTTCTCGCCGCCTTCGGGCTTCTCGCCGCCTTCTTCGTTCTTGCCGGTGACCTTGCCGAGCAGGTCCTTCGCCTTGTCCACGCCGCCGTCGATCTGCGAGTCGTGGCCGCTGACCTTGGACTTCGCGAATTCAGCCGCCTTCTCGAGACCCTGCTCGAGCTTGCCGCTGTTCTCGCGCAGCGCCTCGGTCGCCTTGTTCTTGAGCTCGTCGAAGTTGATGCCCATCGAATGCCTCCCCGGGGTTGGGATTGAGAGGATTCAATCGTCACACACCAGGCGTTCCAGGCAAGTCAAGACACTTCGCCGAGTGCGACCGCTCCGTCCAGTCCGGTGATCCGGCCGCCGCGTTCGCCGAGTGCCACGAGTCCTTCGCGGGCGTCGGCGGCGGTGAGGTCGATGCGGACGCCGGACAGCGCCGCGTCGCGCGCCGCTTCCAACGCCAAAGCGCCTTCGTGACCTGCGTTGATGGTCGCGGCGAGGCCGCCGGTGGACGCGAGCGAACCGCGGGCGGCGCCGAGGCGGCCGAGTGCGTCGTCGACGATCGGGAGCAGGGCGTCGCGGTTGCCTTCGGTCATGGCGCGCACCAGGTCCGGCGATGATCCGGCGACGCGGGTGCCGTCGCGGAACGAGCCGGCGGCCAGCGTCATCGCGAGCGGGCCGCCTTGCGCGCCGACCGAGGCGAGGATCGCGGCGAACAGGTGCGGCAGGTGCGAGATCCGGGCGACTGTCTCGTCGTGCGAATCGGCGGGCAGCGGGATGGCGTGCGCGCCGACGTCCAGCACGAGCCGGGTGACCTCGGCCCACGCCGTGAGGTCGGTTTCCTCTTCGACGCCGACGACCCAGGCCGCGTCGCGGAAGAGCATGGTGTCGCCCGCGAGCCAGCCGGAGCGCGACGTGCCCGCCATCGGGTGTCCGCCGACGTAGCGCGTGTACGGCGCGCGGCGGCGGACTGCGTCGAGCATCGGGCCCTTCACGCTGACCACGTCGGTGAGGATGCAGTGCGACGCGTGTTGCGCGACCTGCCGCAGCAGGTTCTCCACGGCGGGCAGCGGCACCGCGATGACCACGATCGCGTCCGCTGCCGCGGCTCGCTGCAGGGCGGCTTCGGCGTCGGTGGTGACGTCGTAGCCGCCGCGGCTCGCCGCGTCAGCGTCCACTTCGGACACTGTGGTTCCCCATACGGTCCTGCCGCTCGCCGCGGCGGCTCGCAGCAGGGAACCGCCGATGAGCCCGAGCCCGATTACGCATACGTCTCGCACGGGGCCATCCTGCCAGTGCGCGCAAGCGGCTACAGGACGGCGGCCAGCCGGGTGCCCTGGTCGATGGCCCGTTTGGCGTCGAGTTCGCGTGCCTCGTCGGCCCCGCCGACGAGATGCACCGGCACGTCGCCGAGCGCGCCGGCGAGCTCCCGCACGGATTCCTGGCCTGCGCAGACCACCACGGTGTCGACCTCCAGCAGCCGCGGTTTCCCGTCGACCGTGACGTGCAGACCGGCGTCGTCGATCCGGTCGTAGGAAACGCCGCTGATCTTTTCAACGCCCTTGGCGCGCAAGGCCGCGCGGTGCACCCAGCCGGACGTCTTGCCGAGGCCCGCTCCGATCGGCGACTTCTTGCGCTGCAGCAGGTAGACCTGCCGCGGCGACGGTTCCGGCTTCGGCTTCGCGAGTCCGCCGGGCGCGAGCGCGGGGTCGGTGACGCCCCATTCGGCCATCCAGGCGTCGCGATCCAACGCGGGCGACGAGCTGTGCGTGAGGAATTCGCTGACGTCCACGCCGATGCCGCCCGCGCCGATCACCGCGACCCGTTCGCCGACCGGTTTGCCGTGCCGCACGACGTCCACGTACGACAGCACCTTCGGATGGTCGATCCCGGGCAGCGAAGGGACCCGCGGCGTGACGCCGGTGGCGAGCACGATCTCGTCGAAGCCGGTCAGGTCCGCGGCGGTCACCCGGGTGCCGAGGTGCACCTTCACGCCGGTGACCTCCAGCCGGCGCGTGTAGTACCGGATGGTCTCGGCGAACTCCTCCTTGCCCGGAATCCGCCGCGCGATCCCGAACTGGCCGCCGATTTCGTCGTCAGCCTCGAAGAGCTCGACGTTGTGGCCGCGTTCGCCGAGCGCAGTCGCGGTGGCTAGCCCGGCGGGTCCGGCTCCGACGACCGCGACCCGTTTGACCCGTCGGGTCGGCAGCAGGTTCAGGGTCGTTTCGTGCCCGGCTCGCGGATTCACCATGCAGGACATCGGTTTCCGGCTGAACGCGTGGTCGAGGCAGGCCTGGTTGCAGGCGATGCAGGTGTTGATCTCGTCCGCGCGGCCGGTCTCGGCCTTGCGGATCCAGTCCGGGTCGGCGAGCAGCGGCCGGGCCATCGAGACCAGGTCCGCGTCGCCGTCGGTGAGCGCTTGTTCCGCGACGTGCGGCAGGTTGATCCGGTTGGAGGTCACCACCGGCACCGAAACGTGCGGCTTCAGCTTGCCGGTGACCCAGGTGAACGCGCCGCGCGGCACCGACGTGACGATCGTCGGCACGCGGGCCTCGTGCCAGCCGATGCCGGTGTTGATGATCGTGGCCCCGGCGGCCTCGACGTCGCGGGCCAGCGCGACGACGTCGTCCCAGCTCTGTCCGCCTTCGACGAGGTCGAGCATGGACAGCCGGTAGATGATGATGAAGTCCGGCCCGACTTTTTCCCTGGTACGGCGGACGATCTCGACCGCGAACCGGCGGCGCTTCTCCGCGGTGCCGCCCCACGCGTCGGTGCGCCGGTTGGTGCGTTCGGCGAGGAACTGGTTGATCAGGTAGCCCTCGGAACCCATGATCTCGACGCCGTCGTACCCGGCGTCGCGGGCCAGCGCGGCGCAATCGGCGAACGCGCGGATGGTGCGGTGCACGCCGTACGCGGTGAGCGCGCGCGGGCGGAACGGGTTGATCGGCGCTTTGCGGCTCGACGCGGAAACGCTCAGCGGGTGGTAGGCGTAGCGGCCGGCGTGCAAGATCTGCAGCGCGATTTTGCCGCCCTCAGCGTGCACCGCGCTGGTGAGCAACTGGTGCTGTTTCGCCTCGGCGGGCGTGGACAGCTTCGAAGCCAACGGCAACAGCCAGCCGGTGCGGTTCGGCGCGAACCCGCCGGTGACGATCAGGCCGACGCCGCCGCGCGCGCGTTCGGCGTAGTACTCGGCCAGCTGCGGGAAGCGGGACGCGCGATCCTCCAGACCGGTGTGCATCGAGCCCATCAGGACGCGGTTGCGCAGCGTCGTGAAGCCGAGATCGAGCGGGGACAGCAGGTTCGGGTACTCGGTCATCAGTGAGATTCCTTTTCGTCGGCCTGCAACGCGGTCAGGATTTCCTCCAGCCACTCGACCTGGCCTTCTTCGACGCGGATTCCGCCGCGCAGCACGAGGTATTGGTGCAGCGGACGGCCGCGGAGCCGGTCGGGGGCGGGAAAGTCGCGCTTCTCGATCTGCCGGTACAGCTCGAGCCGCTCGGCGTGCGCGTCGCGGTGCCGGGTGATCTCGGCGGCGACCGCTTCGGCGTCGCCGAACGACGCCCCGCGCAGCTTCACCGCCAGCTCCTGAGGCCCGGCTGACGGCGACGGTTCGGCGAGCCAGCGGCGCAGTTCGACGCGGCCCGGCTCGCTGACGGTGTAGACCTTCTTGTCCGGCCGACCGTCTTGCGCCACCACGTCGACCGCGACCTGGCCGGCCTCCTCCATCCGCTTCAGCACGCGGTAAATCTGCTGGTGGGAGGCGCTCCAGAACAGCCCGATGGACTTCTCGAACCGGCGCGCCAGCTCGTAGCCCGAGCCGGAGCGCTCCGACAGCGAGACGAGGATCGCGTGCTCCAGTGCCATGCCGGACAGTGTCATATGCAACTAGGTGCAGTGCAACTGAGTGCAAGCCAGGTCACCCGGAGAGGGGGCAAAACGGGTCGATCGCGGCGGCGAAGAGCAGCAAGATGGAGGGGTGAATCCGGTTCTGGAACTGCTCGCCGAGCGCATCGCCGAGGGCAGCGTGCCGGGGCGGCGGACGGACGGCCGCAGGCTCGCGCTCGCGGTGGAGGGCGGCAGCAGCCGCGGCACGTATTCGAGCGGAATGGCGCTCGCGCTCGACGAACTCGGGGCGGCGTCGGCGTTCGACGACGTCTACGGCGCTTCCGCCGGGTCGCTCAACGCCGCCTGGCTGTTGTGCGGGCGCTCGCGGACCGGCGTGCGGACCTGGTGGAACCCGGTGGTGATGCGGCGGATCATCAACCCGCTGCACGCACTGCGCGGCCGGGCGGTGGTCGATCTCGAGTACCTCGTGCACCAGGTGTATTCGGTGCTCGAACCGATGGATTTCCCGGCGATCCTGGCGAATCCGGTCGGCTTCCACCCGCTCGCCACCGACGCCGAAACCGGCGAGTCGACCGATCTGCATCCGTTCATCGAGGACGTGGCCGGGATCAAAACGGCGCTCGCGGCGTCGTCGTGCATGCCGGTGCTGGCCGGTCCGCCGATCGCGATGGGCGGGCGGCGGTTCGTGGACGCGGGGATCGCCGAGCCGCTGCCGTTCCGCACCGCGCTGGCGCAGGGCGCGACGGACGTGCTGGTGCTGCGGACCCGGCGCGAGGACGAGCTTCCGATGCGGCCGCCGCGCGTGCAGGACGTGGTGGTGCCGCGGTTTCTGCGTCGCCACGCGCCGGGCACCGTCGACGCTTGGCGCACGCAGTACGACCGGGATCTGGAGGACGAACGCCAGCTGCGGGAAGATCCGCGGCTGGCGAGTGTCCGGCCTCCGGCCGGTGCGCCGGATGTTGCTGTGCTGGAGCGGGATCCGGCGGTGCTGCGGCGTGCGGTGGAGCTGGGGCGGGAGGCGGTTTACGCGGCGTTGGACGTCTTGCGCAAGGCGTCGTGAGCGCGGCTGCGGACGGTGAGTCGTTGGGTGACGAGGGAAACCGCGAGGTAGAGCAGGATTGACGCGCCGCCGAGGCCTTTCGCTTCGTTGGCCGCGTCGATGGCGAAGTCAAGTCCTAAGTGGACGCCGAAAGAAACAAGCCACAGCACGGCGGTTCGCCAATTGCCTTGCCGCCACAGAGTTCCGTCGGCGCGCCAGATCCGCATGGTGTACCCGCGGGCCACGCCGAAGCCGCCGGCGACGACGAAACTGCCGATGAGCAACAGGATCGCCGCGGTCGTCGGCGCGGTCTTCGCGATCGCGACGCCGAGCGAGGCGACGCCGAGCGCGCTGATGACGAGCAGCACCACCGGCGGGCGGTCGGCGCGGCGGACTTGGAGTTGTCGCCACATCAGCCAGGTCAGGACGACCAGGCCGATCAGGATGTTGTCGAAGGTGTTCGGCACAGCGCCGACTGTGCCCGGACCGGCCCGTCCCGCGCCTCCACCCGGGGGTGGAGGCCGGGTGGGAAAACCCCGGTCAGGCCTGCGGTTTGCGGGCCACGCCGCCGATCACGCGCGACTCCGACGGCACCTTCGCGAACACCGTGTCGCCGTCCGGATGCCACGCCGGCGCGTACACCAGTCCCGGTTCGAGCAGCGGCCAGCCGCCGAAGAACCGTTCGAACTCCGCCTTCGTGCGCAGGATGCCCGGGTTGGTGGTCGACTCGTAGTACTTGATGATGTCGACCAGCGCCTGGCGTTCGTTGTCGTCCACCGGATTTTCGTTGGTCATCTGGGAAAGGACGAGCAACGAGCCCGGCGCGAGCTGCTTGCGGTAGAACTCGAGGATGCCGTCCGGGTCCTGGTCGTCCTTGATGAAGTGCAGCACCGCGTTGACGATCAGCGCCACCGGCTTCCGGATGTCGATCACGTGCGAATCGGCGACCCGGTCCCACAATTCGGCCGGCTGCAGGAGGTCGGCGGCCATCGCCTGGTGCCGGTCCTCGTCCGCGGTGTCGGCGAGCAGCACCTGCGAATGCGCGAGCGCCACCGGCTCGTTGTCCAGGTACAGCACGGAAGTGTCGTGTTCCGGGCGCTCGTCGTCGGCCACCTCGTGCACGTTGCCCGCGGTGGGAAGGCCGGAGCCGATGTCGACGAACTGCCGGATGCCCTCGCGCACGCTCTGGCGCACCGCGCGGCCGAGGAACTGCCTGCTGGTGCGGCAGTACTCGCCCATCAGCGGCAGCCGTTCGCGCACCTTCTCGGCGAAGACGCGGTCGATCGCGTAGTTGGTGGTGCCGCCGATGAAGTAGTCGTAGACGCGGGCCGCCGACGGCCGGTCCAGACTGGCTTCCACCGCGCGCAGTGCTTCGTCCTGTGTGTTCATCGCCGTCCTCACGCTCGCCCTGGCGCTCATGCTAACCATGGCGCCGCGTTCAGCTCGGCCGGTAGGACTCCCGGTAGGCGTTGACCGAAGCCGTCAGCTGATCCATCGCGGCGCGCATCCGGCCGAGTTCGGTGTTGTTCAAGTTCATCGCCGCTCCGACGTGCGGCGGGATCCGTTCGGCCTTGGCGCGCAACGCGGTTCCCTCTTCGGTGAGCCGGATGCGGACCGAGCGCTCGTCGTCGGATTGGCGTTCGCGCTTGATCAGCCCGGCCTTCTCCAGCCGCTTCAGCAGCGGCGACAGCGTGCCGGAGTCGAGGTTCAGGGCGGAGCCGAGTTCCTTGACCTGCTGCTCGTCCTGCTGCCACAGCGCGAGCATCACCAGGTACTGCGGATAGGTCAGGTCGAGCGGTTCGAGCAGTGCGCGGTAGAGCGAGGTGACTGCCCGGGAGGCCGAGTACAGGCCGAAGCACAGCTGGTCGTCAAGCAGCAGGGAACCGGTTTCTCCGGTGTCTGGGCTGGTCATCGGTGGCCTCCCTCGGTTTTCGTCGTCCAGCTCTCCATCTTCTCTCGGCTGGCCGGGAAGGGCAACTCAAGTGCTCTATATCTCATTGAGTGTAATCTAGTTGTGCACAACTAAGTTGTGGAGTTATGTTCTGTGCAGTCCGCACGACGCAGCTATCGGAGGAAGTCATGACCGCGAACCCGCAGAACCTCGCCCTGGAGCCGGCCGCCCTGGCGTTCGCCGAGGCCACCGACCAGCCGCCGTACCTCTTCCAGCTCCCGCCCGCCGAGGGCCGCAAGGCGGTCGACGGCGTGCAAGACGGCGACGTCGCACTGGCGCCCGCCGACATCGAGACGCTGACCGTCCCGGGTGGACCGAACGGGGACGTCGAGGTCCGGATCGTCAAGCCGCAGGGCGTCACCGGACCGTTGCCGGTGCTCGTCTACATCCACGGCGCCGGCTGGGTCTTCGGCGATTTCCACACCCACGAGCGGCTGGTCCGCGAACTCGCCGCCGGAACCGGCGCGGCCGTTGTTTTTCCGGAATACAGCCGTTCGCCGGAGGTTCGTTACCCCGTCGCGATCGAAGAGAACTACGCCGCCGTGAAGTGGGTTGTCCAGAACGGCGCGGAGAAGGGGCTCGACACCACGCGAATCGCGATCGCGGGCGACTCCGTCGGCGGAAACATGACCGCGGCGCTGACGCTCATGGCGAAGGAGCGCGGTGACGTGAAGTTCCTTCAGCAGGTGCTGTTCTACCCGGTCACCGACGCTGCCTTCGACACCGAGTCGTACACCAAGTTCGCCGACGGCTACTTCCTCAGCCGCGAAGGCATGAAGTGGTTCTGGGACCAGTACACGACCGATGAGGCGCAGCGCGCCGAGATCACCGCTTCGCCGCTTCGCGCCACTGTGGAGCAGCTTGCCGGACTGCCGCCGGCTCTCGTGATCACCGGCGAGGCCGACGTTCTTCGCGACGAGGGCGAGGCGTACGCCGCGAAGCTGCGCACGGCGGGCGTGCCGGTGACGGCGGTGCGGTACCAGGGCGTGATCCACGACTTCGTGATGGTGAACGCGCTTCGTGAAACGCACGCGGCGGAAGCGGCGATCACACAGGCGATCACTGTGCTGCGTGGCGCATTCGGCAACTAATCAGGGACTAACGGGCAATCCTGAGGTTCTGCTGAGTTTGACGGGGCCATTCTGGGCGTGATCGACATCACTTGATCACAACGAGAATGGCCTCTCAAACGTATCTAGAGCAGCGGGTCCCGCCTTCCGGGCGCGCGATCGGTCCTGGAGGTTCCCGTGCACCTGAGCGCAATCAGGTTGGATTCGCCCGTCATGCTCGCGGTGATCGGCGTGCTCGCGCTTCTCGCGGTCATCTCGGTACCGTGGTTTTGGGACAAATGGCGCAAGCGCAAGCAAATCGGCCGCAGTGCCACGGTTCTCGTCGCGCTGTGTCTCGTAATCGTCACGCTTGGCTTGACCGGCAATATGATCGGCGGATTCTTCCCGACGCTCGGCTCGCTGCTCGGAACCGGCGCGTTCGCCGCCGAGGGCATTGACGTCGAGGGCGGCGACAACGGCGTCGACCTCGGTCGCGCGCGCGACCTCGGGGTGGCGCACGCTCGGGTCGGCAAGGGCACCATCGCGCACGTGACGGTGACCGGGCGGCGCACCGGACTCACCCGCGACGTGACGGTTTACCTTCCGCCGCAATACTTCCAGCATCCGTACAAGTCGATGCGGTTCCCGGCGATCACCTGGATCCCGAACTACCCGTCCGGCCCGGAGGTCACCACCGCCCCGATCGGGTACCACTTGCCCGAGCAGCTTGACGCGGCGATCTCGAAGCATCTGCTGCCGCCGGTGATCGTGCTGATCCCGGACCCGACCGGAACGCCGAAAATCGGCCACGACACCGAATGCGTCGACGAGGTCAACGGAAGTCCCAATGACACCTATCTGTCCGCGGACGTCCGGGAATGGGCGATCCAGCGCCTCGGCGTCAATCCGGACCGGCGGGCGTGGACGATCGCGGGCTGGTCGTCCGGCGGCTATTGCGCGCTGAATCTCGTGACGCGGCATCCGCAGTGGTACGCGCAGGCGGCGAGCGTGAGCGGCTACGAGAAGGCCCAAGTGGACGGTGAGACCGAGAATCTTTTCCGCGGCCGCAAGGACATCGAGGACGCGAACAACGTCAAGATCAACGTCCGGCTGCACCCGGCCCCGCTGGAACTCCTCGCGATCTCCGGCGAGAAGGAGCAGAACGAAAGCCGCGCGGTCGACCAGATGCGCGCGGCCGCGCAGGCTCCGGTGCAGTTCACGTCGTGGCGGATTCCGGACGCGGGACACAACATGAACACCTTCAAAGCGCAGCTGCCGGACGTCCTGACGTGGATCGGGCAGCGGATTCCCGGACCGTCGGCGCCGGGGCCGCGGGCCGACGTGACCGGCGGCGTGAAGCCGTGGCCGCTGCCGAGCACGGGCGCGCGGGGCGGGCTGACCGCGGTCGAGCAGTGACGCTCAGCGGATCCCGGGAAGGTGCTTGACCACTTCGGTGACCTGGGCTTCGGCGGTTTCGTAGCCGACCGAGCGGGGATTCTCGGTGAGGACCGTGACGAGGTACCGGTCGTCCTTGACGAGGCCTGAGGTGTGCAGGATGCGCCCGGGATTGCAGCAGGACCAACCTTGTTTGACGGCCCAGGAAGCGTCGCCGAGTGCGTCCGGGATGCCGAAGTACTGACGGAATCCGTCGGCGCCGTTCTCGGTCGCGCCGCGGAGCGCCCGGAGAATCGTCTCGCGCTGCTGGGCCGGCGCGCGATCCATCAGGTAGCGGTAGACGCGCGTGATGTCGGCGGCAGTGATTTCCGTGTCGCCCCAGCGTCCCGGGTCCTCAGGCGGGGTGGTTTCGGCGAGGCCCATCTCGCTCACCGCTTCCCGGACAATGTGCGTCTCGCCGCCCGCGACCCAGAGCTTGCTGGCGAGGTCGTCGTCGCTGCGGGACAGCATTTCCCGCACGGTGGCCGGACTGGTGCCGCGGTCGAGCGCGTCGAAGGCGATCATGAGCTTCACGAGGGACGCGGACGTGTAGTGCCGATGCGCGTCGAGGGAAACCGGGGTCGTGCCGTTGCGGCGGTCGTAGACGACCACGCTGACGTGCCCTTGGGGGACGAGCGCGGGGAGTTCGGTCTTGAGATCGGTGCCCTGCTGCGGCGCGGCGCTGCCGGTGCTCGCTTTCGGGACGGGACTGGAGTCGGGCGTGCTGGAGTCGGGCGTGCTGGAGTCGGTTGTCGCGGAGATGACGCCGGACCCGTCCACCGGCGCGGCGGCGGTGACCACCTGCCGGTACGGCTGGGCCTCGGTGACCAGAAACGCGATGACCGCGCCGAGAAGCAAGCCGGCCAAGAGGAACGTGTTCGCCCTGCGCATGCCCCGACTTCCCCGATCACCTGATCAGGGTTCGCCGAATGGGGCCGGTTTGTGGGATGGGTCTCGGTACCGGCCAGTACGCGTGACGGTCGGGCGGGCTGCGGGCAAGCAGTGGTGGTTCAGACCACGACGAGCCGTTCCACGAGCAGGTCGACCCGCTGCTCGGCGAACTCCCTCGGCAGCCGTCCCGCGCGGGTCAGGGTCGCGATTCCGTGCAGGGACGCCCAGAACAGCTCGGTGAACAGGCCCGGGTCGACACCTTCGCCGGCGACTTCGCCGAGCGTTTCCATCAGCGCGGCGAACGCGTCCTTCAGCGGTTCCGGGGTGTCGTCCTGCGCGAACGCGAGGCCGCCGTCGAGCTGGAAGATGGCGTCGTAGACCGCCGGGTGCTGCTCGGCGAAGTCGAGGTACGCGCGGGAGAGGGCCGTGACCCGGGCGCGCGGGTCGTCTTCGGCGCTGGCTGCGGACCGCGCCGCCGCGGCCAGTTCGGCGGCCCCGTCGAGCGCGACCGCGCCGATGATCTCGCGCTTGCCGCGGAAATGGCTGTAGAGGACGGGCTGGCTGTACTCGATGCGCTCGGCGAGCCTGCGGGTGGTGACGGCGTCCCAGCCCTGCTGCTCGGCGAGCTCCCGGGCGGTCGCCACGATGAGGCGCTCGCGCTCCGCCTGTTCGCGCTGCTTGCGTTCGTGTACCGACATAAGAGGAGTCTAGCACTGCTAGACAATCGAGCGGCAGTAGTACTAGCATCGCCTCATCGGCTAGCACTGCTAGATTTCAGGAAGGTCATCATGCTCAGCGCACTCGAGGTCTGCACCGTCGTGGTCGTCGGCGTGATGGTGGGGGTGGAGTTCTGCGTCGCCTTCGTCATCAACCCGATCCTCAACGGGCTCCCGGACGACAGCAATCAGCTAGGCCGCGCCCACGGGGGCCGGATGCTCGGCGCGATCATGCCGTTCTGGTACATCGGGTCGCTTGTCCTGAGTGCGATCTGGGCGGTCTTTGCTTGGGATCGCCCTGGCACCGGGCTCGTCGTGATCGGGGCCGGGCTGCTGATCGTGAGCGTGGTGATGTCGATTCTGCTGCTCGTCCCGATCAACAACCAGGGCAAGACGTGGACCCCGGAGAACCGGCCCGCGGACTGGAAAGAGCAGATGAACCGCTGGGACCGCTACCACTACGCGCGGGTCGCGGTGATCATCGGTGCGTTTGCTGTGCTGGTCGCCGCGCTGGTCTGAGCGCGGCGGCGGTTCGGCCGGTCGCTGGGTTGGCCGGGGTGCGGCGGTGGTTCTGCTCGTCGCTGGGTTGGTGCGAGTGCGGCAGGCGTTCTGTCGGTCTGGGTGGGGCGCGGGTCTTGCCGATCGCTGGGCTCGTTTGGGTGCGTGGTGGTTCTGCCAGTCGCCGCGTTGGTGTGGGTGGGGCGTGGGTTCGCTGGGCTGGTCTGAGTGCCGCGCGGGTCCTGCCGATCGCTGGGCTCGTCTGGGTGCGTGGGGTTCTGCCGGTGGCTGGGCTGGGGTGCGTGCGGCCGGGCTCTGCCGGTCGACGCGTCGGTGTGGGTTCGCCGCGCTGGTCTGAGTGCCGCGCGAGCCCTGCCGATCGCCGGGCTGGTCCGAGCCGCGCGGTTCTGCCGCGCTCCCGTTTCCGGGGCCGGAAGAGTCGCCGCGCCAATTCTTCGGCTCTCCGCCGCCGGGGCCGCGAGCCGGTCCGGCTGGTGCCTCGCTCGGGCCTCCGGTCGGCTCAGCAGCCCCATTGGCCCCGGCAGCCCAGTTCGTGCCGCCGATCTTGCCCGGTGGGCGCGTCGGGGTGGCGGGATTCGGGTTTCGGGCCGGGCGGGGCGGGGGATCCCTTCAGGGTTGACCCACCGTCACCTTCGGTATGGGAAGGACTGGAGTCATGGTTCGTGCGCATCGAGCCCGCGTCCGGGTGGAAGGGGTGCAGCCCGCCCAGGTGCTGGCCATTCTGCTCGGGGTCCTGTTTCTCGCCTACGGCATCATCGGGCTCGTGAAGTCCGGGTTCGGGGATTTCACCGGACACGGTGTCACTCTGTGGCGGTTTTCCGCCAACCCGCTGAACAACGTCGTCCACGTGGCGACCGGCGTGATCGGCCTGCTGCTGGCACTGGGCTCCGGCCGCGCCCGGACGTTCGGCTGGCTGCTCTTCCTCGGCTACGGCGCGCTGTTCGTCTGGGGCCTGATGCTCGCCGGGACGATCACGGTCAACCCGGTGTCCGGCCTCGGCAACCCGCTCAACCTCGCCGACGCTGACAACTGGCTGCACCTCGGCATCGCGGTTCTCGGTCTGCTGACCGCGGTTCTCCCGGCGCGCCACGGGGTTCTGCTTCCCGAGGACGAGGAACCCGCCGAAGTCGACCCGGCCGCCCAGCCGCGCCGACCCGAGGCAGGCGGGCACGGCTTGGCCCACTAGCTCGTCCACAGTGGAATAACCGCGCAGCGGGATCGCCTGCCGGAGCGCCATTTCCTCCGGCAGCGGTCCCGTTCGTGCTTACTCGCCGAAATCTTCCAACGCCCGGTCCACCATTCGTCCCGCCGCACCGATATACCGTGCCGGGTCTCCGAGATCGGCCAGCGTCGCCGCGTCAATGGCGGCGGTAATCTCCGGCGTGTCCGCCAGGATCTCTGCCAGTGGACGGTTTTCCTCGATCGCCCGCCGGGAGGCGGCACCCAGCAAGTCCTTCGCGCGCGCCTTGCCCACGATCGGTGCCAGTGCTGCCGACAGTCGTTCCGAGACGATCAATCCGTTGGTCAGCTCGAGATTATCCTGCATTCGGTTCGCGTGAATGTCCAAGCCCTGCAACAGATCCGCAGCCGTATACGTCGCACCGCCGGTGAGGCGCAGGCATTCGCGCAGCAACTGCCACTCGGCCTGCCAGACACCAGCCGAGCGTTCGTCCTCCGCCAGCCCGGACTGGGTGACTCCAGCGGCCAGCACCGGCACCTGCAGTGCGGCCGACCGGACCAACGCCGACTGCACCGGGTTTTGCTTGTGCGGCATCGCCGAAGACCCGCCGCCGGTCGCCTCGGTCACTTCGCCGATTTCGGTACGGGCCAGCACCTGAACGTCGACAGCGATCTTGCCCAACGCTGTCGTCACGCCAGCCAACGCGGAAACCAGTTCGGCCACCGGGGTGCGATCCGCGTGCCACGGCAGAATCGGTGCGGTCAAGCCGGTTTCCTCCGCGAAGGCAGCGACGAGCCGTTCCGCGTAGTCGTCGGTGCCGTCGCCGTACTGGACGTACGCCGCCAACGTTCCGGCCGCGCCGCCAAGCGACACCGGCAGCCGCAGCTCAGCGATCCGGCGCGCGGACTCCTGGACGCCCTGCCGCCAGATCGCTGCCTTCAGACCGAACGTCGTCGGGACGGCGTGCGCGGTGAGGGTGCGTCCGGGCATGACGGTGTCGCGGTGGGCGCGCGCCAACGTGGCGAGGGCGTCCGCGATCGCCGTGAGGTCCGCGCTGATCAGCCGCAGAGCGTCGCGCGCGACGAGCATCATCGCCGTGTCGACGATGTCCTGGCTGGTGGAGCCGCGGTGCACGTAGTCGGCGACGTCCGGGACCTTGGCGGACAGCGTGCGCACCAGGCTGACCACCGGGTTCCCGGTCGCGCGCGCGTCGCGGGCCAGTTGGACGACGTCGAGTTCGCCCTCGCCCAACAGCCTCGCGGCAGCACTGATCCGCTCGGCTGCCTCGGACGGCACCGTGCCAAGCCGCGCCTGCGCCCGCGCGAGTGCGGCCTCCGCTTCCAGCAGGGCGGCTGCGAACGCCCGGTCACCAGTCACCGCTTCGGCCGGGGTTCCGGCGCGCACCGGTGAGAGCAGGCCGGAGTCAGGATCGGCGGTCATGCCGTCCAGCATCGCACGCCGGGTGGCCTGGGGCGGGAAGGTCGCTGACCACTCAAAGCGTGAGCGGCGTCGACCTCACCGGGCACGCGCTTGGCTGACCAGCGGCGCAGACGCTGTCGTTGGCCGCTGCTGCGCGGAAACTTGCCGGAAGGGCGTTCAGGCGAAGCGGCGCGAGCCGTGGTTACGCGCGAGCCGTGGTGGCGGTTGCCGATCGCGGGAGGGCTAACCGTGGCGACGGTTGCCGATCGTCGGAGAGCTAACCGTGACGCCGGTTGCCGATCATCTGAGCGCAAACCCTGGTGCCTCACCTCCAAACAGGACTCGAACAACAACCACCTCACCGGCCAGTAGCTCCGTCCGCCACCTCCCTCAGCAGGTCCGCGTGCCCGTTGTGGCGGGCGTACTCCGCGGTCATCGACATCAGCATCCATCGCAGCGAGAACGGCTCGCCCGTCGTCTTCCCGACTCCCCGCGCGTCCAAAGAAGGCGTCGCCGCCACGATCTCCCGGCTCCGGTCGCACTCCGCGCGCCACAACGCCAGTGCCTCGCCGAAATCACCGTCCAGGCGGTCGAAGTCCTGGTCCGGCTCGTCGTCCGAGTAGTGCAGCAGCGGGAGGTCCTCGCCCGCGAACTGGATGCGGAACCACCATCGTTCGACGCCGGCCAGGTGCCGGACCAGGCCGTGCAGCGACATTGTGGACGGTGGCACCGCGCGGGCGGACACGGCTTCCTGGCTCAGCCCGGAGCACTTCAGCTCGAGGGTTTCGCGGTGCCACTCCAGGTAAGCGAGCAGGGTCTCGCGTTCGTCGGCGACGCGGGGGATCGGCGGGCGGTCGCTCTCGGCGACCTTGGCCAGATGCTTCGGGGTCGGTGTCATGAGACGAGCGTCTCACCCGCCACCGACAATTTTCGCCGAAGAGCCGCCGAGCCGGGTGCACGGGACACCGGCCGCGCGCAGCAGTGGGCTAGACCACATGGCGGGCCCGGGTAGCTGCAGAATCCGGTTCTGTCGATGCGGAATTCAGGTGAATTCCGGTGTTGATCAGCACACTCAGACACGGTTTTCGTACGGTGTTGTCGCTCCGTCAGAGGTATCGTGATCGGCATTCCGGGGATTAATCTTCTCGGCGGCCCGCGAACGCCCGCTCCGCCGAACAGCGGATGCTTCGCGGGGCCGAACGCACGAATGAAACGGTGAATACAGCGCCATGGTCGGAGCGAGTGTGCCGATGGTCGAGTTGTCGATGTACAGCCACGCCGGTGGTCAACTCGACCGGCTGTGCCAGGCAGTGGGATTCGATCCCGAAGAACGCCGTCACCTGGATCTTCTCCGGTTGTTGCTCGGCGAGTCCGGTGAATTGACTGTCGACGCTCCGACGCAGTTCCCGTGCAATGTGGCGGACGACACCACGCCCGTTGAATTCTCGGTCGCATTCGACGCTAATGGCGAATGTGTGGTAAGGGTTCTCGGCGAGACCGTCGGGGCTCCGGACCCGCGCGAGTTCCTCGCCCGGGTGGCCGGCGAGTACGGCCTGGTCACCGACCGGCTCGACGCGGTGGCCGACCTCTTCCTCCCGCACGACGAGCGCCGCGGGCCGTTCACGCTGTGGTACTCGCTGATCTTCCGCAACGGCTCCGCGCCGAAGATCAAGGTCTACCTGAACCCCCAGATCAGCGGTCCGACCATGGCGGATTCCCTGGTCAGCGAGGGGTTTCGGCGGCTGAATCTCGGCGAGGCGTTCGACCCGGTCGTGGAGCACGCGCTGCGCCGCGGCGAGAGCGACAACTTCACCTTCTTCGCGCTCGACCTCGACGACGACCCGCTGTCGCGGGTCAAGGTGTACGTCTCGCACGACGCCGCCGAGGCCGAGGACGCGGTGCGCGCGGCGGAGCTGGTGCCCGGCGCGGACCCGATGCTGATCCGGGAATTCCTCGCCGTGCTCGGTGGCGGAAAAGGTCCTTTCGAAGGTCGTCCGCTGGTTTCCAGTTATTCCTTTGTCGAAGGTATGGGTGGTACTCCCGGAAACTACAGTCTTTACCTTCCTATTCGCAGCTACGTGCCGGACGACGAGATCGCTCGCGCCCGGGTGCACGCCATTCTCGCGCAGTACGACTTCGACCCGACACAACTGGACAAAGCGCTGGCAGCGGTTTCGGAACGGCCGCTGCGCGACGGCGTCGGACTGATCGCGCACGTGTCGTTGCGAATGGGCGAGTTCGGTTCCGGAATCACGGTCTACCTGTCCTCCGAGGCCTATGCCGTAGCACCGCCGAGAAAACGTCCGGTGCTCGGCCGGATGACCTGACGCGGCAGTTTTCGGCTGTCACCCACAACTGGAGGAAATACCCTGATGCGGACCTTCCCGCCATACCGCGCCCAAGTAGTCGCCGAAATCCCGGTCACCACCCGCGCCGAACGGGAACAGGCGCTCGCCGCGGCGGGCTACAACGCCTTCAACCTGCCCGCGAACAAGGTCAGCATCGACCTGCTCACCGACTCCGGTACCGGTGCGGTCTCGACCGCGCAGGAGGCCGCCGCGGCCGCCGCGGACCGTTCGTACGCCGGATCGGATTCGTTCTACCGCTTCCGCGAAGCACTGAGCGACCTCACCGGATACCCGCACCTCCTGCCGGTGCACCAGGGCCGTGCGGCCGAGCGCGTCCTGTTCTCCAGCGTGCTGGAGAGCGGCCGGATCTCGGTCAGCAACACGCACTTCGACACCACCCGCGCGAACGTCGAACTGCTCGGCGCCGAGGCGATCGACCTGCCCTGCGCGGAGTTCGGCGATCTCGACAGCCTCGAACCGTTCAAGGGCAACATCGACCTCGAGGCACTCGAACGCCTGCTCAGCGGCCCGGACGGCAACCGCGTCGGCCAGGTTCTGTTGACCATCACCAACAACGGCGGCGGCGGACAACCGGTCTCGATGGCCAACCTGGCCGCGGCGGCGAAGCTCGCGCGGGCGCACGGCGTGCCGGTTTTCCTTGACGCCGCACGGTTCGCGGAGAACGCGTGGCTGGTCATCCAGCGCGAGGCGGGCTACGCGGACAAGACGCCGAGCGAGGTCGCGCGAGAGGCGTTCAGCCTGGTCGACGGCTGTGTCGCGAGCCTGAAGAAGGACGGCATCTCGCCGATGGGCGCGTTCATCGGCCTGACCGACCCGGAACTGGCGCAGCGCTGCGAAACCAACCTCATCGCCACCGAGGGCTTCCGCACCTACGGCGGGCTCGCGGCGCACGACTTGGACCGCGTCGCCAAGGGCCTGCTGGAAGTCGTCGACCCGCACTATCTCGCCGCGCGGGCGGGCGAGGCGGCCCGGCTCGCGAGGCAGGCCAACGAGGTTGGCGTGGACATCGTGCAGCCGCCGGGCATCCACGCGCTCTACCTCAACGCCGGCCGTCTGCTGCCGCATCTGTCCGCGTCCCGGTTCCCGGGCCACTCGCTGGCGTGCGAGCTGTACCTGGCGGGCGGAATCCGTTGTGTGGAACTGGGTTCGCTCTACCTCGGCACGCTCGACGAGCAGAACGAGTTGATCGCCCCGGCCCCGTTCGAGCTGGTCCGAATGGCGCTGCCGCGGCGCGTGTACACCCAGGGCCACTACGACTATGTGGCCGAGATCCTCGGCGACATCGCGAAGAACCCGGAGCAAGTGCCGGGGTATCGGATCGTGGAAGCGCCGAAGATCCTGCGGCACTTCAATCTCCGGATGGCCCCCGTCCACTGAGCGTCCACTAAGGACACTGGGACCAGGGCGACACGAAGCGAACGAGGGGGCTCCCCGCGCCGGGAACCCCCTCGCTGGTCTGAAAGCCCGGCTCAGGCGGGCTGCGGAACCACCGTCATCGCGTGCTTCACCAGCCGGATCAGCGCGATCTTGCTCGAATCCCGTTGCCGCGCGTCGCACATCACGATCGGCACGCCGTCGGGCACCACGAGCGCCTCGCGGATCTCGTCGGGGGTGTAGCGCGGCGCGTTGTCGAAGCAGTTCACCGCCACGACGAACGGGATCTTCCGCCGCTCGAAGAAATCGACCGCGGCGAAGCTGGTCTCCAGCCGGCGCGTGTCGACCAGCACGACGGTGCCGATCGCGCCGCGCGCCAGGTCGTCCCACATGAACCAGAACCGTTCCTGGCCCGGGGTGCCGAACAGGTAGAGCACGTGCCGCGGCGAGATGGTGATCCGGCCGAAGTCGAGCGCGACCGTGGTGGTCTTCTTCTGCTCCACGCCGGACAGGTCGTCGACGCCGGTGCTCGCCTCGGTCAGCACCTCTTCGGTGGACAGCGGCGGGATTTCGCTGACCGAGGCGACCATGGTGGTCTTCCCGGCGCCGAAGCCGCCGGCGACGATGATCTTGACCGGGGTCGGTACCGACGCCGCGGCGTCTTCAGAGCTTGATGAGGCCATCGAGAACCGCCTGGAGAGTTTCATGGTCCGGCGCCTGGGCCGGCTGACGGGACGGGGCGCGGGTGATGACGAGGCCGCGGTCGATCAGGTCCCCGCACAGCACGCGCACGACGCCGAGCGGCAGCTTCACGTACACCGCGATCTCGGCCACCGACAAGGGTCTGCGGCACAGCTGCGTGATCGCCAGGTGCTCCGGGCCGAGCCCGACCGGGTCCGATCCCTGCTGCAGGGTCATCACCTGGGTGGAGAGGTCGAGCTGGTGTTCGGACGGGGTCCGTCCGCTGGTGATCGTGTACGGCCGGACCAGCGGCCCGGCGGCCTCGTCGTACCAGCCGTCGTCGCTCATGTCGCCTCCCGCAACAGGTTCGCGGCCTCGCGCGGTGCCGAGGCCAGGTAGTCGCCGACGCGCTTGACCAGCCGGTTCATCTCGTAGGCGATCATTTCGACATCGATGTCCGCGCCGGCGAGCACGGCGAGGCACGCGCCCTGCCCGGCGGCCGAGACGAAGAGGTACCCGCGTTCCATCTCGATCATGTTCTGCAGCACCGGACCGCGGTGGAACTGCCTGCTCACCCCTTTGGCGAGGCTCTGCAGGCTCGACGCGATGGCGGAGAGCTGGTCCGAGTCGTCCTTGCTCATCCCGGACGACTTGCCGAGCAGCAGGCCGTCGGCGGACAGCACGATGGCGTTCTGCGCGCCGACGACGCGGTTGACGACGTCGTCGAGCAGCCAATTGAGATCAGGGGTGGAGTTCCCGTACTCGTTCATGCGGACAGACCCTGACTTTCGGTGTCGTGAGGTGTTCGGTCGTTATGAGTCATTTTGCCCGCCTCGCGCCCGGCGGGTGCCCTTGTGGAACGCCATCAGCGTCCGCGCGGTGGTCTCGCCGGCATTGGTGACGTCCGCTTCGGCCGCGGCGTCCGGGTCGTCGTGCAGCTGGGCGACGAGGTTCTGCTGCGGCTGCCTGCGCGGGAGCCGGGGCCGGTCGTCGCCCCGCAGCCCGCTGAGGTCCGGCTCGGCGGACGCGCGCGGCGCGGCCGGGACGTCCGGGATCTGGCCCGCGGACGGGGGATACGGCTCCGGCGAAGGCCGCGGAGCAGGCGTGGGCAGCGGGCGAGCCGGGTACGGGCGCGGCGACGGCGACGGCTGCGGCGTCTCCGGGGTCGGCCGGTGCGCGCTTTCCAGTGCTGGCGCGCCGACCTGGGCGAGCGCCGGGGTCTCGTCGGCGGGTTCGGGCGCGTTCGCGTCGGCCAGGTGGTTCGACGGGATCAGCACGGTCGCCCGGGTGCCGCCGTAGCGCGACGGGTCGAAGGTGACCGTGATGCCGAGCCGGGAAGCCAGCCGCGCGACCACGAACAGGCCGAGGCTGGAGTCCGCGCGCAGGGCCATCGCGTCGAATTCGGGCGCGTCGGCCATCATCGCGTTGGCCCACTCGCGCACGCCTTCCTTCATGCCCAGCCCCTGGTCGGACACGTCGACCACGACGCCGCGCGCGACCATCCGGCTGGTCACCTCGACCTGCGAACCGGGCGGGGAGAACGACGTCGCGTTGTCGACCAGTTCGGCGACGAGGTGAATGGTGTCCGCGACCGCGGTGCCGACGATCGCGACGTCGGGCACCTGCTCGACCTGCACCCGCGAGTACTGCTCGGTTTCCGAGACGGCCGCGCGCAGCACCTCCATCAGCGAAACCGGTTTGCGCCAGCGCCGTCCTGGCTGCTTGCCGCCGAGGATGATCAGGTTCTCGGTGGTCCGCCGGGCGCGCGCGGCGAGGTGGTCGAGCTGGAACAGCGACGCCAGCTGGGTCGAGTTCTCTTCGCGGCTTTCCATTTCGTCCAAGATCTGCAGCTGCCGGTGCACCAGGACCTGGTTGCGGTGCGCGATGCCGAGGAACACGTTGTGCACACCGCTGCGCGCCTTCGCCTCGCTCGCCGCCGCGTTGACCGCGGTGAGCTGCGCGGTGTTGAACGCTTCGGCCACCTGGCCGATCTCGTCCCGGCCGTGGTCCAGCTTCGGCAGCTCCGCCTCGATGTCCACCGGGTCGCCGCTCTTGAGCCTGCCGACGATGTTCGGCAGCCGGTTGCGCGCGAGGTCGAGCGAGTCGTTGCGCAGCCGCTCCAGGCGCGTCATCAGGGTGCGGTCGACGAGCGAACGCGACACCCGCACCGCGACGATGATCGCGGCCAGCGAGGCGAGCAGGGCCACGATGCTGCCGATGATGGCGTTGCGCAGCTGTGCGTTTCCGGAGTCGATCGCGGCGGCGGAGACCTGGTCCGCCTGCTCGATGGTGAGCTGGTTCAGACCTTGCGCGACCTGCGCGGTCAGCGCGTGCCAATCGCCCGCCGAGACCGGCACGGTGTTCTGGTCGCTGCTGTTCCACGGGCCGTGCTTGATCAGCGAGTCCTCGGCCGCGTTGAGCCGTTTCCACGCGTCGCTTGTGGACAGCTGCCGGTAATGCTGGCGCACCGCCGGTTCGAGGAACGGCGAGATCTGCGCCAGCTGCGTGCGGTAGTAGCCGACCAGCTGGGAGAACTGGACGAAGTCGTCCGGCGCGAAGTTGCTGCCGGAGAACGCCGCCGACACCAGCGACGTCTCGCGCGACATCAGGTCGCCCGCCCGGAAGAGCGAGGTCGCCGAGATCGCGCCCTGCACCGCGGTCGCGTCGGGGACGATGCGCGCCTGCGTGTCGAACAGCGTCGCCGCGGAGTCGAGGACGCCGTTGTAGTAGGCGTTGACCTGAGAGCGGTTGATGCTGCGGAAGGTGACCTGCGAGCGCAGCACCGGCAGCTGGTCGAGCTGCGCCTTCAGCGCGGTGACCTTGCTGGCGATCTCGTCCGGCGCGCTGGAAATGGTGGCGGCGAACGCTTCCTGCAGGCCCTTCAGCTTGCCGTCGCTGTCCTGCTCCTGTTGCTGCAGCTGCTGCGGGCCGGAGCTGGGGCTGTCGAGGTACTGCAGGGCGAACTGACGTTCTTGCTGCAGCGACGACAGCGCCGTCAGCGCGGGGATCGAAACGTCACGCACCGAGCCCGCTACGAGTCGTACGTACAAGCCGTTGATGAAGAAGGCCGTCGCCAGCACCGCCCACAGCACGAGCAGGGTGATGCTCGGGATCAGGACCGTCCGGGTCAGCCTCTTCCGGATCGACTTGTCGTACGCCTTGCCGGGATCGTCCTTGTTCTCCACGATGATTCACGAACTCCTGGGTCACCCTCGGCGAGAGTGCGGACACGGCCGGGGAAGCGGACACGCCAGTGGGTGCGAGTGGTCCTCGTCACGGAAATCTCGGATATACCCTTCGTAGGCCCACCGAACGGAACAGCCCCGGTTTCTATCACGAACGGGGGCCTCGTGGTTCCGCTGAACGAGCAGCCGAACGCCGTCTTGACGGCGGTTACCGACGGTAGTGCCAAGTTCCCCCGGCGTTTTTCGAGGCCCTGGCCCCGGCTGCGGATTTCGGACCAACGGGCTGGGCTGAATGAGTGATTCAAAAAGTGTCCGGACACTCAGTCAGGGTTCCGCGTGGTGGAACTGCCGACTAAGCGACTTGTCGACAGCCAATGTCCACTGTGGACTAATGCGCGATCCGCGGGGTCGGCCCGAGGAACGGGAGCAGTTCGGTGCCGTCCTGAAGCGCGGAGAGGGTGCGCAGGACTCCGGCGCCGCCGGTGGCGACGTCGGCGGACAATCGTAGCAGGCGAGTGCCCGGGAAGGCAAGACCGCCGCGGAACGGGACCGCGTACCACGAAAGCCGCGTCAGGTGCCGGTCGATCGCGTCCTGGGTGCGCCGGTCCGGGGTGCTGCTGAACGCCAGCCCGGCGGCGAGCCCGCAGCGGCCGTTCAGCAGGCCGGGATGGAGCGCGAATTCCCCGCGGCACGCGACGCGCAGCGCGGGCAGGCTGCGCGCGGCCTTCGCGTCGAGGCGGTACCGCGCCAGCTGTTCGGTGACGATCAGGATGCCGGCGCTGCCGATTCCCGCGCCGCGTCGCGAACCTCGGTTGCCGTCGCGGACCGGCAGCGAGCCGTCGAGCGCGGGGACACATTCCTCCAGATCGCGTTCGAGCGCCTGGTCGGCGAACGACAGCCAAGCGGGTTCGCCGGTGCGCTCGTAGAGCCGCAGGAACAGCAGCGCCGGGCCGGACCAGCCGTACAAGAGACCGGCTTGCGCCGTCGCGCCCGGAGGTTCCGCGGTGTCGAGTGCCTCGGCCAGCCGGATGCCGATGTTCAGCGCCTGCCTGCCGAATTCGTTGTCCCCGCGGGTCGCGGCGAAGTGCAGCCGGGTCAGGCCGATGCCGGCCAGCCCGCTCGCGAGGTCGTGGCCGACGGTCTGGTCCACCAGCGCGCGCGAGGCGGCGAGCAGATGGACGGCGGCCTTCCGGTAACCGAATTCTTCGAGCACGTAAGCGATTCCGTGGCTGCCGTCGTAGAAACCCGCGCGGCTGGGCTGTTCTCCCTCGACCGCGTCGAGGAGCCACTGCTCGTGTTCGGGGAAGCGGCCGACGCCCGCGACGTGCAGCGAGTGCAGGACGCCCGCCGCGCCGGTGCCGAAGGTCGCGCCGCCGACGCGGAACTGCTCGATGTCGCCGGGGAACAGGCGATCCAGCCGGTTCGGGGTCGAGCACGCGAGCAGTGCTTCGGAGATCTGCTTGCGCACCAAGGTCCAATCTGGACGCGGCTCGTCGAGTTCGGTGTGCGCGGGCTCGGAGTGCGGCGCGATGCTGTCGGCGTATCCGGCGGGCAGCGAGAACCGGCGTTCGGTGAGCTCAGCGGCCCAGCGGAGGCGTTCGGGCACCAGGTGATAGAGCGGGGCCAGCGGCAGGAAAAGGCGCAGCCGCAGGGGTGTTTCGTCGCGGTCGAAGCCGGTCAGCGACACCGTGCCGGTGCTGTCGACCAGGATGTTGTGCGGGTTTTCGAGTACGACGCCGCGCTCGGCGGCTTCGCCGACGATGCGGTCGACTTGCGCCAGCACGGACAGCGCCTGTTTGCGGTAGGCGGCCAGGTCGCTTTCCGGGCAGTCGCGGCGGGTGAGCGGGTAATGCCGGGTGAGCCAGGCGTCCAGCGCCACGCCGGGCCGGTACTCCCGCACCAGGTAGTGGCGCTGCCCGGCGAGGTACGCGTGGGTTTTCGGGATGCCGGGGATTCCGGCGAGCCGCTCGAAGAGGTCGTGCTTGCGCTCCAGCCGGGCGACCGCGTCGACGCCGTTGCCGTCCAAGCCCGTGTAGGGCCAGGCTTCCTCGACGAGCACCTGCTCGCTGCCGCGTTCGGCCAGGTAGACGGCGGTTCCGTGGGCCTGGCGGAGTACTTCGACGACGGGGTGCGGCGGCTCCGGAGCTTCGGTGTACTCCGCGACGCAGTCGGGAATCCGGACCCAGCCGGGCACGGCGAAGTCCGAGCCCTGGTGCTCCGGTTCGAGCGCGCTGCTCGGCCTGCGCAGGGCGGGCACGCGGGCACCGCCGTACTCGGTCCACAGTTCGGTGAATCCGCCGTAATGCACGTGAATCGGGCATTCTCCGCAACGGAGCGCGCCGTCGATATCCGGTCCCGGCTCGCCGGTGAGGAGTTCGGAAAGATCGTCGAGGATCCGGTCCAGCGCGTTATTGTCCGGCGGATAAATAGTCGCGATCGCGCCGGTTCCGCCGGTCGTCGGATATTCGGCATTCTGATCGAGGAAAATCGACCGGGAACGCAGGTGCCGGTGGTGCAGCCCGCGGGTCCGGCAGTACTCGCGGACGCGGTCCAGTACTCGCTCGGCGTTGCCGGGAGCGGCGGAAATCTCCACGGCCCAGCCCTGTTCGGGCAATGCGGCTCCGGGCGGGCGGAGGTAGCGCCAATGCCCGCTTTCCTCTATTGTCCACAATGGACTCGGCGGGACGGCGGCCAGGTCGTCGGCGGACATTTCCCGTCGGCGGTCGAAGAACCACGGATCGGCGAGGCAGAATGCCTCGTGCCGGACGTTCATAAAGTCGACCTTTCCGCGTGTGCGCTTCTCCGGTGCTCCGGCGACGGAAACTATTCCCGCACAGCTTCGCCGCCGCGCCAATCCGCCAATTCAGCGTTCGGCGGACCCGAGCGGGGCGCGGATAAAACCGGCACCGGCGAACCGAGCGTGATTCCCCGTCGCCCGGTCGAGCGGGATTTCCGTGGCATTCGGGAATTGACGGAATGCCAGGAACCCGTTCCGGTGAACGTGGCCCCGGCCACGCCGTCGGCCCCTCGCCCGTCCGGGGCGGTCAGCAGGGCGGGTACGTTGAGCCCGGCGGGCAAAAGGAGGAACGGGTGATCGTCGGGTTCGCGATAGCGGTCGCTGGATGCGCGGCGCTCGTCGCGCTGTGGAGTTTCGTCCAGGCGGCGCGCAAGAAGCTGCCGGACACCCCGCTGCTCGTCGCGCTCGGCGTGATCGAGGTGCTGCTGGTCGCCCAGCTCGTGATCGGGATCGTGCTGCTGGTCGGCGGCCACCGTCCGGGCAGTCTCGCGACCTACCTCGCCTACCTGATCGGCTGCCTCGTCGTGCTGCCGGTCGGCGCGGCGTGGGCGCTCGCCGAGCAGAGCCGGTCGAGCACGGTCGTGCTCGGCATCGCCTGCCTGGCCATTCCGGTGATGGTGCTGCGACTGAACGAGGTGTGGAGTGGAGCAAGCGCGTAAGACGGCCACCGGTCCCGGCCGGATCCTGGTCGCGGTGTACGCCATCTTCGCGCTCGCCGCGACGTCGCGGGCGGGCGTCCAGATCGGCACGAAATTCCACGAGGCGCCGCTGGCGTACGTGCTGTCGGCCTTCGCCGCGCTGGTCTACATCCTGGCCACGATCGCGCTCGCCCGCGGCGGCCGGACGTGGTGGCGGATCGCGCTGGCCGCGTGCACGGTCGAGCTGCTGGGCGTGCTGACCGTCGGGACCCTGAGCATTTTCGACCGGCAGGCGTTCCCGGACGCCACGGTGTGGTCGGTGTACGGGCAGGGGTATCTGTTCATCCCGCTGGTGCTTCCGGTGATCGGGCTGTACTGGCTGCGCCGGACGCGGGTCTGAGGAACAGTACGCGGAACTGTCCGTAGCGGCGGTGGCGGCAGAAGAACAGGTGGTCCCCGGCTACTTTCGCCGGTTCTGGTTCCTGGGCGCGGCGGAAGATGATCGAGGTTCCCGTCCCCACCGGAACCCGCGGCGACGAAGCCGCAGAAACGAGAGACCATGCGTTTGCGCACCTGTTTCCTCGTGCTCGCTACCGCGCTTGGCCTAGCCGGATTCGCCGGTCAGGCCGGCGCCGCTGTCGCTTCCCCGAGTCCTGGCCCGGCGATCATCGGCGGCGGCTACGCGTCCAACGCCCCGTGGGCGGCGCGGCTGTTCGTGAACGGGCAGCAGAACTGCACGGCCACGATCATCGCCCCGCAGTACATCCTCACCGCGAAGCACTGCGTCGCCTCCAGCGGGACGTACACCTTCCGCATCGGCAGCCTCGACCAGAGCAGCGGCGGCACGACGGCCACCGGCGCCGCGATCACGCGCTACCCCGGTGCCGCCGACCTGGCCATCGTGCGGCTGTCGAGCTCGGTGAACGCGACGTACTCACCGCTCGGCACGTCGACCGACGTCCGCGCCGGGCAGACCGTGCAGGTGTACGGCTGGGGCGCGACGAGCCGATGCGGTTCGGAGATCAACTGCCAGTCGCGGTACCTGAAGGTGGCCAACGTGCGGGTGACGACGCCTTCGTGCAGTGACTACGAAGGCGGCGTCGCGGTGTGCGCGACGTACGGCGACGGCATCACCGCCGGCGGCGACTCGGGCGGCCCGATGTTCGCGTCCGGACGGCAGGTCGGCGTCGCGTCGACCAGCGACCGGCAGAGCAGCACCGCGTACACCAACATCACGCGGTACCGCAGCTGGATCTCGCAGGTCGCCGGGGTCTGACCTCGCCGACGTCTGATTTTGTCGGTGGTCCGGCCTAGTGTTGGGAGTGCGCACCGCTTCCGTTGCGCGGAGGAGGAGAACGATGCCCGACAAGCTGATCCCGGGGCCGGACCACCCGATCACCGTTGAGCCCAACCCCGCGCGGGTGGTGGTCAAGGCAGGCGAGAAGACCATCGCCGACACCACCCGCGCGCAGGTGCTGCGGGAGGCCAGCTACCCGCCGGTGCAGTACATCCCGCTGGAGGATGTCGACTTGGCGATGCTGTCGCCCACCGCACACAAGACGCACTGCCCGTACAAGGGCGACGCTTCGTACTACAGCCTGGCCGCGGTGCCGGACGGCGAGAACGCGGTGTGGGTTTACGAGGCCCCGTATGACGCGGTGGCCGCGATCAAGGGACACGTCGCGTTCTATCCGGACCGGGTGGAGATCGAGGAGGTCGGCTGAGGGGTTCTTCGGTTGGCCCGGTGGCTGATCGTGGCGCGGGGCTGGCCCCGGCTCGATCGGCTGATCGTGGAGGGGTTGGCCCCGGCTCGGCGGTGCGGCCGATGCGGTGCTGGTCCCGGTTCGCCGCTGAGCCAGGTTCGGGGGTCGATCCCGGTTTGGCGCCGATCCTTGGCTGTTCGCTGGGCCAGGTGGGTCGCTGGGCCTGGTTCGGTGCTGCTCCCGGTGCGTTGTTGAGCCAAGCTCGGCGTTGGTCCTGGTTTGGCGCCGATTCCCGGCGAGTTGGTCGTCCCGGCTGGTCGCTGGTCCCGGTTCGGCGCCGAGGCCGCTTTCGTTCTGCCTGGTTCGGCGCCGGTCTCGGCTGGCTGCTGATCCTGGCTCGAATGCCGGGTCAGCGGTCGACTTCGAGCCAGGAGGCTTCGCCCGCCTGTTGCAGCGCGTTCCACAGCAGGTTGAGCGGATGGCTGTCCGGGTACGAGGAGCGTTCGCCGCGCCGGGCGAACACGCCGACGAGCAGTTCGAGTTTCGGCTCGATGTCGTCGACGAGGCTGATTGTGCGCAATCCGGAGGCGGCGTGCAGGCGGTTTTCGCCCGCGGCTTCGCCGAGTCCTTGGGTGACGAGCATGCAGCCGCGGATGAGACCCGAACGGAGCAGTTCGAATCCGTATTGCGCGGAGTCGATCTCGGCTACGATGTCGAGCCGGTTGCGGTAGTCGGAGCCGAACCAGCCGCGCATAAAGTCGTTGATCACGCCGCCGCTGGGCACGACGAGCGGGAGCGTCGGCAATTCGCTGGTGCGCACGGACTCGCCGGGCTTCGGAGTGTCCATATTGGACAGGATGCCGAGGCCGCTGCGCCGCCATTCGAGCACGTCGACGGAGTCGAGCGCGTTGGTCGTGACGACGCTGCCGCACACCAGGTCCACGTCCTTGGCCAGCAGGCGGTCGATCAGGTCTTTGGTGCGCACGTGCACCACGTTCAGTTCGATGTCGCGGGCGCGGAACTGCTCGGCCACGAGATCGCCGGCGTGGGCCAGGCTGCCGAGGGTGTAGCGAGTCGCGCCGACGGTGAGCGTTCCGCCGAGTTCGCGGCGGCATTCGTGAATGGTGTCCAGCCATTCGGTAAGAGTGCGGCGAGCCTGGTGGGCGACGGCGCGCCCGGTGTCGGTAAAAAGAACGTCACGGCCGCGCCCTTGGCGGTGCAACAATGGTTCTCCGCACAATTCGGAGAAATTGCGGTTGAGAGTGTCGAGTTGTTTTTGCACACTGGACTGGTCGCGGCCGAGCGTGCGGGCGGCGGCGAGGGCGGTTCCGGTTTCCGCGACCGTGATCAGCGTGCGCAACTGGTCGAACGTCGTGTCGAGCAGGGCGGGTGACGAGCGCAGGAGCCTGCTGAGGACGTTGAACGACGGCGACCGGAACGGGCTGGGTGCGGACATCGGGCAGGACTCGCCTTCTCATTCTCATCGCGGACGCCGGAGAGCCTAACCCGGCCTTCCTGATCTCGCGGCCAGTTCAAAAAATCTGCAGATTTTATCGGCGAACCAGTGGACGGCGCAAGCAGTCGGCGGGAAACTCCGTGACGCTTGATTCGATTGCTGATCCAAGGAGTTCGACAGAAGTGAGTTCGTACAGTTCCACCGGCGCGCGACGTTCTCGCACCCTGACCATCGGCGGGGGGCTGGGATTGGTCGGCGCGCTCAGCGGGCTGCTGTGGGGTGCGATGGTGCTGGTGCAAGGCGAGGGGTTGATCCGCCCCGCCGTGCAGGAATACCTGCAGACCGAAGGCCGAGAACTGGCCTCGAGCGGCCTGCTGACGGCCGACGACCTGACCGGGATCGCCATGTCGTCGTTCAACGGCCGCGCGGCGATCTGGCTGGTCATCGGCCTGGTAACCCTGGTGTCGGCCGTGCTGGTCCTCGCCGCGCACAACTGGGCGCGAGTGGTGCTGACGGTGTTCGCGGTCTTCGGCATCGGCCTTGGCCTGCGCGACCTGATCGACCTGAACCCGGCGCTCCTGAACGCTTTCGACGCGGTCGCCGTACTGAGCCTGCTGGCAGTGCTCGTGGTGCAGTGGCTGCCCGGGGCCAACCGAGCGGTGCGGGCGCGGAAGAACGCGGTGATCGCGCGGAAGGCCGCGGCGTTCGCGGTCTGAGGTCTTTGCGGGACGCGGTTTTCGCGGGCGGCACGTTCTGAGGGGTCGTGCCGCTCGATGAAGCCGAACTGCCCGGGGCGGTGCTGGAGGGGCAACTGTGTTGGGGCAGGGCTCGAGGGCGGCGGCGGTTTCATGGGGAGCGTTCGTGGGGAGCGTGCGCTTTGAGGGGAGCGTGCTGTCTGTGCGGACGGTGCCGGAGGGGCGACTGTCTTGGGTGACAGTGCCTGAGGGCGGTAACCGCTTCGCCGGAAGCGTTGCGCGGAGCGATCGCGGGGAGGCGAATGCTTCGCGGGGAGCGTGTCCTGAGGGGGCAGCCAGCTGAGAGGGGCAGTGCCGGAGGGTGGTCGTGAGGGGCGGCGTTCGAGGCGCATCCGTTTGAGGGGACGGATGTCTGAGAGGGACAGCGCTGCTGAAGGGACGACCACTTGAGGGAAGCGGTGCTTTGAGGGGAGCTCCGTTCGAGGGGGAGTTCCGCCTCGCCGTCTGATGGGCGGCGGGGCGGGACCGGGTCTGCTTCTCTTGCGGGACAGTCGTTATCGCGTTCCGGCGATCGTCGTGAGTTGGTCCGGCGGCGATGTTGTTCCTTGCCTTCAAAGCCACCTACACCACGGGTGCGGAATTGGCACCGCTCTAGGACAGTGCGCGTTTCCACACTTCGGCGGCGCAGCGGCACAGTTCGGCGGGCTCCACCGCGGCCGGATCGAGCAGGCACTGCAGTGCGATGCCGCGGAGCTGTCCGACGATGGCCACGGCGAGTTGCTCCGGGTTCGCATCGGCGCGGATGGTGCCCTCGGCGATGCCTGCGGAGATCTCGTGGCGCAGGTCGTCGCGGAAGGCCTGGTCGCGTTCGCGGAAGATCGGGGCCAGTTCCGGCGCGGTCATCGATTCCGCCCACAGCACCAGGAAAGCGCGGCTCAGCACGTCCGGTTCGCTGAGTTGGGCGAGGTAGCCGTCGATCAGCCGCAGCAGCCGGTCCAGGCCGGGCGGCAGTGAGTCCAGGCCGGGGACGAAGCCGGTCTGCGTGGTGCGGGCGAGTTGTTCCAGCAACGCCTGCTTGCCGCCGAAGTGGTGCGTGACCAGGCCGCGGCTGTACCCGGCGCGTTCGCCGACCCGGGCCAAGGTCACGGCGCGCACGCCTTCCTCGACGACCAGCTCGGCGGCGGCTTCGAGCAAAGCTGCCGACGCCTGGTCGCGGCGTTCCTGTTGAGTGCGGCGCGTGGTCACGGGAAGAAACTCTACAACATACTTGCCAGCTGACAAGCAAGTATGCGTAGAGTGGGAGCGACGAGAGGGAGGAAGTCCGATGACCGCAGTTTTCGTCCACGGCAACCCGGAAACCGCCGCGGTGTGGGAGCGCCTGCTCGCCGAGCTGGGCGACCGGCCGGTCGTGTGCCTGTCCCCGCCCGGATTCGGCGCGCCGTGGCCAGAAGGATTCGGCGCGACGGCCGTCGAATACCGCGACTGGCTGATCGCTGAGCTGGAGAAATTCCCCGAACCGGTCGACCTCGTCGGCCACGACTGGGGCGGCGCGCACGTGCTCAACGCCGTCATGGCTCGCCCGGAGCTGGTGCGCAGCTGGGCCAGCGACACGGCGGGCGCGTTCGACCCGGATTACGTCTGGCACGACCTCGCGCAGGGGTGGCAGAAACCGGGCGTCGGCGAGGAAGCTGTCGCGGCGATGTTCGGCGCGCCGGTGGACAAGCGGGCAGAACGCCTGGTCGGCGGCGGAATGCACGAGTCGGTGGCCGCCAAGGTCGCCGAGGGGATGAACGACGACATGGCCCGCGCGGTGCTCCCGCTCTACCGGTCCGCGGCGCAGCCGGCGATCGCGGAGTTCGGCCGGAATCTCGAACGCGCGGCGGAGCGGCCGGGGCTCGTCGTGCTGGCGACCGAGGACCACTTCGTCGGGACGGACGAGCAGCGCCGCCGCGCGGCTGAGCGGGCCGGGGCGAAGGTCGCGGTGCTGGAGGGCCTCGGGCACTGGTGGATGACGCAGGATCCGGTCCAGGGCGCGCGAATTCTCACGGAGTTCTGGGAAGCGTCCGAATAGGACGGTTCAGGCGCGCGCGACGAGATGGAACACGCGGCTCATCCGCCGGTACGGATCTCGTCGCGCCGCCTCCAGCTCCACCTCCGCGATCTCGGCGATCCGGCTCTCCTCGGGGTCCAGGTTCATCCAGTCGGCGAACAGCCAAACTCCGTACCAGGCAAGCGGTTCAGCTCCCTGCCCAACAAGGAGCTGGGACAGTCCCGCCACGGTGTCGGCGCGTGTGTCCACGCCGAGGACGCCCCGCTCGCCGCGTGCGTCGAATGCCGTCAGCGCGTCGCTCCACCGTCCTTCCAAGGCTGGGAGGACGGCCAGGGTCTCGGCGTTGAGCGCCATCGCCGAGACGATCCCGCCCGGTGCCGCGCAGGCGCACAGCGCGTCGATCATCGGCACGGGATCGTCCACGTACATCAGCACGCCGTGGCACAGCACCGCGTCGAACTTCTGGCCGCCGACCGCCCCGACGGCGTCCTCGCCGCGGCTGCGCACCAGCCGGACGCGCTCGCGAACCTCGGCTGGTTCCGAAGCGAGCCGCTCCCGCGCCTTCGCCAGCATCGCGTCGGACGAATCCAGCAGGACGACGTCGTAACCCAGGCGCGCCAACGGGAACGACTGATGCCCGGCCCCGCCGCCGACGTCGAGCACCGTGGCCGGCGGCGGAGGCAGGTGCGCCAAGAGCTGCTGATGCAGGACGTACGTGCGAACTCGGCCCTTGACGGTCGCGTACGCGCCTTCCACGAACGGACTCGCCAGCGCGGCCCAGGCGTCGGTCTCCATGCTGTTCATACTGCGCCCGAACCATAAGTGACGCGCGTCACATAAAGTGCATGTCCAGAACCCGCCCGCGCCTCCGACCACTCCCCGTAAGACCCCGAAACCACGAGGAGCAAGACGATGAAGTTCCTGATCAGCCTGCACATCAACCAGTCCGTTCTCGACGCGCTCACCGAGGAGGAGAAGGAAGCCCTCGGCAACGGCGTCACCGCGTTCATGGAGTCGACGAAGAAGTCCGGCGAGCTGATCGCCGCACAGGCGCTCGCCGATCCGTCGCAGGCCGCGGTGGTGTCGGTCCGGAACGGGCAGCCGGTGGTGACCGACGGGCCGTTTCTCGAGTCCAAGGAGTTCCTCGGCGGCTACTACATGATCGACGTCGAGAGCAAGGAACGCGCGATCGAGCTGGCCGCGCAGGTGCCGGACGCCGCGATCGAGGGCCTGGGGGTCGAGGTGCGCCAGGTGATGTTCTCGGAAGGACAGTTGGAAGCGTGAATCCTCCCGCCGTCGAGGACCTGCTGCGCGAACTCGTGCCGCAGGTGCTCGGCGTGTTGGTGCGCCGGTACGGCCAGTTCGAGGGGTGCGAGGACGCGGTGCAGGAGGCTGTCCTCGCCGCTTCGCAGCAATGGCCGGTCGAAGGCGTGCCGAACAATCCGCGCGGCTGGCTGTCGACGGTCGCGTCCCGGCGCTATGTCGACCAGTTGCGCAGCGACCAGGCGCGCCGCGAGCGGGAGCTGGCGAACGCCGTCGAGGCCGCGCCCGAGGTGCCGGACACCGACGACACGCTGCTCCTGCTGTTCCTGTGCTGCCATCCGACACTGACCCCGGCGTCGCAGACCGCGTTGACCCTGCGCGCGGTCGGCGGGCTGACCACGGCCGAGATCGCCCGCGCGTTTTTGGTCCCGGAGGGCACGATGGCTGCCCGGATCAGCCGTGCCAAGCAGCGGATCAAGGCGGCGGGCAGTTCGTTCCCGGGCACGGAAAGCCCGGAGCGGCTGAATGTGGTGCTGCAGGTGCTGTACCTGATTTTCAACGAGGGCTACACCGCGTCGTCCGGCAGCGATCTGCACCGCGCCGACCTGGCGTACGAGGCGATTCGCCTGGCCAGGATGGTGCACGCGCGGCTGCCGGACGACAGCGAAGTGACCGGTCTGCTCGCGTTGATGCTGCTGACCCATGCTCGCCGCACGGCCCGCACGACGCCGTCCGGAGACCTGGTCCCGCTGGCCGATCAGGACCGCTCGACGTGGGATCGCGCCATACTCGACGAGGGCACTGAGCTGGCGAAAGCGTCACTGGCCGGTTCGGAGCTCGGCCCGTATCAGCTGCAGGCGGCCATCGCCGCGACGCACGCCGACGCGGAGACGGCGGAGGAGACCAACTGGCGGCAGGTGCACGCGCTTTACCTGATCCTGGAACGGATCGCGCCCAACCCGGTCGTCACGTTGAACCGCGCGATCGCGCTCGCCGAAACCGAGGGGCCGCTTGCCGGGCTCGCCCTATTGTCCACATTGGATGGTGAGGAACGGGTGGCGCGGCATCACCGATTGCTGTCGGTGCGGGCGCATTTGCTGGAAAAAGCCGGGGATTTGCCTGGCGCGTACGAGAACTACCGGCTGGCGGCCAAGGCGACGGCGAGTATCGCGGAGAAGCGCTATCTGGATTCTCGGGCCGCCCAGGTGCGCGAGTGAATTCTCCGCGACCGGCCTCGCGGGCCGGTCCCGAGTTCGAGTAGGTTGCGCTGCGTGTCCCGGACGTTTGCGAGCGTGCCTGACGAGGTCATGCGCGTCTCGATCGTGGACCGGCTGTTCGCCCGCGAGGACGACGAACGGCCGCTGTTCACCCACCAAGAGCACACTCGCGGCGTCGAGCACACGCTGACGTGGGCGGAGTTCGCCGCGAAAGTCCGGATCGTGGCCGGGGAATTGCGCCGGGTCGCGGAACCGGGCGAGCGCGTCGCGATCCTCGCCGGGCAGGAACTCGCTTATCCGCTGGCGTTTTTCGGCGCTCTCGCCGCCGGGATGGTCGCCGTTCCGCTGATGCTGCCCGGCAACCGCGCGCAGGCGGACCGGCTCGCCGGCGTCCTCGCCGACTCCGGCGCGCGAGTGTGGGCGACGTCGTCGGCCGTCGCGGCGAAGGTGCGCGAGTTCAGCGATCCCGGCGACCTCGTGGTGGTGGACGAGCTGTCCGGACCTGGCGCCGACCCGGTCCGTGTGGACCCGGAAAGCCCCGCCTACCTGCAGTACACGTCGGGGTCGACGCGCGAGCCGGCGGGCGCGGTGATCCCGCACCGGGCGATCGTCGCGGCGTGCTGGCAGGCCAGCCAGGCCTACGCCTCGGACGAGCAGACGACCTGCGCCGGCTGGATCCCGTTCTTCCACGACATGGGCCTGATCCAGCTGCTTTGCCTGCCCGTTTACGTCGGCGGCCGGTCGGTGTTCATGTCCCCGGCGGAGTTCGTGCACCGGCCGCAACGGTGGCTGCGCCAGCTCTCGGATTACCCGGCCGTCTTCACCGCGGCTCCGAATTTCGCCTACGACCTGGCGGCTGACGTCGGCGCGGAGGACGACCTCGATCTTTCGGACGTCCGGGTCGCGCTCAACGGCGCCGAGCCCGTCCGGCCGCGCACGGTCGAGCGGTTCCACGAGGTCTTCGGCCCGCGCGGGTTCCGTCCCGAAGCGCACCGTCCGTCGTACGGGCTGGCCGAGGCCACGGTGTACGTCGCGAGCGCGGGAGACGAAGGGCCGCGCGGCGCGGTGCTCGACCGGGAAGCCCTGGCCCAGGGCCGGGCCGTCGAAACGCCGGACGGCCAGCCGGTCATGTCGGTGGGACGGCCGGTGGGGCAGCTCGTCCGGATCGTCCACGACGGACACGAGCAGCCCGAGGACGAGGTCGGCGAGATCTGGGTGCACGGCCCGAACGTCGCGTCCGGCTACTGGGGCCGCGGCGACGCGGAGGCGTTCAGCGGCGTCCTCGACGGGCTCGACGGCTGGCTGCGCACCGGCGACCTGGGCGTCGTCCACCGAGGCGACCTTTACGTCACGGGCAGGCTCAAGGACCTGATCGTCGTCGACGGCCGCAACTTCCACCCGCAGGACCTCGAGGCGGCGGCGGGCGAGGCGCATCCGGCGATCCGCCGCGACCGGGTCGCCGCGTTCGGCGTCGCGGACGAACAGGGCGAGGGCGCGATGGTGGTCGCGGAATGGGCTCGCGGCGCGGAAGCCGAGGTCAAAGACGTGACCCGGGCGGTGCTGCGAGCGGTCTCGAGAGAGCACGATCTCACTCTCCGTGCGGTACACCTGGTCCCTTCTGGCGGACTTCCGCGCACTTCCAGCGGGAAGGTCGCCCGGTCCGCCGCCAAAGCGCGTTACGGTGGCGTGCGTGGGTGATCACTGCGCCGAGGTCACGAAGGTCGTCAGCGACACCTTCCGGCTCGACCCGGCCCTCGTCGTGCCCGACGCTCCGCTGGAGGAGCTCGGCATCGACTCGAAGGGCCGGATCCGGCTTCTCGCGGCGCTGGAGATCTACTACGACGTATCGATCGATCTGGACGAGCTCGATCGGTTCACCGACGTGGAATCCGTGGCGGAAGTGCTCGCGGAGGCCCTGACAGCTTGCCGAGCTGAGGAGAAGCACTGAAATGAGCGGTGGGGGCGGGTACACCGCGACAACCCAAGCGTTGTCGAAGGCGTCGACGAAGATCGGCGACCTGGCGGAGAAGCTGCTTGACGACAATCCGGACCTCGAACACTCCGAGCTGACCAAGGAGAAGTTCGGCCGGGTGCACCAGGCGCACGCCGACAAGTACCTCGAGGGAACCAAACAGCTGTGGGGCGCGCTCTCCGGCTACAGCAAGGCGCTCGAATCGTTCGGCACGAACATCAAGACCGCCGGGTCCGCCTACGGCAAGAACGAGGACGACCAGGTCGGCAACATCACCAAGACCGGCAACGGCGTCGACGGGATCCTCTGATGGCGGACGAAAACAAGCCGAAGACGTGGCCGGATGTCAAGAAGCTGCTCGACAACTCGGCGGTGCCGCCGGAGCTGAAGGACGGCCTGCTCCGGGCGTGGGTGCACGAGCACCCGAATCCCCAAGGCGATGAGGGCCAGGACGTCGCGAAGTACATCAAGTCGTACGGCCGGACGTTCATCCCCATCCCGAAGAATCCGTTCGCGGCGCCGGGCGGCGCTCCGCCGCTCGAGCAGGTCTACGAAGAGGCCCGGCAGAAGGGCCAGCAGAACAGCTACAACCAGGACGAGAAGAAAAAAGCGGTCGACCAGGGCAAGGACGACCTCGGCAAGAAGAAGCCGCCTGCCCCCGGCGAGGGCAAGGACGCCGCGGCGACCGGCACGAAGACGTCCGATGAACTCTTCGACCCCGCGGCGGCCGCGTTGCGGGTGTTCGAGACCTTCGGCGGGCTGCTCGAGAAGATCCCCGACGACTGCAAGGGGAACACGCGCAAGCTCGACCTCGACAAGGACATCCGCGGTCCGTTCGACGAACAGCGCGGGATCAGCTTCGAGGGTTTCGTCAACGACGCCATGCACTTCAAGCACGGCTCGGAAACCGTGAAGTCGACGCTGACCGAAACCGGCACCGAACTGGGCACCCTGTTCGGGACCTGGACCGGAGCCGGAGCCGACGCGGCGTCGGACAAGTACAACGAGAGCATCCAGAAGAAGGCCGCGAAGCTCGGCGACGAACTCAACCACGCCAGCGAAGCGACGCTGGCCACCACGAAGACGCTGTTCGACCTGTGCAAGGGGAAGGCCGACCAGGTCATCGCGCTGTACCGCGACCAGGTCGGCAAGGCCGACTACACGATGGCGCAGAAGGTCGTCGCGGTCGCCAACGGCGAGCACGGCAGCGTCAACGACCTGGCCCAGATCGCCGGCTGGATGGACTACAACTTCAACACCAACCTGGTCAACACCCTCAACGACCAGGGCTGCTGCGACGACGACGAGATCCAGAGCCACGGCAAGGACCTCGCCAAGCAGTGGATCATGAACCAGTTCAACCCCGACATGTGGGACAACGTCTACAAGGGCTTCGAGAAGGCCTGCAAGGACGCCAAGGACCTCGTCGACAAGGCCTACGACACTCTCGACAAAGAGATGGGCAAGATCAAGAACAAGTTCGAGGGCGCCAAGGACGGCGGCGCCGGCGGCTCGGGCGGTTCTGGCGGTCCCGGTGGCGGGGGTCCTGGCGGTGGCGGTCAGGGGCCTGGCGGCAACGGCAACGGTTCCGGCGGCGGTAACGGGAACGGCAACGGCGGTGGCCAGGGCAACGGGCACGGCGGCGGTACCGGTGGGGGAACCGGTGGCGGCTACGGCGGCGGGTCCGGCGGCGGGTCCGGTTCGGACACGCCGCAGGGTGACCACCCCGGTGGCACTGGCGGCGGCCCCGGGGGCATCGGCGGCGGTCCGGGAGGCGGCACCGGCGGCGGGTCCGGCTCGGGCGGCGGGTCCGGCAGCGGCTCCGGCGGGGGCGGCGGGAAGGTTCCCGACCTCGACGTTCCGTCCGATTCGCCTGGCGGCGGTCCGCTCGGCGGAGGTTCGGGTGGCGGTCCCGGCGGCGGGACCGGCGGGGGCGGTCCGGCGGACGGCCCGCCGATCAAGACCGATCCCGGCGGCGGCTCCAGCGGTGGGTCCGGCCCCGGCGGTTCGGGTCCGGGCGGTTCCGGTTCGAGTGGCGGACAGGACCACACCCAGTCCGACGAAGAGGCCAAGCAGCGGGCCGAACAAGAGGCCAAGCAGAAGGCCCAGGCCGAGGCCAAGCAAAAGGCCGAGGCCGCGATGGACGCGCTGAAGAAGGACTCGCAGGGCAGCCACGGCGGCGGTCCGCTCGGCGGGCCCGGCGGCGGCGAACCCGGTTCGACCGGCGGCGACGGCAAGGGTCCCGACGGCAAGGGGCCGGACGACAAGGGCCCTGGCGACGACAAGAGCCCCGGTGACAAGGCTCCCGGCGACAAGGGCGGTGGCGGCGGTTCCCCCGGCGGCGGTCCGGTCGACGGCCCGCCGATCAAGACCGACCCCGCCGACGGCGGCCCCGGCGGCGAAGACGGCAAGCCCGGCGACGGGAAGCCCGGCGAGGACAAGGACCACGACGGCAAACCGGACGACGACGGCAAGGGTCACGACGGCAAGCCGGGCGAGGACAAGGACCACGACGGCAAGCCCGACGACGACGGCAAGGGTCACGACGGCAAGCCCGGCGAGGACAAAGACCACGACGGCAAACCGGACGACGACGGCCGGGATGTCCTGAAGGTCAAGCAAGGCGACAAGACCTTCGAGATGTCCGAGCCGGACCACGACGGCAAGATGGACATCAAGATCGGCGAGGGTTCCGGTCCCGCCAAGGACTTCAAGATCGACTGGTCCGACGACAAGTCCGCACACGACGGCGGGGACGGCCAGCAGCACGGCGACGACGTCCACCACCCCGGCGCGGACGGCAAGATCCACCTCCGCGACGGCGACACGAAGATCACCGCCGAGCGGCCGGACGGGCCGAACGGGCCCACCGTCGTCACGGTCGACGACGGCAAGGGCAACCCGACGACCTACACGCTCGGCGAGGAGGACGACAAGAGGCAGGGCGTGCACGAGGTCGACCACGGCCCGCAAATGCCCGACGGCACCACCGGACGGCACCACGCGGGCGACGTTCCTGGCCAGCCTCGCGACGACGCGCCCGGCCACCACGGCGGCGACCACAAGGGACCCGACGGCAACGGGCACGGCGGCGCCTCGCCCAGCAGCAGCCACCCGGTGCATCCGTTGCAGGGCGGTCCGGGGCCGGAGATGTCGCACACCGGGGACCCGTTCGGCGGGCACCCGGCAGGCGACCCGACGCATCCGGCGGGCGGCGGCCCCGGTCCGGGGACCTCGGGTTCGGACGCCCCGGGACACCCCGTGGGCGGTCCGGCCCAGCCGCTGCACCACGGCGTCCCGAGCGGGGCGCCGGGCCACCCGATCGAAGGCGGCCCCGGTCCGGAGATCTCGCACACCGGCGGTCCGGGCGTGCCCGCCGGCGCGCCGAGCGCTCCGCTGCACGGCGGGCCCATGGTCGGGGTCGACAGCACACCGGTCGTCGGCACCCAAACCGGCGGCGGGTTCTCGCAGCCGGCGGGCGACCACCCCGGCGGCGCGGGCCAGCCCGGCGGCAGCGGGATGCCCGGCATGGGCGGAATGGGCGGCGGACACGGCGGCGGTGGTGGCGGCGGCGAGACCGAGCGGCGCGCGGCGTACCGGGTGGAGGGCGCGGTCTTCGACAACCTCGTCGAACCGGCCAGCCGGATCACTGGTTCACTCGACGATGACGACGACGCGCCGATCATCCGGACCAGGTAGGAGGACGCATGAGCGAAACCGCCGCGATGCAGGCAGAACTGGACGCGCTGGTCCGCGAGCAGGCTGACCGCCGGGCGCTGCGCGAGCAGAAGGCCGAGGAGGTCAAGGCGCAGTCCCAGGAGTACATGACGAAGCAGGCGCAGGCGGCCGAACGGTACGTCCAGCACCGGCGGGAGATGGGGAAGCGCAAGACCAAGTCCGGGTGGAGCACGGACCGGCCGAGCACCGAGCCGCCCTCGGCGTTCGATTCGGACGAGTTCGGCAACGAGCCCGGTTCGGCGTCCCCGTTCGCGGTGACTCCGAACCAGCCCGCCCCGCGAAGCGAGGCTCCGCGTCGCCCGGCGCGTCGCCCGCGTCCGGTGGAAGACGACGAGGACGACGACGCCTTCCTCAACAACCGTTGGCGCGATTGAGGTTCTGACCCGGGAGGGGCTTCGCGGCCCCTCCCGGCGGTCAGGCCCGCACCAGCATCTTCCCGACGTTCTCCCCGCGCAGCATCCCGATGAACGCGTCCACGATGCTGGAAAACCCTTCTGACACAGTCTCATTCACGAGCACCTGCCCGCTGCGGACGTGCGGGATCAGGAATTCCTCGAACTCCTCGCGCGCGTCGAGGTGATTTCGCACCAGAAACCCTTCGATGCGAAGGCTTTTCCCGACGACGTCGAACAAATTGTGCGGCGCACTCGGCGGCGTGCGCAGGCTGTTGTACTGCGCGACTGAACCGCACCAGGCCACCCGGCCGCGTTCGCGCAGGACATCGATCGCGGCGGCCAGGTGATCGCCGCCGACGTTGTCGAAGTACACGTCGATCCCGTCCGGAGCCGCTTTCGCGAGCAGGTCGGTGACTGGGCCGTCGTGATAGTTGAAGGCGGCGTCGAAACCGAGGTCGCGAGTCAGCCGCTCGACCTTCGCCGCGGATCCGGCGCTGCCGACGATCCGGCCCGCGCCGAGCAGCCGGGCGATCTGCCCGGCCGCGCTCCCCACCGCACCGGCTGCCGCCGAGATGAACACGTCGTCGCCCGGGCGCACTGGGGCGATCCGCGTGAGGCCGACGTACGCGGTGAGCCCGGTCCCGCCGAGAACACCGAGGTAGGCGCTCAGCGGAACGCCGTCCGCCGGGGTGATCGTGCGGACGTCGGCGGTGGTGACGACGGCGTGGGTCGCCCAGCCGTGCCGGTGGAACACCGTCGTGCCGACCGGCAGCGTCGGCTCCTTCGACTCGACGACCTCGCCGATCGTGCGCCCCTCCAGACCCGCGCCGAGCTCCCAGCCGCCCCATTCCATGAACTCGCGCATGTACGGATCGACGGACAGGTACCGGTTCTCCACCAGCACCTGGCCGTCCGCGAGCTTCGGCAGCGGCTGGGTGACGAACTCGAAGTCGGCGGCACTGGGCGCACCCTCGGGACGGCGGACCTGGCGAACGGCGGTCAGGGACACGGTATCTCCTTAATGAATGGCTCTGACCAGCAATTTAGGCGTGGTGAAGCCGTACGGGCAGACCTCCGGATCGATGGACCGCGCCAATCCATGAATCTCGCTCATGGTCGCGGCTAGGCTGGTCACATGGATGCTGTCGACCTCACGCCGGGCGAGCTGCGCCTGCTGCTCGCGGTGGAGCGCACCGGCAGCTTCACCGCCGCGGCCGCCGAACTGAGTCTCACCCAGTCCGCGGTCTCGCACGCCGTCCGGACCTGCGAACGCAAGGTCGGCGCCATCCTCTTCGACCGCGGCCGGACCGGCGCCCGCCCGACCGCCGCCGGGTCCCGCGCCCTCGTGCACGCCCGGCTGATCCTGCGCCAACTCGACGTTCTCCGCGCCGAAGCCCGGGGCGCGGCCGCCGGAACCCTCACCGGCCCGCTGCGCATCGCCGCTTTCCGCAGCGCGGCCGCGCATCTCCTGCCCGCGGCGCTGGAACGCTTGACTGCCAAGCATTCCGGCCTGAACCCGCAAGTCCTGATCGTCCCCGAACTGGGCCGCGGCACCGCGGGCGAGGTCGCCGACGGACGCGCGGACGTCGCCATCGCCACCCTCGGCGAGGACGAAACCCCGCCTGTTGGGCTGGTCGCCGGAGAATTGTTCCGGGAGCCGTATTTCCTGGTGAACCCCGCCGTCCAGCCCGATCCGCGCGGTCTGCCGCTGCTCGACTGGCCGGAAAACTGTTCCTCCTACACCCGGTCCTGGTGGGCCCGGCAGGATTGGCTGCCTTCGGCGAAAATGGAGGTCGCCGACGACGGGGTGGTGCTTTCCATGGTGGCGCAAGGGATTGGCATGGCGGTCCTGCCGAAGCTGACCCTCGCCGCCATCCCGCAGGGAGTCGCGGTCACCCCGATCACCGACCCGCCCACCCGGCGGATCGGGTACGTCGCGACTTACCTGGGCGCGCAGTCCCTCGCAGTACGCGAATTGGTACGCGAATTGCGGGCGGTCGCCGAGGTGCACGCAGTCAAGGAAAGCGTGCACTAGACCCGGGCTGATCCCTGACAAAGACCATCGTCCCCGGGAATTTGACAGTTCCCGCGCGCCCGAACGGAGGTTGTGCCTCCCCGCGCGGCGGTCAGACTGGAGGCACGCGGGACTCGTGCCCGCGGCAATGGCCCGTAGCTGGTCATTGGTCGAGCCCATGCCGGTAAACCGCCTGTTCGGTGCGTGGTTGCTGCTCGTCGTTCGTTCGGCCTCCCCGGCCAGGCGGGAGCGAAGGAGGACGGATGAGATTCGACGGAAAGGCATCCGCTGCGGTATTGGCGGCCGTCGTGGGGGTGGTGATGTCGTTGGCCGGGTCCGCGGCGCTGGCCACCAAGGCGGGTGCGCCGGCGTGTTCGCCGGGCACCACGGTGGCGACCGACGACGGCCCGGTGTGCGGGGTCTCGAGCGCGGAGATCAAGTCGTGGCAAGGGATTCGCTACGGCGCGCCGCCGGTCGGCGAGCTGCGCTGGGCAGCGCCGCAGCGGCCCGCGCACTGGACCGAGCCGTTCGCCGCGACCGAGGAGGGCAGCGAGTGCCCGCAGCCGCCCGGGACCGGTCCGGGGTCGGCTAACGAGGATTGCCTCAACCTGACCGTTCGCGTGCCGGCCAATGCGGGTCCCGGTCCGCTTCCGGTGATGGTGCAGATCCACGGCGGCGGATTCCTGCTGTGGAAGCCGACGGACGCGAGCCGTCTCGTGACGGCGGGGCACGTCATCAGCGTGGAGTTCAATTACCGGCTCGGGATTTTCGGCTTCCTGGCGCATGAATCGTTCGGTGCGCACGCGGGAAACTACGGCCTCCAAGACCAGCAAGCAGCGCTCCGTTGGGTGCAACGCAACATCGCGAAGTTCGGCGGAGACCCGCACAACGTCACCATCTACGGCGACTCCGCGGGCGGCTCGAGCGTCTGCGCGCACACCGCTTCGCCGACGTCGGCGGGGCTGTTCAAACGCGGGATCAGCCAAAGCGGCGAGTACAACTCTCTGCTCGGCGTCGACATCATCTGGCAAACGCAGGACTGCAAAGCAAACCTGCCCACTGAGAAACAAGCGCAGCAAAAGGGCGAACGGTTCGCCAAAGCGCTGGGTTGTTCCACCGCCGCCTGTCTGCGTGCGCTGCCCGCGGCGGCGGTCCTCAAACAGGCAGGCCAAGGGAGAAATCCAGACAACGGAACGGTGGCGCCGATCGTCGACGGCAAGACGCTGCCGATGTCGCCCGCCGAGGCTTTCGCTACCGGGCACGTCAATCACGTAAGCCTGATGCACGGCGTCGACCGCGACGAAACCCAGCTGCCGTTCGCCGAGACCGCGGCCGATTACGACAAATTCATGAAGCAACAGTACGGAAAGCACGCCGACGAGGTCCGTAAGACCTATCCGCTGAAGCGTTACCCCACGCCGGCCCCGTTCCTCGCCTACCGGACCGCCGTCGCCGACTCCAACTCGGTCTGCCCCGCACTGATCAACGACGAACGACTGTCGCGGCACATTCCGGTCTTCGCCTACCAGGTCGACGACACCGATATCCCGCCCCAGTTCTTCGTCGATCCCGCCAAGCCGAACGGCGCCTATCACGTCGCCGAATGGCTGCTGATGTTCCCGAACGGCGTTCAGCTCACGCCCAATCAGCAGGCGCTCGCCGATCAGCTTTTGACGCAGTGGTCCGGGTTCGCGCGCACCGGAAATCCCACTGTGGACGGGACTCCGCAATGGGATCCGTACACAAAGGACAATCCGGTGGTACTAGCGCTCAACGCCGCCGGGGACAGTCAGCTCACCACGGAAATCCCGCGCCAGCACCACTGCGCGGAACTCTGGGACCCGTTGACCCCCTTCAAGCACTGACCAGCCTTGCACGATCGGGCGCTTTACCCGGTCTCCAGTGGCAGCGCCAGCCGTCGCGGACAACCCTGAGTCGCGTTACCGGACGACACTTCGAAAAAGGAGCAGTTTCGTGAAGCGTGCACTCGGGGGCCTCGGGCTGGGGCTGGCACTGGTCTTCCTGTCCACCGCGACGGCCCAAGCCGCACCAGTGGACAGCCCGAGCGCCAACAGCGGCCTCGGCGGTGTCGGAGACCTAGTGGGCGGCTTGGCCGGTGGTGCGGGCACGCTCGGCTTCCTGCTGCCCTCGCCGAACGGTTCCGGCGCCAATTTCGTCGCCGGCCTGATGAACAACCCGGCGGGTGCGATCACCGGAACCCCGGACAGCATCCTGCCGTACGGCCTCCTCGACGGCGGCAAGCCGCAGCCGCTGCCCTCGAAGTGATCCGTGCCGGGTGCGCCGATCCGTTCGGCGCACCCGGCCTACTCTGAATTAGCTGTCGCGGCAAGGGAAACCTGACGGCACAGTAGCGATATTGGCTCACTGCAACGTTTTCCGAACTCTGCTGACAGTGCGAATTCCGCCGACTACTGTTGATGGTCCGTCGGGGGACGCGCTGGTCAAGCAGGGGGCGACGTGGGTACGGCTGACACCGATCTCGCGGACAGACCGGCGCGTTCGTTCCGTGCCGCGGTGTTGCTTCCGCGGTGGAAACTGTGGACCCAGCGGCCCGGTCTGATCGCCTACTGCCTCTTGATCGAGACCGCGGCGGTGGCCACGACCGCGACCGCCGTCTGCACCGAACACTTTTCCGGCCGGGATCTCCTCGTCTTCGGCCTGCTGGGCGGATGCGGGCTGCTGCAGGCCGAGCTGGGCCGCGAGGTCGAACGGCTTCGGCTCATCTCCGGCACCCCGCACATCAACCTGACTTCGGTGTGGAGCTTCGCCGGGGTGCTCGTGCTGCCGTCGGCCCTTGTCACGGGGCTTGTCGCGGTCCTCTACCTCTATCTGGCCACCCGAAGCCCTTATCGCGCCCGCCGTATCTCGGCGTTCCGCGTCGTATTCAATGCCGCACTGGTCATCGTCACCTGCCAAGCCGCCGACGCTGTCTTCGCCCGGACCGCCACCCCCAACCTCGACGAGGCCCTGCACGCCGGCTGGACCGGCTTCGGCAGTCTCGCCCTCACCGCCGCCGCCTACTTCGTCATCGCCGCCCTCATCACTGTCCCCGGGCTCGACGCCTCGGACCGCTCGCTGCGCACCCTTTTCGGCGGCTGGGGCGACAATCTGCTCGAAGCCGCGACCCTCTGCCTCGGCATCCTGACCGCGCTCGCCGTGACGACGATGGCCGAGCTGGCCCTCTGCATCCTGCCGCCGCTGCTCGTCATCCATCGTGCGGTCCTCGTGAAGCAGCTGGAAATCGCCGCGACCACCGACGAGAAGACCGGTCTCTTCAACACCACCGGCTGGCACACCCTGGCCGCCCGTGAGCTCGACCGGGCGCAGCGGGCGGGCTCCAGTTTCGGCGTGCTGATGGTGGATCTCGACCGCTTCAAACGGATCAACGACCAGCACGGGCACCTCAGCGGCGACGCCGTCCTGCGCGCCGTCGCCACCGCGATCACCGGCGCGGTGCGCGACTACGACTCCGTGGGCCGGTTCGGCGGCGAGGAGTTCGTGGTTCTGCTGACCGACACCCGTCAGCCAGCTGTCGGGGTCGTCGCCGAGCGCGTCCGCGAAGCCATCGAGCGGCTCGCCGTAGAGGTGCCCGACCTGAACGGCACGAAGACGATCGACGGGCTCTCTGCTTCGATCGGCATCGCGACCTATCCCGAGGCCGGTTCCGCCATCGATCACCTCGTCCACTCGGCCGACCAAGCGCTCTACAACGCGAAGAACACCGGCCGCAACAAGGTCGTCAGCAGCGCCGACCTCGGCTGACCGCATTGCCCTCGCCGTAAAAATGACATACGGTTCCGCCACTGACACATGATTCCGCAGAGGTGGCCGATGACCCAACGCGCACTGGTACTCGGGTGTGGCGGCACGCTCGGCTTCGCCTGGACCGCTGCCGCCGTCGCCGCGGTCGAGGACCAGCTGGGCTGGGACGCACGCGACGCCGACGTCCTGGTCGGCACGTCCGCGGGCGCGGAGATGGCGGCGTTGCTCGGCTCGGGCATCGGGGTCGGCGAGATCGTGGCCGCGCTGTGCGGGGAGCCTTCCGACGAGCGCGTCGCGCACCACCTCGCCCAGCATCCGGGCATGCTGCCGCCGTTGCCGACACCGGTTTGGCCTGGTCTCGGCCTCACCGCCGCAGCGCTGCGCGGCCGCGTCGACCTGCTGGCCGGGCTCGCCGGAGTGCTGCCGAGAGGGCGCGGCGACGCTGGATGGCTGCGCGATCTCGGCGCCGCGCTGGCCAACGCCGACGGCTGGGTCGACCATCCGCGGACGTGGCTCGTAGGGGCCGACATCCGCACGGGGGAGCGGGTCGCGTTCGGGAATTCGCACCGAACGGATCTCGGCACCGCCATAGCCGCGTCCTGGGCTATTCCGGGATGGTTCCCGCCGGTCGCCGTCAACGGCCGCAAGTACGTCGACGGCGGCACTGTCTCGCCGACGTCCGCCGATCTCGTCCTCCCGACCGGCGTCGAGGAGGTCGTGCTCATCCCGCCGATGTCCACCTCCGGCGGCGCACGGGGGCGCGGCTTCGCCCGGGTCGAACGGCTCGCCCGGCACGCGATGACAAGACGCGTCGACGCCGAGGTCAAGCAACTCCGCGCCGCTGGCATCCGGGTGCTCCGGATTGAACCGGGCCAGGCCGAACTGGACGTCATGGGCCCGAATTTCATGGACCTGCGCCGTCGAGCCGACGTGCTCCGCGCCTGCCGCACCCTGACCCCAGCGCGCGTCCGCGCCGCCATCGAGCAAGGAGCGACCCGATGAACTACCCCAAAATCAACCTCGACGGCGCGTCCGTCGCGATCACCGGCGGCGGTGCCGGGATCGGCCGCGCGGTCGCCAAGTTGTTCGCCAGCAAGGGAGCCCGCGTCGCGATCGGCGACCTCAACAAGGCGGCCGCCGAGGAGACCGCCGAGATGATCGGCGGCACCGCCCACCATCTCGACGTCGCCGACCGCGACTCGTTCGAGTCCTTCGTCGCCGCGGCCGAGAAGGCCCACGGACCGTTGCACGTGCTGGTGAACAACGCCGGCCTCATGCCGAACGGCGGGTTCCTCGAACTCTCCGACGCCACCGACCGGCTGCAGATCGACGTCAACCTCGGCGGCGTCCTCAACGGCCTGAAACTGGCGCTGCCCGGCATGGCCGAACGCGGTTTCGGCCACGTCGTCAACGTCGCCTCGCTGGCGGGCAAGTTCCCGGTCAAGGGGCTGGCCGTCTACAACGCGACCAAATTCGCCGTCGTGGGACTGACGGCCGCGACCCGCCTGGAGTTCGCGGACGCGGGCGTCAGCATCACCGCCGTGCTGCCGTCAGCCGTCGACACCGCGCTCGCCTCGGGCCTGGACATGCGGCCGATTCCGAAGGTGCAGCCGGAAGACGTCGCCAGGGCGGTCGTCGATTCGGTGCACAACCGCCGCGCCGAAATCGCCGTCCCCGGCTACGTCGGCGTGCTCGCCGCGGCCGCGGGAATCACCCCGGAGCCGGTCCTCAACCGCATCCGGCGGCTGGTCCGCGACGACCGCGCGCTGCACTCGGACCGCCCGGAACGCACGGAGTACCGGGCGAATCTCGAGGCACAGCAAGGATCCCGGCGGTAGTCAGGCGACCAGGCGCAGCCAAGCCGCCGCGTGCCCGGCCGGAGTCGGATGGACGCCGTCCGCGGCCAATGCTCCAGCCGGATCTGCCGTGCGCGCTACAGCATCACCATGCTGGATCCGGCTGTCCTCACCCGGGTTGCCGGTGCCGAAAAGCCGGTAGAGCTGCAGCCGGTGCCCAGCATCTGCGCGCGGCCTTGCGCCGCGCTGGTGCGTTCATCGAAACCACGCCGATGGCTTATCTGCGGCGAGTCCGCCTCGACCACGCGCGAGCGGAGTCGCGCGCTGTCCCTGGGCAGACGACTGTCACGCGGGTCGCGGCGCGATGGGGGTATACGCGGCCTAGCGCTTTTACCGCGCACTATCGGGCTGCGTATGAGGAGCTTCCCTCGCAGACCCTGCACGGTGATTTTCGCTCCGCGGCCGCAGCGGAGTCCTAGGCTTCGTCGAAGACTTGTTCCGCCTCAACGGTTATCGCAGCACCTCAGTCGCGACTGTGGGGCGGCCGGAGATTCCCGGTCGCCCCACAGTCGGAAGAAGCTGGGTCAGGGGTGGTAGATCTCCTTGACCTGGGCGATCTGGTCGTCGCCGCTCACCAGGATCTGGGCCAGCGCCGGGGTTCCGCCGGCGAGGGTGCGGCGCAGCTGGTCGGCGTCGCAGCGGAAGGTGCCGAGGCCGTCTTCGCCGACGGTGGCCTGGTTGTCGTTCTGGCACAGCGTGGCCGCACTCCACACGATGGCCCGCTCGGCCAGCGGGAGACGGTAGGTCTTGGTGTCGCCCGCGACCGGCACGTACTCGCCCTGGCCCTGCGGCCGGACGAGCTGGAAAGTGGCCATGTTGACGCTGGCGTCGAAGCCGGTGAACTGCACGGTCTGGGTGGTGTTCGGGAACCGGCGAGGCTGCGGCGCCGTCCCCTTGCCGCTGCCGGAGGGCCGGGTCTCGATCGTGTAGTCGGTGCGGCCGTCCTTGCCGCAGACGCTGCCCTGGGGGTTGGCCTGGTCGCCGGATCCGGCGCAGGTCCAGTGGCCGAAGATGTCGAGCACGCGGTGGCCGGGGCCTTCGCCCTTGGCCGGGATCTCCTGGTAGTACTCGGTGATCACCTTGAAGGCGTCGTTGCAGCCCGGGTTGGTGCCGCTGGTCGCGGACACGGCGATCACGTCCATCTGCGGACCGCCGGGCGGGGTGACCTGCTTGCCTTCCAGCTTGCTGCAGTTGACGTCGCCGTTCTCGTCGGTGCTGCCCTTGCCGGTCGCCTTGCTGGAGCCCCCGGACCCACCGGTGGCCGCACCCGGCGCGGACTGCTGGACGGCGGCGTTGTTCACCGGCGACCCGTTCCCAGCGGTGTTCCCGCTGCAGGCGGAAAGAAGCGCGGTGGCGGCGATCGCCCCGCCGATCATCGCCATCTTGACCGTCTTCTTCGCGGTGAATCCCATCTCCGGCGTCCCCTCTAGCGGCAATTGGTGAAGCTTTGCCCGAGAAGACGCCAGGCGGTCATGGAGGTTGTGCCGGTCGGCCGCCACCACGCAACGCTGCCCGAACGGACGGCCGCATACGACCGGGAAGGCACGGCTCCGGTCAGACGAGCAACCGGGAAGTCAGCCCGCACACCTTGTTCCGGCAGCGCTCTCGCCTGCCGCCGGAACTAGGTGGGAGGTATTGCCACACAGGGGTTTTCAGGCCGCCCACGACAGCGCCGCGATGGCAGTCACGCGGATTCCGCTAGCTCTTCCCGGCTCACCGCCTGCCGCACCAGCGCACCGATCCGCGCCTCCGCTTCCGCCGTCACGTCGGCCAGCGCGAAGCCCGCCGCCCACATCGGGCCGTCGTCCAGCGCGGCCAGGTCGCTGAACCCGAGGGTCGCATAGCGCGCCTTGAACTTCTCCGCGCTCTGGAAGAAGCAGACCACCTTGCCGTCCAGCGCGTAGGCGGGCATCCCGTACCAAAGCTTCGGCTCAAGAACCGGCGCGCTGGCCTTGACGACGGCATGGACCCGCTCGGCCATGATCCGATCCGACGGCTGCATCTCGGCGATCTTCGCGAGCACGTCCCGCTCCGCCTGCGCCGCCTTGTCCGCCCGCGAACCGCCGCGTCTCGCAGCCCGCAGTTCCTTGGCATGGTCCTTCATCGCGGCGCGCTCTTCGGCGGTGAAGCCCTCATGCGTTGTGCCCATAGCCGGTGTCCTTTCGAGAATTTCAGCATCGGCACGCACCGTGCCGATCGAGAATGATGATGGACTCGACCCCCGCTGGTTGTCAACGGCACGCAACGTGCCGATAAGATGACGACATGGCCGACCAGCCCGCCGCACCGCGACGCAGAGGCGCCGCCCGCACCGACGAACTGCTTCAAACGACCCTCGACCTGGCCGCGGAGGTCGGCTACGCGGGCTTGAACATCGAAGCGGTCGCCCGCCGGGCCGGAGTCGGCAAACACACGATCTACCGCCGCTGGCCGTCCATGTCGGCACTTCTGCTGGACGCGCTGAGCCGCGTATGGACCACGGACCTGGACTACCGCGACACCGGCGACGTCCGAGCAGACCTGCGCGAGCAATTCCTGCGTTCCGGCCCCGCGCTCTCCGGCCCGCCAGTCGGCCCCGTCTACCGGGGGCTGATCGCCGAGGCGCAATCCGATCCCGCCCTGCGAGCGACCCTGCACGAACGATTCCTGCTCACCGTGGAGAGGCGCACGCTCGAACGGATCACCCGTGCGCAGCACACCGGAGAACTGGTGGAAAACGCGAACCTGGAATTCGCGGCCGAGGTGCTGTGCGGCACGTTGTACTACCGCCATCTGCTGTCGACCCGCGTGGTCGACGAAGGCACCATCGACCAGCTGCTGGACATGTTCATGGCCGCGTACGGAACTGCCGGTCGGGCGAGCGGGCCCGCGGTCTGACCTGCAGCCGCTGGATGCCGGGCGACCCCGTACGGCTTCTCCTCGAACCGAGCGTGCCAGTTCCGTCATCGGCCGAGGTCCGCCGTGTCCGTGGTCTACCATGGAAACGGTAAGGAGTCCTAACTTCAAGGCGGAGCGCATGACCGGATCGCACGGCGAGGCCGACCTGGATCGGAGGGTGGCCGACGCCATCGAACGGCTCGGAAACGGTCTGCGGTCGCTCTCGCAGCGCAGCGCCCGCGGCCACGGCTTGTCGCCGTTGCAGCAGCAGGCTGTGCTGGCGTTGTCCCGGCAGCCCGAGGCCCGGTGCGAGGTGAACGCGCTCGCCGCGGAGTTCGACGTCACCACGCCGACGATGTCCGACGCGGTCGGCGCGCTGGAGCGCAAGGAACTGCTCACGCGGTCCCCGATCCCGGACGGCCGCCGTCGGCGGCTCGTCTTGACCGCCCGAGGCGAGGAGGTCGCCCGTGAACTGGCGGCGTGGGACGAGCAGGTGGTGACCTCGCTGGGAAAGCTGCCCACGAGCGACCGGGCGACGACCCTGCACACCCTCCTCCAGGTCATCGCGGACCTGCAACGCCAGGGCGTGGTGAGTGTCGCGCGTACGTGCACCACCTGTCGCTTCTTCAGTCCCGACAAGCACTCTGACCCGTCGGCGCCGCATCATTGCGAGCTGCTGCGGACACCGTTGCCGCTGACCGATTTGCGCACCGACTGCCCGGAGCATCAGCCAGCGGCGTAGTGCTCAGAGCGCGCCAATCGCCTCGCAAGCCTTGCGGACTCCGGCGCCGTAAGCGGGGTCTGCCCGGCTGCAGTTCGCGATGTGCTTCTCGACGGTTTCCGTTCGCGCACCCTTGATCGCGCGCGCGGTGTTGTCGAAGAGGGCCTGCTGTTGCGTCTCAGTCATGCGTCGGAACAGGTCGCCTGGCTGCTCGAAATAGTTGTCGTCGTCCTCGCGGTAGTCGAACCGGTCGGCAACCGCTCCGACGGCGGACGCGGGCTCGGCGTGCTGTGGCTGTTCCGTCCAGCGGCCGAAGTTGTTCGGCTCGACGCCCGGGACGCCGCCCTGGTTGCCGTCGACGCGCATGGCTCCGTCGCGGTGGTAGGTGTTCACGAGCGTGGCTGCGCGCGGATAGTTGACCGGGATCTGGTGGTGGTTCACGCCGACCCGGTAGCGGGTCGCGTCGCCGTAGGAGAACAGCCGACCCTGCAGCATTTTGTCCGGGCTGACCGAGATTCCCGGCACCAGGTTGGCCGGGGTGAACGCGGCCTGCTCGACGTCGGCGAAGTAGTTCTCCGGATTCCGGTTCAGTTCGAGTTCGCCGACCTCGACGAGCGGGTAGTCCTTCTTGCTCCACACCTTGGTGAGGTCGAACGGGTGGAACCGGTAGGTCGCCGCGTCCGCCTCCGGCATGAGCTGCACATACAGCGTCCACTTAGGATAGTCGCCGCGCTCGACGGCGTCGTAGAGGTCGCGGTGGTGCGATTCGCGGTCCCGGCCGATGAGTTCGGTGGCCTGCTCGTCGCTGAGGTTCTCGATCCCTTGCTGGGTACGGAAATGGAATTTCACCCAGTGGCGTTCGCCTGCGGCGTTGATGAGGCTGAAGGTGTGCGAACCGAAGCCGTGCATGTGCCGGTAGGTCTTCGGGATGCCGCGGTCGCTCATCACGATGGTGACCTGGTGCAGCGACTCCGGCAGGTTCGTCCAGAAACCCCAGTTGTTCTCGGGATTCCGCAGGTTCGTCCGCGGGTCCCGCTTGACCGCGCGGTTCAGGTCGGGGAATTTCAGCGGGTCGCGGTGGAAGAAGACCGGGGTGTTGTTGCCGACCAGGTCCCAGTTGCCTTGCGTGGTGTAGAAGCGTGCGGCGAATCCGCGGATGTCGCGTTCGGCGTCGGCGGCACCGCGTTCCCCGGCGACCGTGGAGAAGCGCACGAATGTCTCGCACTCGTTGCCGACCTGGCCGAAGAGCGCGGCTTTCGTGTACCGGCTGATGTCGTGCGTGACGGTGAACTTCCCGAAGGCACCGGACCCCTTGGCGTGCATCCGCCGTTCTGGGATCACCTCGCGGTCGAAGTGGGCGAGCTTCTCGAGCAGCCAGAGGTCTTGGAGCAGCACGGGACCGCGCGGACCCGCGGTGAGGCTGTTCTGGTTGTCGGCGACTGGTGCGCCGGCCGCGGTGGTCAACGGATCGGTGTTGTCGGCGGAGGTCATTGCTTCTCTCTTGCTCTCGAGAACGGATAGGTAGGACTCCTAGCGATATTGTGGCATGCTGTCGATGCAGGCACAAGGAAGGCCTTGGCCCCAAGGAAGGCAGCACATGAGATGAACGCTCCCGCCATACCCGGCTACACCCATGACGATCCCGCGCTCCCGGCGTCCCCGGTCACCGCGGAAGACCTCGAAAAACTGAAGGCGACAGTCCTTTTCGGACCGGACGACGAGGCCGCGTTGCGCACGGCCGGCGAAGTCCTCAATGGACAGATCGAGCAGGTCCTCGACGTCTGGTACGGCTTCGTGGGCTCGCATCCGCATCTGCTCGCGTACTTCTCCACGCCGTCCGGCGAGCCGATAGCCGACTATCTCGGCCGGGTGCGGTCGCGGTTCGGACAGTGGATCGTCGACCAGGCCGACTCGGTGCCGCACATCCCGTTGCGCTACCTGATCGCGTTCAGCTACCCGATCAGCGTCACGATCCGCCCGTTCCTCGCCGCGGGCGGGCACAGCGAGGAGCAGGACGAGGCGATGTTCCAGGCCTGGTTCAACCACGACCCGGTGGTCCACCAGCGATCCGCTGACGCTGGCCGGTCTGGAGGCGTTCCTGTCCGAGTACAAGATCAGGTTCCCGGCCGGGTTCGACGCGCACCGCGGCAGTGATCCGACGCCGATCACCTTCGGCCGGTACGGAATGCGGGGCACACCGTCCCCGATACTCATCGACCGCGACGGCAAACTCCGAGGCCGCCTGCACGGTCGACACCTGCACCTGAGGTTCGCACTCCTCGGTGCGCTCGCAAAACAACTCCACCTTTACCTCTGACAGGAGCACTAACCCCGATGTCTCGAGTGACCTTGATCGACCCCCAGGACGCCACCGGCGACGCGAAGTCCCTCTTGTCCGAAATCACCGCGGCATTCGGCACCACCCCGGCCATGTTCAAAGCCGTCGCCAATTCCTCCGCCGCGCTCAAGATGATGTGGGGCGGCTTCGGCGCGCTCGGCGGCGGACGGCTGGGCGCCAAGCTCGGAGAACAGATCGCGGTGCTGGTCGCCGACCGCAACGGCTGCGAGTACTGCCTGGCGGCCCACACCGCACTCGGCCGGAAAGCCGGGGTCTCCGCCGAGCACATGAGCCACGCCCAGGCCGGCCACTCCGCTGATCCGCGCACCGACGCCGCGCTCGGTTTCGCGGCCAAGCTGGTGGAAAACCGCGCCCACGTAACCGACTCCGATGTGGAAACCCTGCGCAAGGCAGGCTTCGACGACGAAGAGATCGTGGAGCTGGTAGCGCACGTCGCGCTCAACCTCTTCACCAACTACCTCAACGTCGCGCTGTCGGTTCCCGTCGACTTCCCGAAGATCGCACTGCGCAAGGCCAACTGATCCGGAGCGGGCGGCAGGTCGAGGGCCTGCCGCCCGCATCGACTGGAAGGAAATGTCCGTGTCGTTAGTTTTCCTTGGCCCGCTGCCCGAGAAGACGCGATGAGCGTCGGACACGTCGCGGTCGTCTCCACCGGTGCCGTGCGACCGATGTCCTGGCGCGGCCGCACAGTACTGTCCGGCATCCAGAAAACCCCAGTGCGCGGTCCGATCGACGTCGGTCCGCTCGGCCTGGCACACGATGAGCAAGGCGACCGGAAAAACCACGGCGGTCCCGACAAGGCAGTTCTCCTTTATCCGGGCGAGCATTACCAGGCCTGGGCCGGAGTCCTGGGCACTGTCGACCCGCCCGCGTTCGGCGAAAACCTCACCACTGCGGGGATCCTGGAAGACGATGTCGTGGTGGGCTCGATCTACCTCGTCGGCACCGTCGCGCTGCAGGTGACTCAGCCGCGGCGGCCCTGCTACCGACTCGCCGCCCACCACAGCCTTCCGGACCTAGCCGTCCAAATCCAGCGCACCGGCCGCACCGGCATCTACTGCCGGGTCGCACACCCGGGCAAGGTGGCTCCGGGCGACCGGCTCGACCTGGTTCTCCGCCCAGCGCACGGAATCACTGTCGCCGAAGTGCACCGCGTGCTCAACATTGACCGCACCGACCGGGCCGCCGCCGAACATCTCCTCAAACATCCCGAGGTACTACCCGCTTCCTGGTCGGCGCTGCTGCGCAAACGCCTCGCCGGGCACCTCGACGACCAATCGACTCGCTTGTACGGCAGTCGAGATTAGGCGTCCGCACTCGATGTCTGCCGTCGCCCGCTCCGGGACGGTCGGTGGTTCGCCCGGCCGGGCCCAGCGGCCCCGACCTGGCGACTCTGGTGGAGGCGGGCATCCCGCGCTCAGGAGACCAGCTCCGCTACTCCCGACGTGTCAAGGGCGAAGTGCACACCGTCCGCGTGCTTGAGGACGGCCAGTTGCAACTGGCGAACGGCTGGCGCTTTCTTTCCGCGACACCTCGTGTCGTGGTCGCGGCACGCGGAAACGAACGTTCTTGTGCGGAAGCTACCCCCAGCGGATCACCGAGCTGGTTGGAGCGCCGGTATTCGAACCCGTGCTGTATCCCGGGGTCTCGCAGTGCGGATGATCGGCGCGGCCGTCGTAGCTCGGGGGCTCTGCCCGGGCGTTGCGCCGTGATCGAACCGCTCAAGACTCTGCTCAAGGCTTTGCTTTGCCACTGGGCGGGTTCTGGCCAAGAGAGGGGTTGGTGACCGCTTCCGGAGTCTGGCTCGGTTGTGCCAGTGGGACGCCGAGCCAGGTCTGCAGTGCTTTGTCCAGCGAGCCCGGGTCGGGTTCGCCCGCCCAGGCAACGTAACCGTCGGGTCGTACGAACAGGGCCGCCGGAGCGTCGTCGGTCAGCGGGGCCGTGGTGATCGTCCGCATGCGGTCGCGGTAGGGGGCAGCGAACTCGTGCAGCGCACCGGAGGGGTCCAGCAGGAGCGCTTTGCCGTCGTGCATGTGGTCGGCGAGCCGGGATCCGTCAGCCAGCGCGTAGTCGGGTGTGCTGGCTCCGGCCAGCGGATGGCCGCCGGAAAGGTCGTATCGCTGCCAGACGCCCGAGATCTTCTTCGCGAGGTACGTGGTGCCATCCACGGTCCGTGCCAAGTCGGCGACCACCTCGCGCAGCGCACGGGCATGGGGCTCCGGGCGCATCACCGCGATCTGGGCACGCGTCCAGTTCAGCACCCAGGCACCGAGGGGATGCCGCTCCGCGGTGTAGGTGTCCAGCAGCCCGTCCGGCGCCGTCCCCCGCACAGTGGCGGCGAGCTTCCAGCCGAGGTTCATCGCGTCGCCCACACTCAGGTTGAGCCCTTGCCCGCCGAACGGAGGGTGCACATGGGCCGCGTCGCCGGCGAGCAGCACTCGCCCCTGCCGGTAGGTCGTGGCCTGACGGGTGTTGTCGGTGAACCGGGTCAGGCTCGTGATCCCGGTGACCGTGGCGTCGGCGCCGGTCACGTGGCGAATGGCTGCCTGCAGGTCCTCGGCGGTCGCTGGGGTGTCGCGGTCGGCCGGTGCGCCGTCGAACGCGACCGTGGTGATCCGCCCGCGCGGCGGGTCGTTGAGGTAGACGCCGGTGTCGGTCGCGTGCCAGCCGACACCAAGGCCCTCCACGCCGACGATATCGGCGATCCCGTGGTAGCCGGTGATTTCCGGGTCGGTGCCGGGGAAGTCGAACCTGGCGAGCTTGCGCACGGTGCTGCGGCCGCCGTCGCAGCCGACGAGCCATCCGCACTGGATCGGCCCCTGATCGGTCGCGACCGTCACTCCTTCGTCGTCCTGCTCGAAACCAGTCACTGCCACCCCGCGGCGAACTTCCACGCCGAGCCTGGCAGCGCGGTCCGCGAGGATCGCCTCGACCTGCTTCTGGTGGACCAGGGCGACCAGGTCCGGGGGACAGAGCCCAGCCAGGTCCGGGTCGGACTCTTCCAGCATCTCGTCGCTGAGCATGATCGCCGCGAAATGTCCGGAGAACCTGGGCAGCGCGCTCGTGCCGTCCGGACGCCGGGTGGAAAGGTAGGAGACGGTCCACTCCGTCTCCTGCTGGGCTTTCCGCAGCGCGGGAAGCAGGCCGCGCCGGTAGAACGCCTCGATATTGGGCCGGTTCAGGGTTCCTGCCTTGAGGATCGGATCGACCTCGGTCAACCGTTCCAGCACGATGACCGAGGCGCCGCCGGCCCGCAACTCGCCGGCCAGCATCAGCCCCGCGGGGCCGGCCCCGGCGACCACCACGTCGCAGTCGACCGGACGCCCGGCCGCGTGGGATCGCGAGGAAGCGGTGGATGGTGTGGTCATGGCGTACCTCCGCACTGGATCGGGTGGCCAAGTCGTCAGGACCTGGCCTGGGCCTCCGACTGGCGAGCGGTCTCGCTCAACCGCTGGACGATCGGTCGAATCACGTGCATCGCCAACCGAAGCGAGGCGTCGTCCTCGGGGGAGAGCGTTGCGAGTAACTCCGTCAGGCGGTCATGGCGCTCGCGGAGACGGTCGGCCACCAGGGTGCGACCGGCGTCGCTGAGCGCGATGAGCGACGCCCTCCCGTCCTGGGGATCCCTGACCCGCGCCACCAGCCCCTGCCGCTCCAGGCGCTGCACCAACTGGCTCGTCGAGGGCTGGCTGGCACCTACCGCCTCAGCCAGTGCGGTCAGCCGGGTCGGGCCGTCCCGGTAGAGCCTGCCCAGGCACGTGATCGCGGGGAACGTCAGGCTTCCGTGGTCGTTCAGGTGCCGGATCATCAGGTGGATGACCTCGTCGAAAGCCTCCGTGACGTCATCCCGCCCGTGGTCGCGCTCGCTCTCGCCCATAGCCAATTTATATCACTAGATTATGTAACGGGCTAGCGACTCAAGGGTCGGCACTGCCCTTTAGGTCCGTTTTATCTTGATATAGACTGGATTTTGGTTGCCCGAGCCTTCTCGCCGATCGGGACAGGTTAGATAACATTCATATGTAATGAAGCGCGGCCGATGTCTGATGCCGTTGCGGATCGGTTCAGCGCGGCCTGGGCGGCCTCGCGGAAGGCGGCCACCAAGTGCGCGGTCTCCCCGTCGCGGGTGGCGAGCACCACCTGGCAGGGCTCGAAGCCGTGCAGCGGGATCGAGGTCAGGTCCGGGCGGGTGCGGTCGGCACGCAGCCCGGCGGGCACGATGGCGACGACCTGCCCGGAGGCGATCAGTTCGAACGAGTCCTCGAGGTGGCCGATCAGCGGGCCGTCGGGTGCCGGCGTGCCGTCCGGCCGGGGGTCCAGCCGCCAGTACGCGTCCCACTCCGCATCGGGCAGCCTCGGCATGGGCTCGGTCGCGATGTCGTCGAGGGTGACTGATTCCCGGCCGGCCAGCCGGTGGTCCCCGGCCACGAGCAGCACCCGGGGCTCCTCGTGCAGGACGGTGACGCGCAGCCCGTCAGTGGCGAACGGCAGTCGCGTCACGACGGCGTCCACCCGGTGGCCGAACAGGGCCGTCCGCACCTCGGACAGCTCCAGGTGCACGGTGTGCACCTCGGCCTCGGGGTGGTGGTGGCGCAGTCGCCGCACTGCCGGCGTGATGATCAGCCCGCGCGTGTGGCCAACGGTGACCCGGCTGGGCGCCGCGGCCGCACGGGCCTCCGCCGCGGCCGTTGCGGCGACGGCGAGCAATTGCCTGGCGTGGGGAAGGAACGCGGCTCCGGCGAGGGTAAGGCGGGTGCCCTGCCGGTCGCGATCGAGCAGCCGGGCGCCGACGCGCTGCTCAAGGGTCCGGATCTGGCGGCTCAGGCTCGGCTGTGTGACGTGCAGCAGTGCCGCGGCGCGGCCGAAGTGCTGCTGCTCGGCGACCATCGCGAAGTAGCGGACCAGCCGGAGGTCGAACTCGGCCGGTGGCAGCGCGTTGGTCGAGTGCACAACACCCAAGGTAGCCCGCTCGCCGGGCCGTGATGCCTGAAACGCGTCATGGGATGCGAAACAAGCCTTGGACGCCCTCCTCGGCAGCGGGGGAGTGTTAGTGCGGAGCGCGAGAACCGCTTAAGCAGAGCCAATGTGGGAGTGTCATCATGATCGAGTACCACGAGACTGTCGTGGTCGGTGGGGGTTTCGGCGGCATCTGCGCTGCGCACGACCTGCTGGCCGAGGGTCGCGACGACTTCGTCATTCTTGAGCGTGCCGCGGAACTGGGCGGGGTGTGGCGGGACAACCGCTACCCCAATGCGGCCTGCGACGTCCCAGCCCATTTTTACAGTCTCTCGGCCGCTCCGAACCCGGCGTGGACGCGCAGCTACGCGCCGTGGGACGAGATTCTCGCCTATATCAACACGGTGGCCGACGATCTGGGGATCCGGGACCGCGTCCGGTTCAACACCACGCTGGTGTCAGCGAGCTGGGAAGAACCCGCGGGCGTATGGAACCTGCGCACCGCCGAGGGAGGATCGCTGTCGTGCCGGTTCCTGATCGTGGCGAGCGGTTCGCTCAGCACTCCTCGCATTCCTGACCTTCCGGGCCGCGAGACGTTTCGCGGCGAGGTGATCCACACGGCGCAATGGGACGACCGAATCTCCCTGGCAGGCCGACGCGTGGTGGTCGTCGGTGCGAGCGCCAGTGCCGCGCAGGTTCTCCCCTGCGCCGTCGACGTGGCCGACAGCGTGCTGGCAGTGATCCGCACCCCGCCCTACGTCATGCCGAAGGACGAACAGGTCTACGACCTCGAGGCGCAGGCACGGTTCCGGGACGAACCGGCGCGGATGGACGCCATCCGTTCGGCGGCCGAGCACAGGTTCAACGTCGAGGCGGAGACACAGGCGGTCATGGACGAGGCCAAACTTGCCAAGCTCGAAGGACAGTGGCGGAGCTACCTGGAGTCGGAAATCCGCGACGCGGGCCTGCGCGAGCTCCTGACGCCGTCGTACCGGTTCGGCTGCCGCCGGCCGGTCATGTCCAGTGCGTTCTATCCCGCCCTCGCCGACCGCAAGACCACCGTCTGGTCGGCAGAGATCTCGGCGTTGACCGCGACCGGCGTCGTGACCGGCGACGGGCGCGCCTGGGACGCCGACGTGGTCGTTCTCGCGACCGGCTTCACCGCGACCGCCATGTTCGCCGGGATCGAGTTCCGCGGTGAATCCGCGCGCTCGTTGAAGTCGGATGCGTGGCGCGAATCGCCACACGCCTACAAGGGCACTGTCGTCGCGGGGTTTCCCAACCTCTTCCTCGTGACCGGGCCGCACACCCAGGCGAGCGGGTCGATCATCGCGGTCATCGAGGCGCAGATGAAGATGATCATGCACTACATCCGGCTGGTCGACGAGAACGGCGCTGCCTCCGTCCAACCGTCGCAGCGGGCTCAGCGGGACTTCAACACCTGGGTCGACGGTGCAATGGCTGACTCTGTCTGGGAGGCCGGTGCGTGCCACAGCTGGTACCGCCAGGGCATGACGGGCAAAGTGGTGACCAAATGGCCCGGAAACCTCGCGAGCTTCCAGAAAATGACCAGCACGCTCGATCTTGACGACCTCGTGCTGAAGCCCGGCGCGGCAGGGTCTCAAGCCCTGTCGGCCACCGGGAAGCGGGTCAGTTCCTGCGCCGAATCGGCGTCGGCCGTGTGGTGCGCGAAGTAGGTCACCGCCAGACCAACCTCGTGGCGAACCGGTTCACCGGTTGACCGATCACAGCGGCTACCCGACGCTCTCCGCGTGGACGCAGGAGATCTCTTCGAGCTTCTGCGCGCCTTCCTGGCGACCGGCCAGCCGCGCACCCTGCCGACGAAGAACATGTGCTCCGCATCGGCGTAGCGCGCGGCAATTTCGTCTTCCGCGGAGAGGATTTCGTCGGTGCGGGCGGGCAAGACCAACGCTAATCCCATGTTGGTGAAGGATTTGGTGGCTGGCGTGATGATTTTTGAGTGGCTCGGTGAGGAAAGGAACTTCCGCAGCTGCCGCGTTTTCGTGAGGCTGTTTTAGTTCGTCAATAAAGGAGACTCATGAGACAGCTAATTCGATTCGGCTCCGTGGTCATGGTGGCCGCGTGCCCAGCCTTCACCGCGGGCCCGGCAGGAGCCGAGGCCGCGGGAATGCACGATGACGCGGCCGTGACGTCCGCGGTGGAAAAAGCGGTCGCGTCGGCAGGTCAGGAACCGGCCGTGCCGTCGTCCGGCCGGGTGGCATTGCGGGACGGGATGGTCACGGTCGCCGGTCAGGCTGCGGGATCGGTACGGATGACCCTGCCTGGCGGTACGGACAAGAAAGCGGTTTCGTTATCCGCGGGGCGATCGGTCACCCGTGACGCGGGACGTGGATACGCGGTTGCTGCGGAGTCGGTCAGAGACGGTGCGCGAGGGCTTGTGGTGCTGAAGGACGCGTCGGCGCCGGAACGCTTCGATTTCACCTTTGACCTGCCGAAGGGCGTATCGCTGAGCCCGCGTGCCGGCGGCCGGGTCGCGATCGTCATGAAGAAGGGGGCTGGAACGCTGGAACTGGGGGACATCGCTGCCCCGTGGGCTCGCGACGCGACGGGCACGGCCCTTCCCACCCGCTACGAGGTCTCCGGTTCCACGGTCACCCAGATTGTCGACCACCGCGGAGCACGGTATCCGGTTGTCGCCGACCCGAAGCTCACCTACGGGCGTGGCGTCTATCTGAACCTGTGGGGCTGGGAAGGCAACGCGATCGGTGCCGCGCTCGGCGCCCTCATCGGTGCAGGCGGATTCGTCGGCTGCAATGTGGCAAATGTGACCGGCATCGCGGGTACTGTGGTGAAAATTATCTGCAACGCGGGTGCTTCGAAGAATGCGGTGGGCATTCTCAAGAATCTAGGGGCGCGTAATTTGGTCCCCAAATGGTGTTACCAGAATCTCATTCTGCCAACGTCGGGTGGTTGGCGGCCTGTCGACGCGTCGAATTGCCGGTAGCGTGGTGATCATGTCGATCGAATTCAGAAAACGGTCCTCATTGGTCCGTTCTTTCAACCGGCTGGTTCCGGCGGGGGTCGGGATCCCGGTCGGCATCGTCCTGGCGATTCTCGACGCGTCGTGGCTCGCGTGGGTGGTCAGTGCCGCAGTGACGTTTGCGCTGATGGCGGCGTTCTACCTTGCCTGCTACCTGACGAGGGACCGGTGAGCGCAGGGGCTTCGCCTGCCAATGCCTGAATCTGGTGCCTCGGCCTGTCGTGACAGCAGGCCGAGGTGCTGCGGCTGGGGATCGGACACGGCCGCGCGCTGCGCGTGTGCCATCAGCAGCGGTGGCGGACATCGCGGCCGAACCTGAGCCCTGCCTGCCCGATGCTGTCGGAGTGTCACCGCGGCAGGCTCAGAGCCAGCCCGCGTCCTGGGCTCGGCGGACGGCTTCGACTCGGTTGCGGGCGCCGAGTTTGTGCAGGATCCGGGTCATGTGGTTGCGGGCGGTTCCGGTGGCCATGTGCAGCTCCCGGCTGATGTCCTTCGCCGTGCTGCCGGTGGCGACCTGCCGGAGCACGGCCTGCTCGCGTTCAGTCAACGGGTTCTGTCCGCCGCGCATCGCGGCGGACAGCAGCGTCGGCGAGATGACCAGTCCACCGGAGTCCACCTGCCGGATCGCGTCGATCACGGTGTCGACGGACACGCCCTTGGGCAGGAACCCGCGGACGCCGGCGTCGAGTGCCTCCCGGATGGTGCCGGCGCGGTCGAGCGCGCTGAGCACGAGCACCCGCGGCCCGGCGTCGCGGATCTGCCGGGCCAGGGCGAGCCCGTCGATGCCGGGCAGGTCGATGTCGAGCACGAGCACGTCCGGTCGGCAGTCCCGCAGCAGCGCGGGAACCTCGTCACCGCGCTCCGCGGCGCCGACGACTTCGATGTCGTCCTCGAGGGCCAGCAGCGCGGTTAGCGCGTCTCGCAGCACCCGCATGTCCTCGGTCACCAGAACCCGGATCGGTTTCACCGTCGTCGTCATCGGATCGGGAGCTCCACCAGCAACCGGAACCGGTCGCCGCCGGCGGGACCGGACCAGGCGTGCCCGCCGAGCTCATGGACCCGGTCGGCGATGATGGACAGCCCGCTCCCCGGGACGGAGAAGCAGCCTGACGCTCCGTCGTTCTCCGCCGTCATGCGGAACACGCCCTCCCGGATCTCGGTCTTCAGCAGGCATGTCCGGGCGCTGCTGTGCTTGAGCACGTTCGTGATTCCTTCCCGCAGTGCCCAGCCGACAACGCGGCCGATCCGCTCGTCCGGCAGGGCGGTGATCTCGATCCGGCAGCGGACACCGGCGGATTCCAGCAAGGCGGTCCCGGTGCTCAGCTCGTTGTCGAAGTCCGGCTGCCATTCGCTTCGTGCGACCTGCCGGACGCCGTCGAGGGCCTGCTCGGTCAGGGTCTGCACCGCCTTGATCTCCATGGCCGCGCGCCCCGGGTCCTGCGGCATGAGGCGCGCCGCGAGTTCCGCGCGCAGCCCGGCCGCGGTGAGCTCCTGGCCGAGCTTGTCGTGCAGCTCACGGGCGACCCGGATGCGTTCCTGGTCGACGGCGAGACCGGCGAGCAGGTCCTGTGCCCGCCGCAGGGCGACCGCTAGTTCGCCCATGCGCACCACGGCGTAGAGGACCGCGCAGGCCAGGAGGTTGTGCAGGACAAGGCCGAGCATGGCCGGCCACGCTGAGATCCAGTTGACGGCGATGCCAGTGAGGATGGCCACGCCGATCAGCGGGAATGCCCATGGCGGGGGAAGCGTGACCAGGATCGTGCAGCCGAGCAGCAAGTTCAGGATCGTCGTGTTCGCTTGGAACTGGGTGACCACGATCACCGTGAGCTGCACCAGCACGATCACGACACCCCGTGGCCACGGCGGCGGCCCATGACGCAGGCGATGCCACGTCGCCCACACCAGAATCGTCGTCGGGGCGAGTAGCAACGTCAGCAAACGTTCGCTCGTCGGGAAGCGTTCGGCCAGCTGTGGTGAGATCTCGAACACGAAGGAACGCCACGCCAGCATGCTCAACGGGAAGCCGATCTCGACGGCGGCCACGAACAGACCCGTCCGCTGGACAACGCGCACGTGCACCCTTCCCGCTGTTCTCTACCCGCCACCCAGGAAACCGCGCACCGGTAACGTCCTGCCGCCGAATCGCCACGAATGAGATCGGCGACACGCTCCAGCGGACGAAGTACTGCGGCCGTGCCGACACCCCCGGTCCCGTGCCCTCCCATCGCGCCGGGAGGGCACGGCCGCAGCGATTGCCAGTGTCGTCGGCAGCCGCACGGACCCGCCAGTGCAAAAAGTCACCGGTCACCGTGCCCCGAGGTCGCCGAGGCAGTCACTTTGTGGACTGTCGGGCCTGGCCCGGTTTCCCGATGCGGATGGCGTGGACTATGAAGAAAATAGTGGCCGTGACGGCCTGCGTCGTGGCGGTCACCGCGGTAGCCGCTCCGCAGGCTTCGGCCAACAGCAGTTCGGCGAGTTACGGCTATCCCGGCGGCAATCGCCTGGGAACCAACGTGCGGGTTGCAGCACGCTGGTCCTTGGCCAGCGAATGCACCTTTCCACTTCAGGCTTGGGCACCCGGGCTTCTCCGCGGGCTGGGAAGCGGATGCGCTGGGACGGTTGCACTCCAGACTTCGCGGGATATGCCGGCGGCGAGCATTCGGGCGGAGGCGCTGACTGCGGAAGCCACGTTGCCCCAGCGGAAGGCGTGATCCTGCCGCCCCTCAAATCGCAGTGGCCTGACCGCGCGCGGCACCAGCCGGGCACAGTCCTGACGATCTCGGCCACTCGCTGGAACGTGACATCCGGGCCGCATGAGGCTGGGCCAATTCCGGTCTACACACCTGAAACCGCGCCAGCTTCAGTCCTGGCCACCGTTCCCGAACTCAAATTGCGTCGGCTGGAACGCGCTCGCCCGAAACCCGCCCTCGCGATCGTGAAGTCCGCCGCTGGCAACAAAAAACAGCTTTACGCGATCGCCGACGCGGTGGAAATACCGGCGACTAAGAAGGCCAAACCGATGCGAAACGCCGTCGGACCTGCGCCCGCATCTCCATCAGCCCGATCCCGGAGGCGTCCGACGGCCGACGCTACTGCACGGAGCACACCTCGGCCGAGGAACGGTGGGATCGCGCGTTACGCCGTCTCGGACGGTCTGTCAGCGCGGCGTGGCCCGCCAGTTTCTCGCCGATCCGCAGTCGGTTCTGGTCGTCTTGGCGCGCGCAAGCGACATCCTGCCGGTCCGGGTTGAAGAACTCGACGGCACAGTGCTGCTCGCGGAGGAAATCCCCCAGGTCCGAGATTCCATCCGAGGACGATGTCGTCTTCGGCCGTGTCGACGCCGGGCGTTTGCCCGCGTGGCTGAACGAGCCGCGCGCACGCTGCATGATCGGACGCCGCGTCGCGCTGGCCATCACGATCGGTGCCGACAGGTCCTACGCGAGGTTGCTGTCCCTGGCCAACGGGGAAGGGCGTTGGCGGAACCAATGCCCGCATCCAGCGCCCTCAGGCAAGCGGAGGGGCGGCATAGTGTCTGGCTCGACAGTGAGTGGTCATACGACGAATATCGATCGTTCGACACGGAGCACCTCGACGTTTTTTCCCCGCCGCTTGCCGGAGGCCGATGACGTCCAGGGCTTTCCGACGAAATGCGGCACCGTATCTCGGAGATGGCCGAGACCCGTCTAATCCGCGAACAGGAAGCCTCCGCGACGACGTGGCTGGCCACGGTACCGGAGGAAGTCACCGACCGCGAGCAGTTGCTCCACCGGTGCCCGCTCGAGAAGAAGCTGCTGCAGGTCTTCGGCGGCGGCGATTGACCGCTGCATTCGAGGTGTGTCCGTGACGCCATGTTCTTTGTTCCCCGGCCGCCTGATATCTGGGCGAGTTGCGGGTACTGGGCTTGAGCCTGGATAGAGGCGTTCCTCGTGATCGGGTGGCAGCAGTCGCGGCTGCTTGCCGCCCCCGAGCCCCGGCGAAATCGGCACGCCAGCGCAATCGGAGGCGATTGGCCTGGGCGCACAGCCCCGAAGTGGATCTTTCGGAAGTCGTTTATGCTGGTCAACGCGTTATAATCGTGGTGGGCCGCCTGGGGCTCGAACCCAGAACCTACGGAGTCAAAGCCCAGGCCAGTGGCTGTTTCTCGTCATCTGCCGATCTTGGCCCTCACCTGCGCGGCCTCACTCCGCGGCTGATCATGCTCGGCCGCCGGTTCTCGTCGTTTTCGATCGTTTTCCGGGGGAAAACCGGGGAGTTGATCATGTTCTCTGACGGGGACTGACGCTCGCCCGCTCAGCCCGCATCTTACCCGCCCACACTTCCCCCAACCCCGATACGAAGCTCACACGCGGTCGGTAGGGCCGGGTCAAGGCACGCTTTCCAGCCTTGACGCGGTGCTACCGACCGTTGTCACGATCAGGCTTCGGGGTGGCCTCAGGCGATGTGTGTGCGTAACAGGTCCAGGATGGTCGGCGACTGTTTGCGCATGGGTGGGTTGTCCGGTTCTGGCACGAGGGTCACGCGTGCTGCTGTCGGGCGGCGCTGGGGTCCGGCACCGCTGGCGGCCGCGCGGCCCGGCCGGTGGGCGGAGCGGAGCGGGAGCCCGCCGTGCCGGGATCGCGGCGGCCGCCTAGGTGAGGGGCTACGGACCGCAGCAGGCGCGCCGCCCGGCGGCGCGCCCTTGATCCCATAGAGCCAAGTTCGGCAGCAACCACTTGTCCGCTCGAATTTTAAATCTCAAGGAGAAGGAAATGCGTAGCAAGTTTCTCGGGAACTACCCCTTGGCGCACGGCGATCGCGCGCGGATCTGGGAAGCTGGAACTATTGTGCTAGATACAAATGCGCTTCTCAATCTGTATAGATACTCCCCGGATGTTCGCGAGAAATTCATAAATGGATTGAGTGCAGTTGCTACGAGATTGTGGAGTCCGTATCAGGTCGCGGCGGAATTTCATGAACTAAGAGTCGGCATCATACGTGAACAAAACGGTCTAAATAAGGAGATCATTGACGCTTTAGAGAGTGCCTTCAATCAGGTTTCTGCGAAGCTTAAGCGGTACAAGAAGAATCCAGTCTTAGACATGGATTCAATAGAAAAGAAGGTCAGGGAATTCGCGGAGAAGACGAAGTCTGAAGTTTCGCAAGAGTACGGCAAGAAGTTTTCAAAGCATGGCCTTACTCCGCAAAGTGACTCCGTTCTGATAGCGGTGGGTGAATTATACGATGGAAGGGTAGGGGATGGATTTGACGATGAGACGCTTGCTGAAATCTACAAGGAAGGGGAATCCAGGTACAAGAATAAAGTTCCGCCGGGATTTCTAGATTCCCGAAAGGGGGGTAATAGAATGTACGGTGACTTGGTTCTTTGGAAGGAGATCATTGCTTATTCCGCCGAAAAGAAAGTTGATGTCCTATTTGTCACTGATGATGCTAAAGAGGATTGGTGGTGGAAATCGCAGGGGGAGATACTGGGACCATTGCCTGATTTGCGACAAGAGTTCCACAAGGAGACGGGAAGACTCTTTTACGCATACAGTCCTGTTAAGTTCATCGAAGAAGTTGGCGCGAAGTTCGAGCTAAATTTGGCCGCGACATTGCTGGATGAGGTCGAGGACACTAGCAAGAGAAGCGCGGAGCGGAATATTCGAGCGTGGGTGGGTGCTGGTGATTTGAAGTCGGATAGAGTGGCGAGAGGGGAAGCGGTTTCTCGTCAGTACTTAAAACTTCAGATAGCCGAACGCGAACTTGCTAAGCTGCGATCTGAGTTGACTAAATCGGAGCGTCGGATAGGAATGCTTCGCAATGATCAAGAAGGGATACGGGACCTTACGCGCCACACTCTTCATCGGGTCGGGCGATTGGAGGCGACACTGGATAGTATCGACGGGTCTGTTGAGCCGGAGGCCTATGCAAATGGCCTAGATAATCGCGATCGGCTTGCCGAGATGGCGAAAGAATTGGACTTGAATAACCGCACTCTGTCGGCAGAGATAGATAAAGCGGTGCGCGAGCGGGAGAGGCTAAGGATAACAATCGAGGATGTGGAGCAGGGTTTAACGAATAGTGAATTCCGACACTTAGTTTCGCGAGGAAGGGAAGGCTGGGAGTCAGGCATCCCTGACGATGGGGGAGAATTTTTGAACGAAGTTGAGGCGAGGGAAGTATGAGTCTCAACTAGTGCTTAATGGGTTAATTGACAAAAGCTATCAACTCAAGTGAAAAATACTGATTCGGATGTTATTCCATGCGTGATGCGAAGACGTGTGGAAGGATGAATGTGGAGAGTGTCAAGAAGATCTACTCGTGTCCAGAGGGCTTCTTTGCTTTCGCTGCTGGTACGGAGCTTTCCGCCGGTCGGATTGGCGCGGAAGCATATAGAAAACTCTTGCCTGATCTCGCCGTCGCTATAGGCAATGACATGATCAGGGTTAGAGTAGAGGCCTATTACGGCGGTTACCTCGCACTGAATCCCAGTTTCCTCGCGCACTTCTCGAACAGCAGCGTGCGCTAGGGTTTCGCCTAGTTCTAGCTGCCCGCCTGGGATTGCGTAGAGGTCGTTGTCGGTGCGTCGGATCATCAAGATCCGGCCTTTGTCGTCCTGGATGAACGCGGACACCGCGACGGCGATGCTGTTGGCTTTGGGTGCGTTGGGGTCGTTGTAGTAGTCGACGCGTGCCATGTGGTGCCTCCTAGATGGTGGCGGGCTTGGCGAGGTTCCAGACGGTCTCGAAGCTCTCCGAGTAGGTCTCGAAGAGGTCCCCGGCGGAGAGTCGGCGCAGGTGGAGCGACGGTGCGTGGGCGCCCTGGAATCCGTAGACGTGCGTGTTGATGATCATCTCGTCGTCGAAGCGGAAGATGGAGTTGTAGAGCGTCGTGTTGTGGAACCGCATCTCGACGCCCTCGACGCCGACGAGCGGCCGGTAGAACGCCAGCGCGTTGCGGACGCGTGCGGGGAGCGTCCCGTCGCCGAGTTGCTCTTCTTCTCCGCGCAGGGCGACGCTGTCGCCGTCCGGGTCGCCGAACGCCAGGCGGACCTTCGCGCCGGCCGCGGCCTTGGCTGCGATGTCCTTGATGAACCGCGGGCGTTCGACCAGGAACAAGGCGGCGTGTACCAGGATTTCCACGGTCTCTGACGCGTCGTTGATCAGCCGGTTCCACAGTTCGACCGGGATCGCGTTGCGGTGCGGGAACACGCTCACCACCTCGGCGGCGGCGGTCTCGGCCCTGCGTTCCGGTGCGACGGAGTCGGGCCACAGGTAGGTCTCCGATTCGCGCGCCATGGCGGCGATCTTGTGCCGGTGCTTCGGGTACGGGGTGCGGCCTTTGGTGATCCATCGCTCGACGGTCTTCTGGTCGACGCTGAGCGCCTTGGCGACTTGTTCCAGCGTGAGCCCGTTGCGCAGCAGCGCGTCACGCAGCCGTTCGTTCGGCATCCGCACCCCTTTGGGACTTTTAGGGACGTCTTCGACCGTACCAGGGACGTCCCAAGATGTCCCGCCACGTGGTGATCATGTCCCGCCTTTTGCCGGAGATTGGGTGGCACGTTGCCGAGACTCGCTCGGCGGCGGAGCCCGAAGGAGGCAGGCATGACGATTGCAAGTGCGGCCCCGGTGATCGGCGGTTGGTCGAGCGATCCGGTAGCGCAGGTGTTCCGTACCCGCGTGGTTTAGGCGCGGGCGACATGCGCGACACGGTCCAGATCCACGTGACGGCAGACCTGCCGATCCGCGTCCGCGCGCTGACGTATGCGAACCGAGCGGAGATCCGCTTCGGCAAGGCGTTCCCCGTGGTCCTTCTCGTGGACTTCGACGCGATCGCGGTTCTGGGCAAGCAACTCGAAGAGGCAGGGACAGCGCTGAGCGCAGCGACACGGACGAACCACGGCGACGAGACGCCGGACACGACTGACTGACACAGAACACTGGGAGCTAGCGGTTATGGCTATCGAAAAAGGACACCGGTTCGCGATCGACTTCGACGACGCGTTCCCGCAGGGGCTTGTGATAGTGGGGGAAGTTATTCCGGACAACGAGTTTCAGTCGCGTGAGGACCGCGCTGCCGGGCGTCCGGTGCGGCAGCGCATCGACGAGGCGACCGGCAAGCGGCAGTGGCGGGCTGCGGTGACGGACCCGGGCGAGACGAAGGCGAAGCGGGCCTCGTTCGAGGTGACGTTCCTGGCTGATGTTCAGCCGGTGCCGACGACGGCGGAGGCGTTGCCTGGGATGCGGCCGATCGAGCTGGACGGGTTGACGGCGGAGCCGCGTGTCGGTGGGCAGGGCGAGTTCAAGTATCAGACGTACGTCTTTCGGGCGACGGGGTTCAAGGCTGCTGCGGGCAAGTCGTCGTCGCGGTCGGCCAGTGCGTCGTCTGCGTCGGGTGAGGGCAAGGCGGCGTAGATGGGTGTTCTCGGTTTGCAGACAGGGACGATCCCGGGTCGGAGGTGTGGTTGATGCGTGGCACGGATATGGCGAGCCCGCGAGCACGCGGTTTGGGTGCTGCGTTGCGGGATGCGCGGATCGAGGCGCGGTTCGGGTTGCGGGAGCTGGGGCGGCGGATCGGGGTGAACCCGGCGTTGTTGTCGAACTGGGAGCTGGGGCAGCGGGTGCCGACGCCGGTGGAGGTGTCGGGAGTGCTGGGCGCGCTCGGGGTGACCGGGGAGCGCAAGGCGTGGATCATGCTGCTGGCGCGCGGAGTGTCGGGACCGAGTTGGTTCTCGGCGGGGTCGCAGGCGGATCCGGCGCACTACACGACGTTGATCGCGCATGAGCGGGTCGCGACGTCGGTGACGGTGTGGGCTCCGCTGCTGGTGCCGGATCTGTTGCAGGTCCCGGATTACGCGCTGCTGGTGTTCGGCCCGGATTTGCGGGACAAGGAGAAGCTGGACCAGGTGGTGGAGAACCGGTTGGACCGCAACCGGATCGTGTTCGGTGCGGGCGCGATTCCCGCGCGGATGTTCGTCGGGTCCGAGGCGCTGCGGAACCATTTCGGGGATGCGGAGGTGATGTTGCGGCAGATGCGGTTTCTCAAGGATCTGATCGGGATCTCGCGGGCGGTGACGATCCGGCTGGCTCCGAGTCAGGTCGTGACGCAGGGCGCGTTCAGTCGCTACACGATGAAGGACACGTCGGATGTCGTGTACTGCCCGCACCACGGTGCCGGGGTGTTCCTGGTCGGCAAGGAAGCGGCCCCGTACACGGGCACGATCGAGCGGCTTGAGAAGGCGGCGTTGTCCCCGGCGGAGTCGCTGGCGCGGCTGTCGGTGGTGGTGGACCAGCTCCTGAAAGAGGTGAAAGCGCAGCAGCGGGCGAATGACGCCGGGCTGACCCAGCTCCTGACCGGCGAGGAACCGAACACCGACGAATCCACCGGCGAATCGAACACCGACTAGCCGGAAAACCAAGCGAGTACTGAAAAAAGCACACGGTGACGTGTGCTGTGTTCAACGCGCCCTTGAACCGGCGGAATTGTTCCGTATTAACGCAGAACCGGCCTCTGGCTGCCAACCTTCACCGGTTCTGCGCTGTCCACTGGGAAGTGAACAATGACGAACATAACCGGTTCCGGACGGTGAGCGTCACCCGGATACGTTGCGCCGCATGCAAAAAGTTCGCCCGCCTCGTTCGAGGCGAAACGAAGTGCGCGGCATGTCAAGGAATGTTGTCGCTGAACCTCGCCGCGGCTGAGGGCGGGGCGGTGAGCGCCGATGAACGCGGCGGTGCTGATCGCCGTTGGTGCGGGTGTCGCGGTGGTGCTGTGGGTACCGGCGAAGCTCGTCCGTGCGTTGGCGTCCATTGCGGAGACGCTGGGGTCGTTGGCGCTGTTGAAGCGGCGGTGGGCTGAGGCGCGGAAGGACGGTCGGTCGCTAGCGAGTCCGGTGTTCGCCAGCACGGTCGGCGGACTGCGGGACCCGAACAACGTCCTGCGGGTCATCCGGGAGATCCGCGGCGGCGATGAGTTCATCTGGCTGACGTCGCACAACTTCCGCAAGACGACGGCGACCGCGATGGACGACGCGGGCATCCCGACCCGGCTGATCGCGGACCACCTCGGCCACTCGCGGGTGTCGATGACGCAGGACAACTACCTGGAGCGGAAGGCCGTCGATCCGGTCACAGCACTGGCCCTGGAAGGGCTGCTGGATAATCCGTCCCCGCTCAAAACCGGGGAGCTGATCTTGACCGGCTGCGAGCAAAGAGCCGCTGACCTGGAAGTTTGAGTGGGCCGCCTGGGGCTCGAACCCAGAACCTACGGATTAAAAGTCCACAGCTTTCGACTTCCGGACTGTATCGCACGGTGTCATTATATGCCGGTTAATGCAGGTGGCGGCCATTTTTACCGGTGCTCGAATGCCGGTGGATGTCGGACAGTGTCGGGCTCTGCGTCGGCTCTGGAGCACATTTTGAGCACATCGACGTGCTGGGGGTGTGACTGGGCATAGGGGCGGAGAGGTTGCGAAATGCCGTTGGCAGCCCTTGCGTCGGGTTCAACGTTCGTTGGTGGTGGGGTCAGTGCTGTCGCTGGACACCGGCAACAGGTCAGCGAGCGGCCGACTGCTCGCCCAACCAGATCTCCGCTCCGGATTGCACCGGACTACTCCACGGTTACGCTCTTCGCCAGGTTGCGCGGTCGGTCGATGTCGCGGCCGAGAGTCTTCGCGAGGTGGTACGAGAACAGTTGCAGCGGTATCGACAGCGCGATCGGGGCAAGCTCCGGCTGCAGGTGCGGGATCTTGATCACGTCGTTCACGAGTCCGTGCGGGAGGTCGGCGTCGGTTACCGCGATCACCGGACCGCCCCGGGCCTTGATTTCCTCGATGGTTGAGATGTTCTTGACGAGCAGTTCGTCGTCGGGCACGACTGCGACGGTGGGCATGTGCGGGTTGATCAATGCCAGTGGTCCGTGTTTGAGTTCGGACGACTGGTACGCCTCTGCGTGGATGTAGGAGATCTCCTTGAGCTTCTGCGCGCCTTCCCTGGCGACCGGCCAGCCCCGCACCCGGCCGACGAAGAACATGTGCTCCGCCTCGGCGTAGCGTGCGGCGATCGCGGCGATTTCGTCTTCCGCGGCGAGGATCTCGCCGATGCGTGCTGGCAGGTCGGCGAGCCCTGTGACCAGGCGACGGCCCTCGCTCAGGGACAGGTCTCGCACCCGGCCGAGCTCCAAGGCGAGCAGTGCCAGCGCCACTCCCATGTTGGTGAAGGACTTGGTGGCCGCGACGGAGAACTCAGGGCCGGCGTGCAGGAACATGCCGCTGCCGCATTCCCGTGCGATCGAGCTGCTGACGACGTTGACCAAGCCGACGACTCGGCCGCCCTTGCGCTTGAGTTCGTGCACGGCGGCGAGGGTGTCCAGGGTTTCGCCGGACTGGCTGATCGCGACGTAGAGAGTGTCGGGGTCGACGACCGGATTGCGATAGCGGAATTCGGAGGCGGGTTCGGCGTCTGCGGGGATCCTGGCCAGTTCCTCGATCATGCCCGCCCCCAGTTGCCCGGCATAGTAGGCCGAACCGCATCCGAGCAGCTTGACCCGGCGGACCTGCTGGTATTCGCGAGGGGACAGGCCGAGACCGTCCAGGCGGGCCGACATGAACTGATGGTCGAGCCGGCCGCTCAGGCAGCGGTCCACGGATTCGCTCTGCTCGTGCATCTCCTTGCTCATGAAGTCCGGGTGGCCGCCCAGTTCGTACTCCGCGGAGGAGAGGGTGATCGAGGTCGGCGACTTCGTGGTCGACTCGGCTTGCAGGGTGCTGGTGCGGTAGCCGTCGGCGGACACCGTGGCCAGTTCGTCGTCGTCGAGGTAGATCACGTGCTGGGTGTAACGCACGAGCGCGGCGACATCGGACGCGATCAGCATCTCCTGGTCCCCGAGGCCGAGCGCGATCGGGCTGCCTCGGCGGGCTGCCACCAGCTCGCCGGGACTCCCGGCGTCCATGACGATGATCCCGTAGGTGCCCTCGACGCGGCGCAGGGCATCACGGACAGCATCCTCCAGCGTCGGCGCTTCGCTGCGGGCGATCAGATGGGCGAGAACCTCGCTGTCGGTGTCCGACGAGAGGGTCACTCCGTCAGCGGCCAGCTGGGCTCGCAACTGTGCGGAGTTCTCGATCACTCCATTGTGGACAATCGCGATCCGCTTGCGTTCATCGAGGTGCGGATGGGCATTGCGATCGCTCGGCTCCCCGTGAGTGGCCCACCTGGTGTGCGCGATGCCCGCGGACGAACTCAGTCCTACGGGCACGATGCGCCGCAGATCAGCGACCCGGCCCTTGGCCTTGACGACCTCGAGCCCGCGGCCTCCTTCCACCGCGATGCCAGCCGAGTCGTAACCCCGGTACTCCAGTCGATGCAGGCCCTCGAGCAGCAACGGAACAGCGTTCCGCGACCCGACGTATCCCACGATCCCGCACATGATCATGTCCTCCGCTGATCAGCCGTAGACGATGCGGCGCAACTGCCGCTCCGACAGTCGCGGTGCCGCCACCGGGCGAAGGTTCAGTTCATCGCTGATCACTGCCCAGATCCGCGCGTTCGGCAACTGCTCCGCGCGCAATTCGGTGTGTCGACGCCGCACGTACTCTTCTGTGGTCTCGACGAAATACCCCATGACATCCGACACGACCCGGGCGGCAATGGCCGCGGGCAGGCCTGTCGTGCGCACGATGTGGCGCACCAGGTCATCTGGAATCTCGTCCCCCACGACGCTCAGCATGGCCAACTGCGCGATCTCCGGCAACCTCCGTACCCGAAATCGGGCACGGTCCGACTATGGACGTGACCCGCTTAGGGGAGGTTTGCAAAATTGGTTTAGACAATGCTGCGAAGATCGGGTGATTAAAAAATCACGTCTTGTGATGGCGGTCACTTGCGTATTGATCGCCGATGATTCAGGCCCGTAGGTTCCTGTTTCGCGATGGTTTTCATCCCGGGGAGGGGACGAAATCTGGTGGAGTCAACTGCGCGGTTGCGCTCGCCGTATGCAAGGCGGGCGGCAGGGTGAAGAACTCTATTTCACTTGCATTGGATGATCGTCAGAAATCATTTTTGGCTGAACTGTGTGATTTTTTCGGGGATTCCGAGAATCTGGAACTGCTGGCGCGCGCGGATGCTGATCCGCGTGAGCTGTACCGTCGAATGGGGGATCTTCGCCTTCTTGCGCCTGACTGGCCGGAGCGGTACGGCGGCCGAGGATACGGTCAGGTGGAAGTGTGTCTCTTGCTGGAGGCGATGGGGCTTGCCGGCTGCCCCGACACTCTTTATGTCACCTCCGTCCAGGTTGCCGGAAACGTTGTCTTGCACCACGGTTCTGATGCGCTCAAGGAAGAGTTCTTGCCAGGTGCGGCGGCGGGCGAGCGGTTCGCAAGCGTTCTTTTCTCTGAATTTGCGACAGGGTCCGACCTGGCAGCAATTAGCACGCACGGCGCAGCGTTCGCAAGGGGCGATTGGCTGGTTTCCGGAACTAAGGCATGGAGTGCCAGGACGCCGTTCGCGACTGATCTTCTGTGCGCGTTCCGAACCGGTGATGAAGGTTCTCGGTACGAAGGTCTTTCGCTCGCGTTGGTTCCAGCAGCAGACCCAGGCGTGCAGATAACGGCGCTTTCGACCTTGGGCGATGAAGCTTTTCATGAAATCCGCCTGGACGATGTGCCGGTTTGCGCCGACCGGTTGGTCGGTCCGCCGGGCGGTGCGTGGCCGGTGCTGAGCGGCTCCATTTCCTTCGAGCGCACCGGCTTCGACTACCTCACTCGTGCCGCCCGCTGGTTGAACCTGTGTGCGGACAGTGCGGAAGCTCGGTGCCTCGAAGAGCGATACCAGGCGGCTCGCTTCTTCGCCTACCGCACCGCGGAACGAGTCGACCGCAACGGACGAGACGACGGAGAGGCGGCCTTGGTCAAGCTGCTGTGCAGCGAGCTGGCTCAAGACTGCGCCTACCTGTTCGCGAACCAGACCGGCTCCTTGGACTCAGCAGTACGGGAGGCTCCTGGCCTGACGATCTCCGCAGGGGCCAGCGAGGTCTTGATCGACCTGGTTGCGAGCGCTTTGCCCGATTCGGCGCTGAGCGAGGTGCGGTGACGGTGTTCGACGACGAGCTGGCCTCGGAATTTCGGCAGCTCGCCTCCGCTGCCCTCGCTGGTCGTCCGGTCGCCGACTCTGGTGCGGTGCCCGCCGCGCTTGCCTCGGCTGGCTGTTTCGACCTCGAACTCTCCGAGGAGTTCGGCGGTATGGATTTGGGTCTGGCCCCGGTGACGGAGGTCTTCGCCGCGATGGGCGGTGCGATCGCGGCTGCCGAGCGCGCGGAAGCCACGTCTGCCGCGCTCGACCTGGTCACGAGCACCTCGCCGGCGAGCGCGTCCGTCATCGACCGGCTGCGAGCGGGTGACACTACCGGTTGGGAGCTGGCCAGGACCTCGACGCACGAGTGGGTGCTGCGCAGTGACTCCGGCGAACTGCCCGCGTCTACCGACACACCGTGGTGGTCTCGGCGGCTGCTGCGCCAAGCCGCGTATCTGGTGGGCCTTGCCGACGCGGGCTATCGAGAAGCGGTCGTCCATTGCGGTCGCCGCGTCGTGGGCGGCCAGCCGTTGCTGAGCAAGCAGCTGGTGGCCGGGCGGCTCGTGCGGCTGCTCGGCGAAGTCCGGTTGGCCTGGTCCGCGTGCCGCGAAGCCACGCTATGGCTCGACCACGGACAGACGGACGTCTCGCCGGTGGCTCGCGCGCACCGCCTCGCCGCGCAGACGGCGGTCGCCTCGAGCCGGGACCTCGTGCAGCTGCTGGGCGCTCGCGGACTGACGGATTTGTCCGTCGGACCGCGCCTCTACCGCATCGCGCACAGAGAAGCACATCGCTTGACGGCTGCGCTCTGACCGGCCGCACCTTAGGGGGAGAACAATGATCGAGAACGTTCGCGGCGGCTGGTCCGGTGGGCCCGCCGCTGTTTCCGGCCGCACTGTGGTCGACCTGATCGCGGGTATCGTCGAGACGCACGGCGACGCGCCCGCGGTGCGGCGCGGCGGCGAGTCGATGAGTTATCGGCGGTTGCACGACGAGGCAGATGCTATCGCCGCCGGGCTGCGCGAGCGCGGCATCGGCCGCGGGGACATCGTGGCTTTGCACCTGGCCCGGGGATGCACTGCGGTAGCTGCTGCGGTCGCCGTGCTGCGCGCGGGTGCCGCGTACCTCGCGTTGGATCCGGCGCTGCCGGAACAACGACGTCGGTTGCTCGTCGAGGACGCGCAACCGGCTCTGCTGATCGGTGACGTGCTGAGCGGTTCCGGAGTCCCCGCCTGCCAACCGATCGAGCTGCGCTCGGACCGGACGGTCAGTCTGCCTGAACCGCTCGATACGGCGTACCTGATCTACACGTCCGGTTCTACGGGCAAGCCCAAGGGCGTGCAGGTGCGGCATGAGGGGCTGGCCAACGCGGCCGTCGCCGGCGCGCGACATTTCGCGCTCGCGCCGGGCAAGCGGATGCTCCAGGCCGCCTCATGGAGCTTCGATGCCGCGGTTTGGGAGATCTTCATGGCCCTCACCACCGGCGCGACTCTGGTCATCGCCGAGATCGACGAGCTGGACACTGTGCTCACCGACGGCAGCGTGGATGCCGCCTTGCTCACCCCGACGGTGGCGGGCTGTCTGACCGCGGAGCAGCCCGTGACACTCAGCGTGCTCGGTTTCGGAGGCGAACGCTGCGGCGCGGATCTCATTCGCCAATTCTCTTACGTGCCGACGCTGCTGAACTGCTACGGGCCGACTGAGGCAAGCATCTGCGTAGCGGTTCACCGCTGCGTTCCCGGCGAATCCGCACCGGCAGTGGGCCCGCCGTTGCCCGGTGTGCGTGCCTACGTCCTGGACTCGCACGGCAACCCTGCCGAGACCGGCGAGCTATTCCTTGGAGGAACTGCGGTCGCCGCCGGGTACCTGCGCCGTGCCGAGCAAGACCAGGCGTCGTTTCTGCCCGATCCCTTCGCCGAAGGCGGGCGGATGTACCGCACCGGCGACCTGGCCTCGGTCTCCGCGGACGGCGTGCTCACGGTGCACGGTCGCATCGACGACCAGGTGAAGATCCGCGGTGTCCGCGTCGAACTCGGCGAAGTCGAGGCCGTGATCGCCGCTCATCCTCTGGTGACCGGCTGCGGAGCCGAAGTGGTCGAGGGAAGGCTCATCGCTGCGGTCGTGGCCTCCGCGCCGGCAGTTGACGATCTCCGCCGCAGGTGCCAGGAAACGCTGCACCCCGCAATGGTGCCTTCCTCGTTCGCCCAGATCGACAGCCTTCCCATGTTGCCCAGCGGCAAACTCGACCGCTCCGCGCTGCGTGAACTGCTCGCAGCCGAACCGGACACGGTGGATCCGCTCAGGCAGGTTCACTGGAACGACGAAGCCGAGCGAGTGATCGCCGGACTGTTCACCGAATTGTGCGGAACCGCGCCCGCGACGCGCGAGGACAACCTGCTCGCATTGGGCGGGCATTCTCTGACCGCGGCTCAGATCTCAGCACGGCTGCGCAAACAATTCGGCGTCGTCGTGCCGATGGCACAGATCCTGCGGCATCCCACCGTGCCCGAAGTCGCGGAAGCGGTGCGTCGATGGCACGGCGAGCCTGTTTCTGCAGCCCACCCCGTTGCTCTGGCATCGGACGACCAAGACCTGTCGTTCGGCGAAGAACGGCTGTGGTTCCTGTGGACGATCGAGCCCACCAGCACCGCCTACTGCGTCCCCGTCGAGATCACGCTGGACGGGCCGGTGGACGCTGCACGGCTCCAGGCTCAGACCTCCGCGGTGCTCGCGCGGCACGACCTGTTCCGGTCTCGCTACATCCGCAGAGCCGACGGCACTCCGGCCCGGCGGGCAGACGGCCCAGCGCCGCTCGTCACCGTACTGGACCTCACGGAGGAGGCCGAGCCTCAGCAGGCTGCCGACGACTGGACCGGCAGCGTCGGCCGTATCCCGTTCGACCTGGCGACTGGCCCCCTGGTGCGAGCGCACGTGCTGAAGCTCGCCGAGAACCGGCATCGTCTTGTGCTGCACCTGCACCACATCGTGTGCGACGGATGGTCGAACGTAGTGCTGGTCGAGCAGATCCTCGCAGCGTACGCGGGCAACGAGATTCCAGTTGTCGAGGCCACCTACCAGGACTTCGTTCGATGGCAGCAAAAGCAGCTCACACCGGTCAGGCTCGCCGCGCTCACCTCGGCCTGGCGAGAGTACCTCCGAGGAGCGCCCGTCGAGGTGCGGCTGTCAGCAGCCCGGACCAGACAGGATTCGACTTCGGCTGCGGCCGGATCACTGCGGACAACGCTCTCCCGCACGGCCACCAGCCGACTGCACGCTCTCGCGGCACGGCACGGCGTGACCCAGTTCCACCTCCTCCTGGCAGCGCTGGCCTGCCAGCTGGCCAGGCTGACGGGGCAGCAGGACGTCGTGCTCGGGAGCATCGTCGGCGACCGGCCGTTGCCGGAACTGGAATCTGTGGCCGGATTCTTCGTCGACACGGTGCCGATCAGGGTCATTCTCGACCAGAATATGACGGCCGCACAGGCGATCGCCGCTGTGCGGGCGTCGGCCCTCGTCGCACTGGAACAAGCGGAGTTGCCGTTCGACCATGTGGTTCGCGCGATGGATCCGCCTCGGGTGCCTGGCATGAACCCGGTGGTGCAGGTCGCGCTCAATGTGCTCACCACTCCCGACGTCGAGCGCGAGGTGCCCGGGGTGCGCACCGCCGTCCGCTTCGACACCGGTGAAGAGAGCAAGTTCGACCTGACTGTCTACGCCGAACCGAACTCGCAAGGACTCGGATTGAGGTGGGTGTATCGAACGGACCTTTTCGACCAGGAAACGGTGCGAGAAATGGCCGAACAGTACGTCGCGGTGCTGGAGCAGCTTCATGACGACCGGCTCGCGGTCGCCGACATCCTGTTGGATTCCCCGAGCAGGCGTGCACTGGCTGACAAGTGCGTCGAACCTCCGCTCGCTGCCGTTCCCGGTGCGACAACGGCCTCGTTCCGGCGCGCCGTCGCTGAGCATCCGGACGGGATCGCTGTGTCGTGGCGTCATGACCTGACCTACCGCGAGATCGCAGACCAAGTCGACGCATTGCGGTGCGAGCTCGCTCGCCACGAACTCGACGAGGCAACCTGCGTCGCGGTGGTCGCGCGCCGGGCGCCGTCGCTGCCGATCGCCGTTCTGGCATTGCTGGAGCATGGGGTGCCATTCTCGATCATCGACGCCGGCCTGCCGCCCGCCGCAATCGACGATTACCTCGACAACCTGTGTCCTGCCGCAGTCCTGTCCGAGACGGCGATCCAGCCGCTCGGCGAGCGCCGCATACCGGTACGGGAAGGCGTCGCGTACCTCGCCCACACGTCAGGCACGACCGGCCGGCCGAAGATCGTACTCGGGCCGAAGGCCGCGATGGATCGGCAAGTCGCGTGGGAGACGTCTGCATTCGACATCACGCGTTCTGATCGAGTGGCTCTGCTCTCCGGGCTGATGTACGACCCGTGTTTGCGTGATGTGCTTGTGCCATTGTCGTGCGGCGCTGTCCTCTCTATTCCCGAAGAGGACCTCGGTGCCGACGGATATGCCTTGAGCGAGTGGCTCCGAACCTCGGAGACAACGATCTGGCACACGACTCCGGGACTGCTCAGCGCGACCGCTTCGGGCGCGACCGCGCCTCTCCCACACCTGAATCTGATCATGATCGGCGGGGACCGCCTGCGCCGCGACGACGTTGCTCATGCGCGTGAGGTGTTTCCGAACGCCCGGCTCGTCAACGTTTACGGCACGACCGAGACACCGCAGGTGATGAGTTCGCACGACGCGGACGACAGCCGTGAGGTCGTCGCCCTCGGCAGCGGGACGCCGTCCAGCCGACTTCTCGTACTCGACGTCGGCGATCGGCACACCGGCACCGGCGAGCCAGGCGAGATCGCGGTGCAGAGCCAGCATCTTGCTCTCGGATACCGCGACGACGCTGATGACGCCTTCCAAGTCGCAGGAGCTGTAGGCGAGGTGGCTGGGCCGCTGTACCGTACCGGCGACATCGGCTGGCGGGACAACGCTGGCGTTGTGCACCTGATCGGCAGGCGGGACGACCAGCTCAAGGTTGGCGGTGTCCGGGTCGAGCCCGCGCAGATCGAGCAGGTTCTGTTGCGCCACAAGGACGTCAAACAGGTCGCCGTGCGTCCAGTCCCGGGTCTCACCGCGTTTGTCGTCGGCTCGGCGACCGCCGGTGAACTCCGTCTGCACGCCCAGCAGCTTCTGCCAGCCCCGCTCGTGCCGGAGATCGTGCTGGTGGCGGAACTCTGCTACACCCGCAACGGAAAGCTCGACGCGGAGCTCACCGCGCAACGAGCCACATCATCGCGAGACCGGGCCGAGCAGCCGGCGACCGATGTCGAAACTCAGATTCTCCAGCTGTGGTCCGAGATTCTGCGCCGACCGGTCAGCTCGCCGAACGACGACTTCTTCCGTCTTGGCGGGCACAGCCTGCTCGTCACCAGGATGCTCGCGTCGGTTCGCGCGGAGTTCGGCACGACTGTCAGCTTCCGAGCCTTCTTCACCACGCCAACGGTGCGCAATCTCGCTGCGCTGGTCGAGGCAGAGCTTTTGTCCGAACTGGACGAAGAAGGACTGGCACTGCTCCGCGACGAGCTGGCCGCAACTACTAACGACGACGAGGGGAATCGCTCGTGACCGACCTCGCATCCCGCTTGGCGAAGTTGCCCAAGGAGAAGCGTGAGGCGCTGTTGCGCAAGCTCGCCGCTGGGCGCTCCGCCGAGCCTGTCCTGGGGCCGCGCAACTCGGACGCGCCAGTACCCGCATCGGTGCAGCAGCAACAACTCTGGTTCATAGACCGGATCGATCAGCGGGGTGCCGCGAACAATCTTGCCTATGTGTGGACACTGCGCGGCGCGTTGAACGTAGACGCGCTGCGGTCCGCGCTCACAGCGGTCGTGGAACGGCACGAAAGCCTGCGTACCTCCCTGGTCGAGGGCGACTCGGTCGACCTGCGGGTCGCCGGGGACCCCGGGGTGTCTTTCGACGTGCGCGACGTCGCAGCCGCGCCAGATCCCGATGCCGCGTTCGCGAAGCTCGCCGACGAGCTGCGCGGGACGCGGTTCGATCTCACCCGACCCCCGTTGTACCGGGCAGTACTAGTGCGGCTTGCCGACGACGAGCACCGGCTCATCTGGGTGGTGCACCACATCGTCTGGGACGCGGGCTCGGTTGGAGCCTTCCTCCACGACCTCGCCGCCGCTTACAACGGCGATCAGCTCGTTTCCCCGGAGCTTACCTACCGAGACTATGCGGCATGGCAGCACGCGCTGCTCGAGAGCAAGCGGAGCAAACTCGCGACGTGGTGGCGCGAGCGGCTTGCCGGCAGCACACCCACAGAGCTGCCTGCCGATTCCCCTCGCCCTGCAGAACAGACATTCGGCGGGGAGGCCGTCGACGGAGTGCTGCTCACGGGCGCGTCGCTGGACACATTCCGGCAGTTGTGCGAAGAACAGCGGGTGACCGCCTACATGGCAATGGTCGCGATGTTCTCTCATCTGATAGGCCGGTGGACACGCACTGACGAGGCAGTCATCGGTTCCCCGTTCAGCCTTCGGCCGGATCCCCGGCTCGAGAACGCTGTCGGGTTCTTCGTCAACATGCTGCCGATCCGGTGTGCCAGCGGCGAGACGCTCAGCATGCGCGAACAGCTAACCAAGGCACGGGAGTGCGTGCTCGACGCGATCGATCACCGGGATTTGCCATTCTCGGAGATTGTCGCGGCGGTCAACCCGCGGCGGGACCCCTCTCGCCCGCCGCTGTTCCAGATTGAACTGGCTTACGAGGCCGGTTCGGTCGAGGGGTTCGGCATCGAGTTCGACAGGCTCGCGTTCGCGCACAGCAAGCTGCACGACGGGGGATCGCGGTTCGACGTCTCGCTGGTCGTGCGCGACTCCGGCAGCCAGCTGGATTACACGGTCGAGTTCAACCCGGACCTGTACCACCCCACGACCGTCCAGTCGCTCGTGGATGCCTTCCGCACGCTGCTGGAGCGCGCGATCGCACGACCAGACCTCCCGCTGCGCGAACACGACTTGGCGTCGGCAGGCGAGCGCGACCGGCTCGCCCGGCTGGGCGACGGTGGCGATGTGGACGAAACGGCACCAACCGTGTGGGAGCGGGTACTCAAGCACGAGGCCGAACGTCCGGGGCAGCCGGCGGTGGGCACCATGACGTACGCCGAGTTGGCAGGGCGGGCTCGAGGAGCGGCGGCGAGGCTCTCCGAAGCAGGCGTTGAGCGCGGCGACCGCGTTGTGCTGCTGGCGCGCCAGTCGGCGGATGCTGTCGTCGGAATGCTCGGTGCGCACCTGCTCGGTGCGGCATACGTTCCGTTGGACGTGGACGCGCCGAGCGCGCGGCTGCGCCAGATTATCGGACAGGCCGAGGCTAGTGCTTGGCTGGTTGGGGAAACCGAGACGTTCGAGCGTCTCGGCCCGCCGGACGTGCCCGCTGTCGAACTCTCGGGCGGTGGCGTCGGCGAAGCAGACGGGGGGCCGCGGGAGGGCGATCCGGCATACGTGATTTTCACGTCCGGCACGACAGGCAACCCGAAAGGTGTCGAGGTTCCGCACAGTGCGCTCGCGCATTTCTGCGCGGAGATCAACCGCGCTTACGGGATCGGCCCAGGCGACCGTGTGCTGGGTTTCGCCCGCCCCAGTTTCGATGTTTCGGTGTTCGAGGTGTTCGCGACCTTGGCCGCCGGGGCTACCTTGTGCGTGCCAGACCTGGAAACCAAGCGGGATCCGGCCCTGCTCAGCGAGTTCCTGCGAGCGGAGCGGATCACCGTCGCGGAGTTGCCGCCAGCACTCATGCCGCAGCTCGACGCTTCGCTGCCGGACTTGCGCCTGGTTTCAGTCGGAGGCGAGGCATTCGCCGGCGCCCTGGTCGCCGAGTGGACCCGCGGAACACGCGAGTTTTGGAACGGCTACGGCCCAACGGAGACCACAGTGGCCGTCACGCTCAAACGGTGCGAAGGCGAGTGGAGGGTGAACCCGCCGATCGGCAGGCCGATGCGCGGTTGCCGAGCTCACGTCGTCGACGAATCACTGCGACCGGTGCCCCGCGGCGCGGTCGGCGAACTGGTGATCGCCGGTCCTTGCGTCGCGACCGGCTACTTCGGCGATGAACAGCAAACCGCTCGAGCTTTTGTCACGGAACCCGGGGCGGCAGGACAACGCGCCTACCGGACCGGTGATCTCGTGCGGTGGCGCAGCGACGACGACCTCGACTTCCTGGGCAGGGCGGATCGCCAGGTCAAGATCAACGGGTTCCGCATCGAACTTGCCGAAGTCGAACGGGCGCTCGCCTCGCACGAATCGGTGGACCACGCGACTGCTGCGGTGTTCGATGTCCCGGATCTGGGCAGGATCATGGCCGGATTCGTCGTCGGCGGAGAGACCGCGGACGACGGCACAGTCCTCAGGCACGCGAGCGGTCTGCTGCCGCGCTACGCAGTGCCCTCTCGTCTGGTCCGTCTGAGCGCAATCCCCTTGACCCCGAACGGAAAAGTCGATCAGGCAGCGCTCGAACGGCTCCTGCGCGCGGACTTGGACACCCAACCCGACACCGATGCGCCCCTGCGAGAACTCACCGACACCGAACGGATTCTCGTCGAGGACGTCATCGGACCGGTTCTGAAGCGGCCAGGGGCCGATCCGGACACGAGTTTCTTCGAACTCGGCGGGAACTCGCTGCAGGCGACTCAGGTCACCGCGTCGATCTCGCGACGGTTCGACGTCGCTGTCACGATCGGCGAGTTCTTCCGCGATCCCACTGTGCGCGGGCTCGCCTTGCTGGTCGACAGCAAGGAAAAACGCTCGGCCAGGGCGGAGAACCGGCTGCGCGCGATGATCGGAGAAAGCGCGTGACGAACCTCCCGGACTTGGAGCAACTGTCCGAAGAAGATCTTCTCCTCTTGGAGGAACTGCTGGGCGACGAGTATCCGGTGACTGCGGCGCAAGCGGACATGATCGATTGTGCCGCGGCGCATCCGGACAGCAGGGCGGCGGGCATCCACCTGGCGATGCGTGTCGAGGGAGGCGTGTCGGTCGAACGGCTGCGCGCTGCGCACGATGCAATGTGGGATCGCCATGCGGCATTTCGGACCACATTCCGGCACACCGGTGACGGTTGGGTTCAGGGCGTCGCGACAGGCGGCACGTTTCCGTTCACGTTGCGCACGGCCGAGACCTTCGACGACCACCTCGTGCGCAGGGTGCTGAACAAGCACCAGCGCGAAGGGTTCGACCTCCTCGGCGGCGGTGCCTTGGCCCGTGCCGAACTGGTCCTGACTCGAGATGGCACGCACCTGCAGGTGTGGTCGTTTCACCATGCCGTTGTGGACGGATACTCGCTCGGGCTCATCTGGGACGATTTCACCGCTCACTACAACGGACTCCCGCACGCATCCGCTCCCGCGTCGTTTGGCGAATACGCACTCTGGCAAAGAGAGTGGCTGCACGGTGCCGAGGCCAATGGGCAACAGCAACGTCTGCTCGCCCTCGCCGAGCCGGCGGTTTCCCCGTGCACCGTGCGTCGACCGAATCCCTCTATCGGATCGGTAGACGTAGCGGTTCCGCCTGACGTCCACGAGGCTGTCGCACGACTCGGCGCCGCGTCCGCGACCACGACACACATGGTGTTGCTGGCCGCTTACCGGCACTCGGTGGCGGCTGAGGGATTTCTGGACGCCTCTGCGCCGGTGTGGACGCCTCTGGCCGGCCGGACGGACGCGCGCTTCGCCTCTACCGTCGGCATGTTCGCCAATGCTGTGCCGGTGTTCGGCGGTGCTGCCCCCGCGTCCACCGTGGCGGGGTCACTGGAGGAGGTGAAGAACGGCTGCATCACCGCGATGGAGTGCCAGTCGGTGCCGCAGCGGGAGCTCCCTGATGTCCCAGTGCAAGCACTGTTCGCCCTCCAGAACACTTCGAGCGGCAGCGGTGCCCTTTCCGGCAGCACCACCACTGTCGTCCGGCCGGACGGCGTGCCGCAGGTCGCGCCGATCCTCGAGTTCTACAGCCCCGCGGACCGAATGTTCCGCACAGCATTGTCCTTCGGGTATCGCGGCGGGGGACTCGCAGGCGTACTGGAGCACGACCGGGCCGTGGTGCCGGACGAGGCGGCAAGGCTGATTGCCGCACGGTTCAGCGAGACGGTGGCGCTGTTCGCGAGCGGGACCGTGCCGTGGTGACTCGCACGCGCTGCTTGCGGCCGATGAGTCCGAGCAGTCGCCTGGCGATGGTTCGCCTGGTCGTCTTTCCCCACTCGGGAAGCGGGCCGACGAGTCTGCGGCCGTTGCTGAGCCGCCTGCCCCCGTGGACTGAGGTACTGGGCGTCGTACTTCCCGGCCGCGAAGAACGGATCGGCGAAGATCCAGAGGTAGCACTCGACGAGGTGCTCGGCCAGATCGCCGAGGAGATCGACGCACTGCCCGCGTTGCCCACCGTTCTTTTCGGACACAGCCTCGGAGCGCTGTTCGCGGCTCTGGTGTCGGCGCAGAACCCCCGAGCCGTGGCGGGAGCCATCCTCAGCGGACAGACCCCGGTCGCTTTGCCTGCCCGCGACGCCGAGGATGTCTTGTCTGAGGCCGGCCTCACCCCGCCGGAGGTGCTGGACGACGAGGAGTGGCGGAGCCGCCTCGTTCGGTTGCTCCGTGCTGACGGGGATCTCGCGGCAGAGGCGAGGAGACGGCTGGTTGGCGTACGTGTTCCGGTGCGCACGACAGTGCTGGGCGGACTCGCCGACCCGCTCGTGCCGTCGGCTGAATTGCGGGGTTGGAGAACGCACGCGCCTTGCGTGCCCAAATTGTTCGCGGGCGGTCATTTCTATCTGCTCGACGAGAGCGTCGAGCAGGTGGCGGGTGAAATCACGTCGGTGCTGAGGGAAGCGGCCGCGAGAGTGGAGTGGTAAACGCATGAAGCGAGTACTGGTGGTCGGTTCGGGCTTTGTCGGGTTTCGCCGTTACCTTCTGGAGAATATGGCGCGGCGGCACCATGTGCTGCTGCTCAACCCCGGCCCGGTCACGTGGCAGTCGGCCTACGCTGCCGAGCATGCCGAAGCGGACTTCACCGACCGGGACGCAGTGCTCGACAGCGCGTCCCGGCTCGCAGGAGAGCCCGGCGTGGACGGCGTGCTCACCTGGGACGAGAGCCTGCTGGACATCACCGCAGAAATCGCGCATCACCTGGATGTCCGTGCGCTTACCCGCGACGCAGCTCGAGCCTGCCGGGACAAAGCCGTGCAGCGTGCGTGCTTCGCACGCCACGATGTGCCCTCAGCGGAGTTTCGCGCTGCGACCACGCTCGACGAGGCGGCCGCAGCCGCTGGCGAGATCGGCTATCCGGTAGTGGTGAAGCCCCGGGCCTTGGCGGGCAGCATCGCCGTGCGCCTGGTGCGCGACCCCTCCGAACTGGCAACCGCAGCGGAAGCGGTGCTCGCTGCCGAGGGGCCGGGGTTCTCCGGATCAGGAGGGCTTCTCGTCGAGGAATATCTGACCGGTCCGGAGATCAGCGTCGACAGCTGGGTGCTGGACGGCGACGTGGTGCCGTTTGTCCTTGCTCGCAAGACGATCGACGCGCCGCCGTTCTTCCTCGAGATCGGCCATGAAGTCGGCGGCGAGCTTGAACCGGGACTCGCCGACCAGGTGCACCGCGTGGTGCGGACCGCCAACCTGGCGCTCGGAATTGACAGGGCGGTCACGCACACAGAGCTGAAGCTGACACCGGACGGCCCGCGGGTGGTGGAGGTCAACGGGAGGCTCGGCGGCGATCTCATCCCGTATCTCGGGCAGTTGGCCACCGGAGTCGAGGCGGGAGAGGTCGTCGCCGCTGTCGCGACTGGTGCCCGCCCGGAGACCGCGCCCACCCGCAAGGGCTTCTCTGCTGTCCATTTCGTATACCCGCCGCATCAGATGGTGCTCGACGATCTAGTGGTCGACCCAGAGCTGAGCGATGTGGACTGGCTCGAACCTGTGTCGCTGCTTCTGCCGCCCGGGACCGAGCTCTTCCTGCCTCCCCGGGCATTCCTGACTCGAGTGGCTGCCGCCGTCGTGACCGCGGACGACCAGCAGACGCTGAACCAGCGGCTCGACCGCGTCCGAGCAGGACTACGCCTCGTAGGTCCGCGAACCTCAAAAGGAGAACGATGACAGCACGTCCTCGCATCGGCATCGTCGACGCGTACTCGTCTGCGCACAGGCTGGCACCGGGCTTCCACGCGGCCGGCTTCGACGTCGTACATGTGCAGAGCACTCCGACGATCCCCCAGGTGTACCGTGCGTCATTCCGCCGAGAAGATTTCGTCGACAACGTCGTGCACGACGGCGACATGAAGCAACTGCTCCGGCAGCTGAAGAAGCACGAGCCAACCCACGTCATCGCGGGCATCGAGAGCGGCGTCGAGTTATCCGACCAACTCAGCGAACGACTCGGCCTGCGGACCAACGGCACGGCGCTGAGTGCCGCGAGGCGTGACAAGTTCCGCATGATCGAGTCCGTTCGCGCCGCAGGACTCCGTACAGCACAGCAGATCCGCACCTCGGATGAGCAAGAGCTGGCAATGTGGCACGAGTCCGTCGGCGACCGCATCGTGGTCAAGCCACTGAAGAGCGCCGGCAACGACGGCGTCTTCTTCTGCGACACACCGGAACAAGCGGGCGCAGCGCTCAGGTCGATTATCGGGGCGAACAGCGCGTTGTCCGCCCGCAACGACGCAGTGGTGGCGCAAGAATACCTCTACGGTACGGAATTCTACGTGAACACGGTGAGCCTCGACGGCAAGCACCGTGTCTGCGACATCTGGCGCACCAGTCATATCTCCGCCAACGGGGTGCTGGATCTGCTGGAGGGTTCCTATCTGCTTCCCCGCCGCGGCCCGGTCCAGGACGAGCTTGTCACGTATGCGCTCGGCGTGCTCGACGCCCTCGGTATCCAGAACGGTCCCGCGCACATGGAGGTCAAGCAGACCCCGCACGGTCCTGCGCTCATCGAAGTCGGTGCCCGCGTGTGCGGCGGCGATATGCCACATCTCGCCGGCCAAGCTGTCGACGGAGGGCAGCTGGAGTGGACGGTCGACGCCTACGCTCGTCCTGACCGGTTCCTGGCCCGGCACGCCGACGACTATCGCATCGCGCGCTACGCCGGCTGCGTCGGCCTGGTCTCCCCAGTGCGAGGAACGCTTCGCAGCTACCGCGGGCTCGACCGCGTCGAGCAATTGGACAGCGTGCACCAGGTCAAGGTTTTCGTCCAGCCCGGCGATCAACTGGTGGAGACGATCAACGACTTCACCTTCCCCGCGTCGATCTACCTGCTGCACGAGCTGGAGAGCGTCGTCATGCGCGACTTCGCGACCATCCGCCACCTGGACGGAGCGCACTTCTATGAACTCGCGTAACCGAACGAACGTCTACTACCTCGTCAGTCAGGTCATGTACGGCCTGGCCACCGGAACGTTCGACATGTTCTACAACCTGTACCTGCGACAGGTAGGCATCGAATCCAGCCAGATCGGCACGATCATGCTGGTCGGCTTCATCGTGATGGCGGTGTCGGTCGTTCCGCTCTCCTGGCTCGCCGACGTAATCGGGCAGCGCAAAGCCATGCTGTGGAGCAGCTTCGGCATGGGCATAGTCATGATCACGTTCCCGTTCACGACATCGTTCATCGGCAACCTGGTCCTGTTCTCCGTGGCGAACCTCTTCTCGCCGGTAATGCTGGCGACCGTCACCGCCGTTGTTGCGCGCAACAACCCGGACGAGGAACAGCGATTCGCCATGTTCCGCTGGGGTTTCATCTGGTTTCTCGTCAGCTCGGCATTGGTCAACGTGCTCGGCGGACGACTCGTCGCCTGGACCGGCGGAACCGGCTACGAGGGGCCGATGATCGTCGCCGCGGTGCTGGGAATCGGCATCGGCCTGGCTCGCCTCGGCATGCGGGACCAGCCTGCTGCTGCACCCGACGGAGCGGCGTTGCCTGATCCGGCTGGCTTGCCGAGGCCGAAGGTGTGGCCGGTGGTCGCCGTAGCCGCGTGCGTCGGCGCCTTCTCGGTGCTCGCGGTGCGATTCTTCAACCTGCTGGTGACCGGTATGTTCGATGTCTCAGTCGACGTGCTGGGCTACCTCATGGCCTTGGAGCGGCTTACCAGCGCCATCGCGGTCCTAGTGCTCGCACCGTTGCTCAAGCGAGTCGGCCCGGTCGCCGTCACCGGTGTCGCACTGATTCTCGTGCTGCCGCTGCAGATGTGGGGCATGTTCAGCGCGAGCGCGGCGGCATTCATGCTGCCGTACCTCATGCGGCAAGGCGTGCACTACTCGCAGATGCCGGTGCTTGACCTGGTCACCAACCGTGATGTTCCCAACGCTCGCAAAGGCTTTGTGAACGGTGCCCAGAAGTTCGGGCTCTTCGCTGGAAGTGGAGTCGCGGCCCAGTTGTACGGCATCCAGCTCAGCCAAGGTTCCTACAAGCAGGCGCTACTGGTCTCCGGTGCCTTCGCCGTCGTTGCCGGTCTGCTCTACCTGGTGTTCTTCCTTAAGCCTGTGGCACGTACTTCCGAAGTTACGAACGTTTAAGGACCTCCATGATCTCTACCATCGACATCCAGTCATCGGACTTCTACCGCGACCCGTACCCGTTTTACGAGATGTTGCGTCGCGAGGATCCGGTGCACCATGTCACCCAGTTGGATGTCTGGCTGGTGACCCGATACGACCTAGTCGCCGAAGTGTTCAGTGACTATCGAAGGTTCGGCAAGGCGTGGCCAGAGGGTGTGGCTCCGTACAACGGGCCGAGGCCTGCGGAGTTCGCGGCGCTCGACGACATCCCGGCAGACATGCTCGATTCCGACCCGCCTGACCACACGCGCCTGCGCAGGCTCGTGTCCAAGGCGTTCACGCCGAAAGCTGTGGAACAGCAACGCGACCGGATCCTGGCCCTCGTCGACCGGCTGATCGACGCCATGCTCGACAAAGGCGAGTTCGACCTGGTCGAGGACTTCGCAGTCCCGATCCCGGTCCGGATCATCAGCCACATCCTCGGTGTCCCCGAGACCGACTACGTCCAGTTTCAGAACTGGACCGTCGACTTTGTCCGCAGCTTCGATGTCACCCAATCCGCAGAGGTGAAGAATCGAGGCATGGCCGCGCATCTCAAGCTGCTGAACTACTTCGACGAACTGGTCGCAGAGCGCCGCGGTCGCGGCGGCGACGATCTGATCAGCCGCCTGCTCGAGGTCGAGGACCAAGGCGACACTCTCAGTCACGGCGACCTGCTGGCCATGTGCGTGCTGATGCTGTTCGGCGGATACGAGACAACTTTTTCCTTGATTTCCAACGGCACCCGCCTGATGCTGGGGCATCCCGAACAAAGGGACCTCATGCGGACTGGCCCGCACCTGGCCCGCGCAGCATGCGAAGAACTCGTCAGATACGAATCCCCGGTGCAACGCATCGGGTACATCGCCCAGCACGACATGTCATTCGGCGGAGCTGAAATTCCCAAGGGGGGCGTGGTCCTGGCATGCATAGGCGCAGCCAACAGAGACCCCGCCATATTCTCCGATCCCAACGTGCTGGACATCACCCGCGCAAACAACAAGCAGATCGCTTTCGGCCGAGGCGTGCACTATTGCATCGGCGCACCCCTGGCAATCCTGGAAGCGTCTATCGCCATTCCGCGAGCACTGGAACGCATGCCTGACCTGCACATCGTGGACACCGAACTCGACTGGGCGGCAACTTCCGCTCATCGACGTCTGCAGTCGTTGACCGCACGGAGCCGTTGATCGGGACTGGTCACGAGCCTGGTGCTGGCCTGCGCGCCCCGACTGTTTGCGCGCTGCCGGGCGGTAGGCAGCCGACGAAGAGCGGTCTGATCCGGTTTCGGTCTTGGTGTCGCTCTCCGCTCCGAGCAATCTCAGGTTGCTGTTTGACCGTCTGGTAGCTCTTTGTGCCCGTCGGCGGCGCACGCTGAGAGGCGTCCGTCGAAGGCGTGGGCGGTGTGCCATGAAGGTCGCTGGCGTGTACAAGCGGTGCGGGTGCCGGGACAGTGCGGGAGATCTGCTGGGAGGCCGGTGCCGGGGGTTGTCGGCGAGGGGGCACGGGAGTTGGTATTTCCGGGTGGAGATGCCGCCGCGGCCGGACGGGCGGAGGCGGCAGGTTCGTCGGGGCGGGTTTTCGTCGCAGCGGGCGGCGCGGCAGGCCCGTGCCTGTCTGTGCGATCCGGGCGGGCGGGAGTTGTCGGCGGCGGTGCTCACGGTCGGGCAGTGGCTGCGGTTGTGGCTAGACTCGCGGGTGGGGCCGGGTGCGTCGACGTTGCGCAGCTACCGCCAGCATGTCCGCGGGTACCTGATCCCGTACCTGGGCGACCGCCTGCTCGGCGAGTTGAGCAACGCGCAGGTGCAGGCGATGTTCACCGCGATCATCCGGACCCACGGCGCGGCGGGCCGCCCGGTCACTGCGGGCACGCTGCAGCGGATCCAGGCGACGTTGCGGGCGGCGCTGAACGCGGCGGTGCGGCGCGGATTGATCGAGCGCAACCCCGCTCGTTTCGTCGAGTTGCCCCGGCATCGGCGGCCGCACGCGGTGGTGTGGACGCCGCCGCGGGTCGCGTTGTGGCGGGCGACGGGGGATCGGCCGCGGGTGGCGGTGTGGACGGCCGCGCAGACGGCGGCGTTCCTGCGGGAGATCCGCGGTCACCGGCTCTACCCGCTGTTCCACCTGCTCGCGCTGGTGGGTCTGCGGCGGGGCGAGGTGATCGGTCTGCGGTGGAGCGACGTCGACCTCGAGGGCGGCTATCTGACGGTGTCGCATCAGATCCGGCAGGTGGGCGCGACGGTCGAGGTCGGGAAACCGAAGAGCGACACCAGCAACCGTGTGATCGCTCTCGACCATGGCACCGTCGCCCTGCTGCGCCGCCACCGCGCCGGACAGGACTGTGATCCGGCGGGGTATCTGTTCCTCAACGGGGACGGGAACCCGATCCGGCCCGACGCCTTGACCAGTCTGTTCCGGCTGCTCAACACGCGGTCCGGGCTGCCGCCGGTCCGGCTGCACGACCTGCGGCACGGTGCGGCCAGCCTGTCGCTCGCCGCGGGCGCAGATCTCAAGACGGTGCAGCATCTGCTCGGTCACAGCAGCATCGTGCTTACCGCCGACACCTACGTCAGCGTGCTGCCGACACTGGCCCGCGACTCCGCGGAAGCCACCGCGCGTCTCGTCCTCGACGCCGCCTGCACCACGGGCACGCGCCTGCGGGTGCCGCGACGGCGACGCCGCGAGGCGACCCGCCGCCCGGTGACCGCCGGCAGACGCACCCGCCGCACGAAAACCGCCGCCTGAGATTCAGAGACCTGTAATAGCCGACCGGAAAGGGCACAAACCCGCCGCGGTGAAGCACGTCCTCGAACACGCCGTTTCTCCAGCGCGGCAAGGGTTTTCCTGCCCGGTGCACAGCGAGGGCCCACCGCGAGCCCACACAAGATCACCGCGAAGACCCGCAAGATCCGCAGACGAGAACATCCCCGCTGGCCAGCGGGGATGTCGATCGTGGTGGGCCGCCTGGGGCTCGAACCCAGAACCTACGGATTAAAAGTCCGCAGCTCTACCAATTGAGCTAACGGCCCGCGCGCTCAGTCTAGCGGGCACCGCCCGGCCGCTCGCCGGGGTGGGTGTCCACCCCGGCGGCCCAGCTTCACCGCATAGACCGGACCTGCGTCACGAAGCGAGCGAGATCCGCTGCGTAAGCCTCCGGCTGGTCCATCGCGATGAAGTGATGGCCAGCCGGATTGTCGACCGGCCAGTGCACGATCTCCGACTCCCGAGCCGCCAGCCGGCGGATCCCGGGCATCCCGCTGTACACCCCGGTCGGTGCCTCCTTCTGCCCCCGCGGCCAGGCGAAACCGGTGCTCGAGTAGAAGGACCATGACGACGTCCCGAAGGTCCCGGTGAACCAGTACACGCTCAGGTTCGTCAGGAACGCGTCCAGCATCTCGTCCAGTGGCCGACCGCCACCGCCGAACTCGTGGAACTTCTGCGCCATCCACGCCAGCGCGGCCACGGGGGAGTCGTTCCAGCCATAAGCGAACGTCTGCGGCGCGGTGCGCAGCAGGGCGTGGTGGTCGACGCCGTTCATCCAGTCCTGCGACATCATCTCGGTGAACGCCAAGCGCTCCGCAGAGTCCAGATCAGGCAAGTCGGCTTCCGTGGGAATCCCCAGGCCAGCGGTGATGTAGACGCCCAGTACCGGACCGACCCGTGCGACTTCTGGGGCCACGTAGGCGCCGAGGTCGCCGCCTTGGACGACGTAGTCGCGGTAGCCCAGGCGACGCATCAGTTCGGCCCATGCGCGGGCTACGCGGGCGACGTCCCAGCCCTGCGCCGGGCGCGGAGGAGAAGCCGAAGCCGGGCAATGAAGGCACGACGACGTGGAAGTCCGAGAGGTGCTCGATCAAGGTCGCGAACTCGACGAAGGAGTTCGGCCAGCCGTGCGTCAGCAACAGAGGCGTGGCATCCGAAACAGAAGAGGGGACGTGCAGGAAGTGCAGGTCGACGCCGTCGATTTCGGTCTGGAACTGCGGGAATTCGTTCAACCGGGCCTCGTGGGCGCGCCAGTCGTAGCCGGTCGTCCAGTACGACGCGACCTCGCGCAGCCAGTCGACCGGCACCCCGCGGTCCCAGCCTTCGCCGGGCAGCGGCGCCGGCCAGCGGGTCTGCGTGAGCCGGGCGCGCAGGTCGGCTAGGGCGGCGTCGGAGATGTCGATGCGAAACGGGCGAATGTTCATGAGGAGAACGCTAGAGGCCATGTAGGTCAGATATGGTCCTAGATCATGAGCGCGGCGCGGTTATTGCAGTTGCTGTCCTTGTTGCAGACGCCGAGGCAGTGGCCGGGCAGTGAGCTGGCGGAGCGGCTGGGCGTCGAGGGGCGCACGGTTCGCCGGGACATCGAGCGGTTGCGCGAGCTCGGGTATCCGGTCGAGGCGACGATGGGCGCGGAGGGCGGATATAGCCTGGTCGCGGGCAGTGCGATGCCGCCGTTGCTGCTCGACGACGAGGAGGCGGTCGCGATCGCCGTCGGGTTGCGGATGGCGTCGGGGCACGCGGTGACCGGGATTGACGAGGCGTCGGTGCGGGCGCTGACCAAGCTGGAGAGGGTCTTGCCGTCCCGATTGAGGCGCAGGGTGAGTGTGCTCAGCAAGGCGACGGTGCCGCTGCCGGTGAACGACGGGCCGCGCGTCGATCCGGAGTCGCTCACGGTCCTCGCGACGGCGATCGCCAACCGCGAGCGGCTGCGGTTCGACTACCTCGCCAAAGAGGCGACGAAAAGGCTGGTCGAACCGCATCATCTGGTGTCGTCCGGCCGTCGCTGGTACCTGCTCGCGTTCGACAGCGACCGCGACGACTGGCGGGTCTTCCGGGTCGATCGCATCGAAAAACTAAAACCCATCGGGACCCGGTTCACCGCAAGAGACCTGCCTGCGGAGGACCCGGCGGCGTACGTGACCAAGAAGCTGCACACCTCCCGCCCGACGCATCGCGCGGTGGTCACCGTGCACGCGCCGGCGGACGAGGTGGCGCGGATTTGGGGCGCGGCAAGCGAAGTGACCGCGGTGGACGACCGCACCTGCCGCGTCGTCAGCCCGGCCGACACCCTGGAGTGGCTGGCGTTCCGGCTGACCAGCCTCGGCCGCGAGTTCGAGGTGCACGAACCGCCGGAGCTGGTGGAGCACCTGCGCGAACTCGGCGGCCGGGCGCTGCGTGCGGTCAGTCCTGCGTGATCACGCTGAAGTGCGCGGACGTGGTCAGGTCGTTGCCGGGCCAGTAGACGCCGATCGGCGTGCGCGACGCGTCGGACGGCAGGTGCATTTCCAGCGCCTTCACCGAGTTCGGGCCGGGCTCGGCGGTGGTCGGGATGACGACGTACGAGCTGGCGGTGTGCGTCGCGTCGATGAGCACGTCCGGCGCGCCTTCGCTGGAGTCCGAAGTGGTCGGTACGCCCAGCGGGGCGTTGGCGTTGTCGTAGAAGACGGTGTTGTACGGAGCGCCGCTGAGCGTGCAGTGCGTCGTCGGAGTGGCCGCGGAGTAGTGCAGGACGTCGGCGTGGTGCCCGGCCGCGTGGTCCGTGGCCGGGGTGGCGGTGACCGTGACGTCGGCGTCGGTGCAGAACGGTGTTTCGGCTGGTGCAGCGCTCGCGGAGGTCGCGGTGAGGGCAGCGGTCCCACCTGCCACAGCGAGGACGGCAGCGGCGGCGAGGGTGCGGCGAAGAGCGATCACGATGGCCTCCTGGTGATTGTTTGACCGAACTTTCTTCTACCCAGGCAGACGCTCACTACAAGCTGAAGGTGCGCCCGCAGTGCCGTTTCGCACTCTCGGGCAACCTCAGCGCACCCCAAACGTCAAACAGCCAGTTCCGCCAACGATTCCCGCAACTTCCCGGCCACCTCGACCGGCCGCCGCGATTCGCGGTCCACGAACACGTGCACGAAATGCCCCTCCGCGACCAGGGTTTCCGAAGCCGTGTACATCCCGATCTCGTACCGCACACTCGACCGCCCGAGGTGTGCCACCCGCAGTCCGATCCGCAGCGTGTCCGGGAACGAAACCGAAGCGTGGTAAGCACAACGCGATTCCACGCACAGCCCGATCACCGGCCCGGATTCGATGTCGAGGCCGCCGCGTTCGATCAGCCAGGTGTTGATGACGGTGTCCATCAGCGAGTAGTGCACGACGTTGTTCACGTGCCCGTAGACGTCGTTGTCCTTCCACCGCAACGGAACCGTCTGCCAGTGCGGGTAGCTCACCACAGCCGCACCGAGTCGCGCAGAATCCCCGACAAGTCCTCTTCGGACGGTGTGCGCGGAGCGGTGGCCAGCAACCGTTGCTGCTTCAGCGTTCCCTCCACGAGAGAGTCCACATCGGACTCCGTGTACCCGACCGCACCGATTCCGGCGGGCAGGCCGATCTCGCGCATCAGCATGGTCAGCACGGCGGGCAGGTGATCGGCGAAGTCGCCGGACCATTCGAAATCCGGGGCCAGCAGCCTTGCGACGCGCTGGTGGCGTTCCGGGTTCGCGGCGAAGGTGAACCGGAACGCGGCGGGCGCGGTGAGCGAGACCGCCATGCCGTGCGGCACCATCGCTTCGTCGCCGGGATAGCCGTCGGGGTGGAAATCCCGGACCTGCCCGGCGATCGGGTACGCGTTGGCGTGCGGGATGTGCACGCCGGCGTTGCCGAAGCCGAGCCCGGCGAACGTCGCGGCCAGCGCCATCGCCTCGCGTGCGGCCAGATCTTCGCCGTTGCGCACCGCGGCGGGCAGCGCCCACGACAGCAGCTGCAGCGACTTCTCCGCGAACATGTCCGCCAGCGGATTCGACCCGCAGTACGGCACGCGCTCCTCCGGCCGCTTCCGGCCGAACTCGGTGTAGGGCTTGGCGGTGTAGCTCTCCGCGGCGTGGCACAGGATGTCCATCCCGCTCGCCGCGGTGACCCCGGCGGGCTGGCTGACCGTGAGCCGCGGGTCCACCACCGCCAGCGTCGGACGCAGCCGCAGATGGCTGATCCCGCTCTTCACCCGCAGCGACAGCACGTCCAGCACGCACACGGTGGTGCTTTCGGATCCGGTTCCGGTCGTCGTCGGCACCGCGACCAGCGGCTTCAGCGGCTTCGCTGGCGCGCGGCCGCCGCCGACCGGCGCGTTGACGTAGTCCATCAGTTCGCCGTCGTTGCTGGTCAGCAGGTTGGCGGCCTTCGCGGTGTCGATGCTGGAGCCGCCGCCGACCGCCACGAACGCGTCGTACGGGCCGGTGCCGCGGGCGAAGTCGACTGCCTTCTGCATGCTGACGTCAGTGGGTTCGACGTGTACGCCGTCGAACGTCTCGGCCGCGATCCCGTAGCCGCGGATGCCCTCGGCGATCCGCTCCGGCCATCCGGTCGCCGCGACAACTGGGTCGGTGACGACGAGCACTCTGCGCGCGCCGAACTGGGCAAGATCGTATCCGATCTCGTCGCTCGAGCCGGTTCCGTATTTGAGCGCCGGAGCCCCATAAGTGAAAACAGTCTCATGTTCGGCGGATGTCACGACGGCGTCCTCCCAACTGGTGGGCAGCGCGATCCGGCAATCGGCACAATCCCGCGGCGAGTTGTTCAAGATCACTTGACGCCGGTTCACGGTGCCGCCCTAAGCTCTCCTCATTAGATACCAAGTGGGAACCACCGTCGCGCAAACGGCCGTACGCGTCTTGAACGAGGCCCGGGTTCGCCGGGTGTACGCGGTCGTCGGCGAGTCGTTCCTGGAATTGCTCGACGCGCTCCGCCGCGAACGCGACGTCACGCTCGTTTCGGCCCGCCACGACTCGGGCGCCGCCTTCATGGCCGAGGCAGAGGGCAAGCTCACCGAACGCCCCGCCGTGCTGCTCTCCAGCCGCGGCCCGAGCGCCGCCGCGCTGGTCATGGGCGTGCAGACGGCGTACCAGGACGAGACGCCGATGGTGGTGCTGCTCGAAACCCCCGCGCTCGACCCGGTGCTCACCGGCGAGGTGCCCGCGTCCGATTCGACCGGGATGTTCGAAACGGTCGCCAAATGGGTCGTCCGCGCCGACGATCCCGACGACGTGCCGCACCTCCTCGCCGAAGGTCTCGCCCGCTGCCGCGAAGGACGGCCGGGTCCGGTCGTCATCGGCGTGCCCAGCGACGCGTGGGGGGTGCCGTACGACTCGGCCAAACCGGTGGCGAAGGTTCGCCCGCCCGTCACTGGAACGCTGGGCCGTTCGGCGGAAGCGGTAGCCGGTCTGGTGGACGAGGCGCGTTACCCGGTGGTCATCGTCGGCGGGCGCGCGCGGTCGGCGCGGGACGAGCTGATCGCGGTGGCGGACGAGCTGGCGCTCCCGGTGTACAACGCTTTCCGCCGCCAGGACGCGTTCCCGGAGAACCACGCGCGCTACGCCGGACACCTCGGTCTCGGCATCCCCGCGCGCCAGCTCGACGCGCTCGAACGGGCCGACCTCGTGCTCGCGCTCGGCACTCAGCTCGACGAAGTCACGACGCAGGGCTTCCGCTATCCGACTCCGCAGCAGACGCTTGTCCTTGTCGGCACTGGCATCGACGAACAACGCCGGCGCGGCCTGACGTTCCGGGTCGACACTGAGGTGGAGCCGTTCCTGAAGGAGCTGCGCGCGATCGCTTCGCCGCGTACGCGCAGAGCGTCGGCCGCGAACGCCGCCGTACACACCTTCATGACACCGCCGAACACAAGCAACAACACCCGCGTGCATCCGGTCGACGTCGTGCGCGCGCTGCGAAAGCTCGCGCCCGAGGACGCCATTGTCACAAGTGACGCTGGCAACTTCGCGCAGTTCATGCATCGCTACTGGTGCTTCACTGCTCCGCGCAGCCAGCTCGGTCCGAGCAACGCCGCGATGGGGTACGCGGTCCCTGCCGCGGTAGCGGCCAAGCTCGCCGAGCCGCGGCGCACTGTGGTCGCGATGGTCGGCGACGCGGGCACGCTCATGACAGGGCAAGAGATCGAGACCGCTGTGCGTTACCGCGCGCCGGTGATGGTGGTCGTGTTCCAGAACGGCTTGCACGGCCCTCTCGCGATGCATCAGGCGCGTACGCACGGACGGCTGTCCGGAGTGACCATCCCACTGACTGACTTCGCGTCGTGGGCGCGAGGGCTCGGTGCGGCCGGGTACACGGTGGACGATCGCGAGCGGCTCGAGCCGATCATCGCGAGTGCGCTCGTCCGGCAGCGGCCGTGCGTGATCGACGTGCGCACAGACCCGGATGTCGTTACTCCGGACGTGCGGCTCAGCACGCTTCTCGGAGCCCCGCGACCCTCGGGGACCTGAAATCTTCCTGAGAACACAGGGAAACGCCGGGAACGTGCGCTAGCTGCCGGGGGTTCGCTCAGGTAGCCTGACGGTGTTCCCGGGGTTCGGCATCCGGACCCGGTTCGCTCGGCTAGGTTCGGCCGGCGTTCGGTTGGGGAAATTCCCGGGTGGACACGCTCCCCGGCTCGGTTCGCGGCCATTCGGCCCGTTTCAGGGGTGGGGAACAACCGGTTTCGGCCGGATTTTGTCGGTGCCGGATGGCACCATCGCGGTCATCGCCTCGCTTGCCGCGAGGAAGGAACGAGGGGAGTTCGTCATGGCCGACGAAAAGGACGGGAAATCCCGTACCGCCGCGGCGACGGCTCGCGGCCGGGCCCGGTCCGCGCGGGCCGGTGCGCTGGTGTCCGTAGTGCGCGAGGAGCCGGAGCACGGCGCGGTCGCCGAGGTGCCCGAGCAGAACCGGTCCGGAGTGGTTCCGGTGCTGTTCAGCGCCAGTTCGGAGGCGCACGACGTAGCCGTGGTCGCGTCCGACCAGGGCGCTGAGTGGCGCTCGCCGTTCGGCGCGCCGCTTCGCCAAGCCAGCGGGGAGTGACCCGGTAGCGCGAACTGGGGTGAGTCGGCTTGTCCGGGCCCGCTCCGCTGTGCTTTACTTTGGTTGGTCTCGATTTTTGTGTTCGTGGTTAAGCACGCTCGCAAGACTCAGCGGGCGTGATCTTCCTCTTCGGGGAACACATCTCGCCCGTGTCTGGGCCCAGGACGTCGGTCGGCTTCCTGTTTTGGTTTTATGTATGGAGATTGTTTAGATGACTGAGGGCACCGTGAAGTGGTTCAACTCCGAGAAGGGGTTCGGCTTCATCACTCCCGACAACGGCGGCGGCGACGTCTTCGTGCACTACAGCGAGATCCAGGGCAACGGTTTCCGTACCCTCGAGGAGAACGCTCGCGTGTCGTTCGAGATCGGCCAGGGCCAGAAGGGCCCGCAGGCCACGTCGGTCAACCTGATCTGACCTGCGTCTGATCGCTAAGTCGCCACCACTCCCGGTTTCGGGGGTGGTGGCTTCTTTCGTTTCAGCGGCCGTCTCGCGACCAGGGTCGTCTCACGATGCGGATTGTGTTGCCCGCCAAGGCTTTCTGTGCCTGACCGACCATTGTGGATCACCCGATCGTGGCGTGCCCGGATGCTCGTAGGCTCGCGGACATGAGCGAAAACACTTATCTCGTCACCGGGATGTCCTGCGGCCACTGCGCGCAGTCGGTCACCGAAGAACTCACCGAGGTGCCCGGGGTCGAGAACGTGACTGTCGACGTCGAAACCGGGCACGTGACGGTCCGCAGCGCCGAAGCCCTCGACGAGACCGCCGTCCGCGCCGCCGTCGAGGAAGCCGGGTACACCTACGAAGGGCTTGCTTCTCTCGTTTGAACGATGGGTAGCCACGCGGGAACCCAGGGTAGGCTCTGGCCGGCGTGGAGGCACGGCGCGATGCAACGTCCGTGCAACCCTTTCCTCCGCGCGGCCGGACGTGTGTGCTGGCCCCCTGGCGGCAGCAGACTTGGGGGTGCCCGATGGGGGCAGTCGTTGCGGGGATAGTGGCGAACCCTGCTTCCGGACAGGACATCCGAAGACTCGTCACGCAGGCGTCGGCCGTCCCGGTCGAGGAGAAGGCCAATCTGGTGCGCCGGCTGCTGTCGGCATTCGCGGTGACCGGCGTCGAACGCGTGCTGCTCTCGACTGATCTCGGCGGCATCTCCGCCGCCGTCCTGCGCGACCTCGGCCGCGATCCGCTGCCCGCGGTCGAGTTCTGCGACGAGGACACGCTCACCGGCACCGCGCAGGACACCGTCAACGCGGTGCGCCGGATGGTCGACGCCGGGGCCGGCGTGATCGTGTGCCTCGGCGGCGACGGCACCGCCCGCGTCGCCGCGAAGGCCTGCGGCGACGTGCCGCTGCTCGCACTGCCGACCGGCACCAACAACGCGTTTCCGCAGGCCGGCGAGGCCACGGTGGCCGGGCTCGCCGCCGGGATGGTCGCGAGCGGCCAGGTCGACGCGGACCTCGTGACCCAGCGGGTCAGCATGCTCGAGGTCGTCACGAAGAACCGCCGCGAGATCGCGTTGGTGGACGTCGCGGTCTCGATGAACAAACACGTCGGCGCGAAGGCGCTCTGGGATCCCACCGCGCTCACTGAGTTGTATTGCACCTTCGCCGAGCCGGACGGCATTGGCCTGTCGAGCATTGCCGGACAGCTGTGTCCGAGTTCTCGTTCCAGCGCGGATGGCGTGGCGCTACAGCTTGGTCCGGTCGAGAGTTCCGCGTACGTGGTGCACGCCGCGATCGCGCCCGGCGTGGTGCGTCCAGTCGGCGTACGCGGCTGGGGAGTGTTGCGTCCCGGCGTACGCGTGGACCTTGCCGCAGGTGGCGGCGTTATCGCGGTAGACGGAGAACGCGAGCTGGAGCTGAAGAACGGCGAAGGCGCGTACGTAGAACTGCGCGCCGACGGCCCGTGGTGCGTCGACGTACGCGCGGCAATGGCCGAAGCCGCAACCCAGGGGTTGCTGCGCAGTACCGCTACAAGCGGAACCGGCGAGAAAGGCCGAAGCCACGGTCGCTGCGCTGGCTGAGATCACGTGCAGGTGACACCTTCCGGGTGTCGTTCGCTGCGACTTGCCCGACCGGCTACCTTCTGCGAGTGGCACACGGGGAGGATCGGGGATGAGCAGCACTGCGACGCGGCCGGAAACGACTGCCGAGCCCCCACCAGAGGAATTTCGGGGCCGCAGCGGAATCGCCGGGCTGCTTGACCTGCCCGGCCAGGCGGTGCGCGCGGTCGTCAGATCGTCGACCACCACGCCCGGCAAGCTGTCGCTGATCGCGGTCGCGCTGGTGCTGCTGTCGCTGGTGGCCGGGCTCGTCGGCGTGTTGTCCGTGAAAGACAAGGACAACACGATCAACGGCCTGATCGACCACCGCGAACCGCTCGCGGCGGCCGCGCAGCAGGTGTTCCGCTCGCTGTCGGACGCGGACGCGACCGCGGCCAGTGCCTTCCTTTCCGTCGGCACCGAACCGCCCGCGCTGCGAAAGCGGTACGAGCAGGACATCGCCGAAGCGGGATCCGCGCTCGCGCGCGCGGCGTCGGACACCGCTGACGTCCGCAACGCCGCCGACCAGGTGGACATCCTGAACCAGAAGGTCCCGGTCTACGCCGGGATCGTCGAGACCGCGCGGGCGAACAACCGGCAGGGTTTCCCGTCCGGCGCTTCGTATCTGCGCGAGGCTTCGCAGTTGATGCGCTCGACGATCCTTCCCGCCGCGGACGCGCTCTACAAGGCGCACACCCAGAAGCTTTCCGACGAGCAGGACAGCAGCAGCGACGTGCCGTGGGCAGCGGTCGCGCTGGTCCTCGCCGCGCTCGCGGCGCTCGTGGCCGCGCAGATCTACTTGACCCGCCGGACAAACCGGGTGCTGAACATCGGTCTTCTCGTGGCCACCGGCTGCTTGGTGCTGTCGCTGCTGTGGGGCGCGGTCGCGCTCGTCGTGCAGGGCAGTCTCGTCGCGACCGGGCGCACCGACGGCACGTCGCAGGTCGACATCCTGGTGCGGGCCCGGATCTACGCGCTGCAGGCACGCGCGGACGAAACCCTCACGCTGGTCGCGCGCGGCGACGGCGGTGCGTACGAGCAGCAGTTCATCAAGCTGGCCGAGAATCTCGTCGGCGCCGACGGCAAGGGCGGGCTGCTCGGCCAGGCGCGCGATCTCGCGTCCGGCACCTCGGGAGAGAAGAAGATCGAAGCGGCGGAGCAGGCCGCGCGCGAATGGTCGCTGGCCCACCTTCAGGTGCGCCGCCTCGACGACGGCGGGCAGTACCAGGAGGCGGTGGACTTCGCGACGAGCGTGAGCCCGAACAGCGCCGCCGCCGCGTTCGCCCGGCTCGACACGAACCTTCAGGCCGCGATCGACGTCTGCCGTCAGGAATTCCTCGACAGCACCAGATCCGGCGACAACGCGCTCACCGCGCTCGCGGCGGGCGTCGGCGTGCTGGCGGTGCTCGCCGCCGGCGGCGCGACAGTCGGCGTGCGAGAGAGATTGAGGGAGTACAGGTGATCCGGTCGCGGCACTTCGTCCGGACTGCCGTCCTCGCGGTGGTCGCGGTTCTCGCCGCCGCCTGCGGGACGGCGGACCAGCCGATGGAGGCCGCGCCGGTCACCGACGCGGCCTGGCCGACCCCGGCCGGCGTCGGCGGCCCCGACGCCACGGCCGGCGGCGACTCCGACACCAGCTGCAACCCGCTCGCCAGCCTCGCGCCGAATGGTCTGGACACGTCTGGACCGAGCCTGCAGAAGATCAAAGAGCGCGGAAAGCTCATCGCGGGCGTCGACCAGACGACCTATCTCTTCGGCTTCCGGAATCCGAAGACCGGCAAGCTCGAAGGCTTCGACATCGACCTGGTCAACGAGATCGCCAAGGCGATTTTCGGTTCCGACGGGCACGTGCAGTACCGGGCGATCACGTCGTCGCAGCGCGAGACGGTGCTCAAGGACCACCAGGTCGACGTGGTGGTCCGGACCTACAGCGTCACCTGCGCCCGCCGGAAGCAGGTGCAGTTCTCGTCGGTGTACTACGTGGCCGGGCAGAAGATCCTGGTGCCGAAGTCATCGAACGCGCAGTCGCTGAGCGACCTCGCCGGGAAACGCGTGTGCGCGGCGGCGAAGTCGACCTCGCTCGCGAAGATCGCCACCGACCCGGCCAAACCGGTCGCGGTGTCGGTGCCGAACTGGTCGGATTGCCTGGTGATGCTGCAGCAGGGCCAGGTCGACGCGGTGTCCACGGACGACACGATCCTGGCGGGCATGGCCGCGCAGGACCCGACGGTGAAGGTCGCGGGCGATCCGATGACCCAGGAGAATTACGGCGTCGGGATCCCGAAGGACGAGGAGGACCTGGTCCGCTTCGTGAACGCGGTGCTGGACAAGATCCGCGGCGACGGCACCTGGGCGAGCAGTTACCAGAACTGGGTCGGCGCGCGGCTGGGGCCGGCGAACCCGCCGTCCCCGCAATACGGCTGACCGGCCGGTCTTGCGGCGCGGGCGCCGCGCAAGTTGTACTTTTTGAGCGGCAGGTTTGCCGCGGGGAGCTCGGGAGGTAGTTGTGTCGGAGGAGGCGCGCCGTCCTCGGCACGCAGCACCGGAGGGGGACGGCGACCAGGCGAAAGCCGCGGACCAGCCGTCCGGGCGGGGCGAGGCGGCCGACGCTTCGTGGACTCCGCCGCCGCCGGTGCGCTGGGACACCCCGGAACCGTCGGTGTCCGGGCGGCTCAACCCGCAGCCGGATCCCGACGCCGAGACGTTGATCAACGCTCCGGTGCAGCGTCCCCAGGGCGCTCAGGGCGGCCAAGCCGGTCAGCAGGGGCAGCGGGGGCCGTCCGGTCCCGGGGCTCAGCAGGGGCAGGCCCAGCAGCAAGGACAGCCCGGTCAACCGGGTCAGGCAGGACAGCCCGCGCAGCCGGGGCAGTCGGCTCAGCCGGGTCAGCCGCCGTGGACGCAAGGCCGTCCGGCTCCGCGCGGCGGCCAGCCGATGCCGCCGCAGGGCCGTCCGCCTGCGCAAGGCCAGCAGTATCCGGCCGCCGCGCCAGGCCAGCCCGCGCCGCCGTCGCAGGGGCAGCCGTATCCGCCGCAGTCGCGCACCGGACAGCGACCGGTCCCGCCGAACCGCCCGCAGCAGCCCCAGGGCGCGCAGGGAAACCGTCCGTCGAGGCAGCCGGAGAACCGCGCCACCGGCCCGAACTCCGGCCCGATCCCGATGGGCGCCGCGGCCCAGGGCCAGCGTCCGGTCGAGGGAGGGGAAGCCCCCACGCGTCCGCCGGGCGACCTCGCGCCGGTGATCCTGCCGCAGTCGAACCAGCCGGTCGCTCCGGTCGACCCGGCCGCGCCGATGCCGACCAGCGTGCTGGCCAGCCCGACGCCGCACACCCAGAGCATCATGCCGCCGGCGCCGCGGGTGGCCCCCGCCGACGGCGGCCCGCTGCCCGACCACGGCACGGACAGCGTCCTGCCCTCCGGCGGCAGCGAAGGCCACGGCACCGGCACCCACGGTTCGCAGGGCTCGCAAGGCACCGGAACCGGAACCGGCTCGTTCCCGGGCACCTCGCGGCGCACCGGCTCGCGCGGCACCCGCCGGTCCCGGCGCGGACGGCTCGGCGCGGGTCTCATCGACGTGCCGCCGGTGCCCTACCGCGATCCGTCGACGGCGGTGCTGGCGAACCCGGTGGTGGCCGAGGACAAGCGGTTCTGCGGCAACTGCAGCGCGAAGGTCGGCCGCGGCAAGGACGGCCAGCCGGGCGAGCCCGAGGGCACCTGCGAGAAGTGCGGCACGTCGTTCTCGTTCATCGCGAAGCTGAAGGCGCACGAGGTCGTCGGCGGCCAGTACGAGGTGCTCGGCGCGCTCGCCTACGGCGGTCTCGGCTGGATTTACCTGGCCAAGGACCACAACGTGTCCGACCGCTGGGTCGTGCTGAAGGGCCTCATCGACACCGGCGACTCCACCGCGATGGCCGCCGCGGCGAACGAGCAGCGGTTCCTCGCCGAGGTCGAGCACCCGAACATCGTCAAGATCCACAACTTCGTGCAGCATCCGGACGCGCAGACCGGCAACTCCGTCGGCTACATCGTCATGGAGTACGTCGGCGGCCAGTCGCTGCGCGAGCTCGCGCTGCAGCACCACCGCGAGAGCAACCGGCCGGAGCCGCTGCCGATCGGCCAGGTCATCGCGTACGGCCTGGAAATCCTGCCCGCGCTCGGCTACCTGCACGGCCAGGGCCTGCTGTACTGCGACCTCAAGCCGGACAACGTCATCCAGACCCGCGAGCAGCTCAAGCTGATCGACCTCGGCGCGGTGCGGCGGCTCGACGACTACGAGAGCCCGCTGTTCTTCACCACCGGCTACAGCGCGCCCGAGCTGGCGTCGCACGGCGCTTCAGTGTCTTCGGACCTGTATACGGTCGGCCGGACGTTGGCTGTGCTGAGCTTCGAGTTCGCCGGTTACACGCGGGAGTTCAAGAACACGCTGCCCGGGCCCGACGCGGTGCCGTTGTTCGCGCTTTTCGGTTCGTACTACCGGTTCCTCAAGCGCGCTACGCATGCCGATCCGGATCGGCGGTTCATCGCCGCCGACGACATGGCTGATCAGCTGACCGGGGTTCTGCGCGAGATCATGGCGCTGGGGACTGGTCAGCCGCGGCCGGCCGCGTCGACGGTGTTCGGGCCGGAGAGCCGGACTTTCGGCGTTCATCTGGTGGTGCCCGAGCAGGGTGAGCGGGTGCCGTTGCCGGATGCCGCCGAGGTTGTTGCCGGTCTGCCGATTCCGCAGGTGGACACGGACGACCCGGCCGCCGGTGTGCTTGCCACGACTACCGCGCTTGATCCGCACGAGGCGATCGAGGCTCTTGCCACCGCGCCGCGTGAGTCGATTGAGGTGCGGTTGCGGATCGTCCGGGCTCGGATCGAGCTGGGCGAGTTCGTGGAGGCGCAGCGGCAACTGCAGGCCGCGCAGTATTTGGCGATCCGGCACGGGTTCCCGCATGACTGGCGGATTGACTGGTACCGCGGGCTGATCGAGCTGGCCGGTGGTCGGCCGCGGGTCGCGCACGTGGCGTTCGACGCGGTTTACGACGATCTGCCCGGCGAGATCGCGCCGAAGCTGGCGTTGGCGGTCAGTGCTGAGGGCGTTGGGGATTACTTCGGTGCCGCCCGGTTCTATGAGCTGGTCTGGCGGACTGACCGGACGTATGTGAGTGCCGCGTTCGGTCTGGCGCGGGTTTATCTGGCGCAGGGAGCGCGGGAGAGTGCGGTCGAGGTGCTGGAAGGGGTTCCGGCTACTTCCACGCACTACGTGGACGCGCAGGTCGCCGCGATCAAGATCAAGACTCGCGCACAAGGCGTTGGTACTGGCGAACACCCGACTGTCACCGAGGGCGACTTGGTCGATGCTTCAGGCCGGTTGCAGCGGCTCAACCTCGACGCCGAACGGCACACGCGGCTCAGCGCGGAGGTTCTGGAAGCGGCCTACGACTGGCTGAAGGTGCCCAACCAGACGAAGCCGGTTACTGCGGCGAAGGTGCTGGGGTGTGAGCTGGAGGAGCGTGACGTCCGATTCGGACTGGAGCGCTGCTACCGGTCGCTTGCCCGGCTCACCGACAACACGACCGACCGGATCGCGCTGGTGGACCGCGCCAACGCCATCCGCCCCCGCACCCTGACCTGACCGTCCGTGAAGGGCTCCTTGAGGGACTTAGATTCCCTCAAGGGGCCCTTCACGGACCTCAGGGGTTGATGTCCCACTCGCGCTTGTTGCGGCGGTGCTGCTCGGCGAGCTTCTCCAACGCCTGCGGGTCGCCGTGCGTGCTGAAGTGCTCGAAGCCCACCGCGATGAACACCGCCCGGGCATTCACCGCCACGGGCCCGTCGGCGGCGTCCAGGTGCCCGTCCGCGCTCACGTAGATCTTCCGGCCGGCGATCCCGTCCAGCCGGGCCTCGATGTACAACGTGGACCCGACCGGCACCGGACGACGGAAGTCCGTCTCGAGCTTGCCCGTCACCGCGGGCCGGTGCAGCAGGTTCCCGACCGTCGAGCCGAGCGCCTCGTCGAAGGCGCACGCCAGCAACCCGCCGTGAGCCAGGCCCGGGGCGCCCTGATGCGCGGACGTCACGGTGAACTTCGAGTGCACCGTGTATCCCTCGCCGATGGCTGAGCGCAGGTGCAGGCCATCGTCTACCTCGTCGCCGCAGCCGAAGCATTCGGCGAAGTGGGCGCCCAGTTCAGTGCCGGGCGCGGGGGCTTTCGGGTGGATCTCCGGCGGCTCCACCGGCACGGGCGGCCACGGGCCGGAAACAGGACTCATGGGACGACGTTAACCCGGCGGAAGGACCCGTCGGCACCCGCCCTGACCGGCGCGGGCCCATTTCCTGAGCGCAGGGTAGTCGGAAAATTCCGCACGGTAGAAATTTCGCGACTCACCCTGCCAGCTTGGTTCAACGGGTCAAGACTGGGGAAATGTGCTCCAACGGATGTACCGGGACGTGTGCAGGAGGAGGTCACCGCCGGGATGAGTGAGCCAAAAGCGGGGAAACCCGAGGTTGATCAGAGAACAGTCAAACGCGCGGTGATCGCGTCCGCGATGGGTAATGCGACCGAGTGGTACGACTACGGCGTATTCACCTCGGGCGCGATCGCGACGAGCATCGGAACACTGTTCTTCCCCGGCGAGGGCAACGCGGTGCTGAAATCGCTTGCCCTGCTGGCCGTCGGCTTCATCGTACGGCCGTTCGGCGGAGCGTTCTTCGGGCCGTTGGGGGACAAGCTCGGCAGGCAGAAGGTTCTCGCCCTCACCATTTTGCTGATGTCCGGCTGCACCTTCCTGGTCGGCGTGCTGCCGACGTATTCGGGCGGTTACAGCATGGGCATCGCGGCGCCGATCGCGATCTTGTTGCTGCGGCTCATCCAGGGCTTCTCGACCGGCGGCGAGTACGGCGGCGCGGCGACGTTCATCGCGGAATACGCGCCGACGAAACGGCGCGGTTTCTTCGGCTCCTTCCTGGAGATGGGCACGCTGGCCGGCTACGTGCTGGGCAACGCGACCGTGCTGATCACGTCGCTGTCCCTGTCGACCGAGCAGTTCGACTCGTGGGGCTGGCGGATTCCGTTCTTCATCGCGCTTCCGATCGGTGCGATCGGTCTCTACCTGCGGTCGAAGCTCGAGGACACGCCGGAGTTCCGCAGGCTCGAGGCGGCGGGCGAAAAGTCGGAGAAGGCTCCGCTCAAGGAGACCATCCAGCGCAACTGGCGGATGATCCTGAACCTGATCGGGATCGTGCTGCTGGTCAACATCGCGGACTACATGCTGCTGACCACGATGCCGTCCTACTTCACCGACACGCTGAAGATCGGTTCCACGGAATCGAGCCTGATCATCATCGGCGTGGAAATGGTGCAGTTCGCCTTGCTGATCCCGCTGGGCGCGCTGTCCGACCGGATCGGCCGGAAACCCTTGATGCTCACCGCGGCGATCGGGTTCATCGTGCTGAGCTGGCCCAGCATCAAGCTGATGCAGTCCGGCAGTCTCCTGTGGCTGATCATCGGCTTCCTGGTCGTGGCGATCCTGCTGGCGCTGCTGCTCGCGGTGATCGGCTCGACGTTCCCGGCGATGTTCCCGACGCGCGTGCGCTACGGCTCGTTCGCCATCGGGTACAACATCTCGACGTCGCTGTTCGGCGGCACCTGCGGCGTGATCGTCACCGCGTTGATCGACGGCACCGGCAACGCGGACTGGCCGGCGTATTACTTGATCATCGCCGCGCTGATCGCGCTGGTGCCGATCATCAAGATCCCGGAGACCTCCCAGGTGCCGATCGAGCAGATCGACACCTCGGACACCGGCGGCAAGCTGGCCGGTGCCAGCAAGTGAGTAGCTGAGACCATGCGAAAACCGCCCTCCGTCCATTAAGGACGGAGGGCGGTTTTCGTTGCGAAGTCAGCTGTTCTGCGTCGCCTCGATCACCTGCGGGGCGAAGCGCTTACGGGCCCAAGCTGCCAGGCCACCGGCGACCACGACGGCAACAACGGTTTCGATCATCAGTGCAACGAGCACCATGGTGCTTCCTCCTCAGGTTCTCGGGCCGGCCAATCCTGTGCCGGCTGAGCGACTGGTTCGACGGCCGCTCCGGCCGCCACTGAGAACATCGCCCCGAAAGCCCGGGATATTTCGTCGAAAACCCACTTGATCTGGTGACGTCCGCCACTCTTGCCACGAAAGCGTTTCAGCCGGAGGTCGGGCTGGGTAACGCCGCGGTTCCCGCAGGTGAACGCAGGGATGCGGGAGCTCGTTCGCTCGTGGTCGGATGCGCCCGCGGCGGTTGCGCGGGCCGCGAGGTTCCCGCCCGCTGACCGGGTTCCGTCGGCGGTTGCCTGTCCGGCGAGCCCGGGCTCACCTCCGGACCGGGCGCCGGATACGACGGGGTCTTCATCGGCCCGGCCGGGCTGGACGGGGCGGGCGAGACGGTCGCGAGTCCCGGTCCGGCGGGCATGACCGGCGGCTGCTCGGTCCCGCGGCTGCCCACCGCGAGACCGGCCACCACGATCACCGCGACCGTCGCGGCGGAGCTTCCCGCGACCGCCCAGCGCTTGCGCTTCCGGCGGATAGCGGCACCGCGCACGATCACGTCGGCGGCGTCGACCCGCATCGGCGGGCCGTCCGGCGCCTGCGCGAACAAGGCGCGCACAGCTTCAGTGTTTTCGGCATCTTCGGAGACCATCTCGTTCACCTCCTTCCCGGGACGGGCAAAGCCTCGAAATGCGGGCCCAGCCGGGTCCGCAAGGTGGCCAGACCGCGCGCGGCCTGGCTTTTCACCGTGCCAGTCCGGCAGCCGAGCGCCGCGGCGGTCTCCTCGACGGACAGGTCCTCGAAGTACCGCAGCACCAGCACCGCGCGCTGGCGCGGGGCCAACGCGGCGAGTGCCTGCTGGATCAGCTGGTCGTGCTCAGTCTCGGCGGCAGGAGCCGGGACGTCGGGTGGTGCGTCGGTGAGCCGCTCCCGTTTCCAGCGGCTGCGGCGGTTTTCCGCGAGGAAAGTGCGCAGCACGATCTTGCGCGCGTAAGCGTCGAGCGCGTCGTGCCGGGCCAGCCGCGGCCAGGCGAGGTACAGCTTGAGCAGCGCCGCCTGTGCGAGATCTTCGGCCCGGTGCCAGTCCCCGCACAGCAGGTAGGCAGTGGACCGCAGGCTGTGCGCGCGCTCGCCGAAGTACCGGGCGAACTCGCCGTCCCACGGCGAGCTCGGCCCGGACGCCGGACTGGAGCGGGAGGGCACCGGGTGATCAGCCCCAGACCGAGGGCAGGTGCAGGTCGCCGGTCGGGCCCGCGGGCACGGCGGTCGGAACGCGCTTGCCCGTCTTGGGCGCGGTGCCCGGAGCGGCGACCCGCGGCGCACCCGGGGCCGGAGCGGCGGTGGTCTGGCGGTCCGTGGGTGCCGGGGCGGGCGCGGCGGTGGGCCGCTCGGCCGGGGCGGTCTTCGTCGGGGCCGGCTGCGCCGACGGCGGGGCGTCCGCGGCGAAAGCGACCGCGCCGCCGGTCAGCGCGCCTCCGGCGAGCAGCAGCGAACCGATGGCGAGAGCGAAGCGAACACGCACGAGTTTCCTCCTGGTTCCACGAGCGCCGGGTGGCGCTTGTCTGCTCTAGTCATGCGGCCGGCGCTCGCCGGGGTTGCATCGGGTTTTTCTTTTTCCCGCCGGACAGGCGAACGGCCGGGAGCGTTCGAGCTCTCCCGGCCGTCCGGTGGTGCTTGTTCGGTTCTCGGTTACGCGGACAGCGCCGACAGCTTGGTCCACGACGCCCAGTCGTAGGTCCAGTCGTTGTAGTCGCCGTCCTTCGCGCCCAGCTGCTGGGTGCTGCCGGAGATCTCCACCGGGTCGCCGGGAAGGACGCTGTCGTAGTAGATCTTCGCGTTCGCCGGCGACAGGTTGAGGCAGCCGTGCGAGATGTTCTTCTTGCCCTGCGCCCAGATCGACCCGGCGAGACCGTGGATGAACTCGCCGTTGTTGGAGATCCGGACCGCCCACGGCACGTTCACGTCGGTGTAGCCGTAGCGCGGGTTGCTCATCGAGTACGTCGCGTGCTTCGACATCACCACATGCGTGCCGCTGTGCGTGACGCGGCCCGGGTCGGAGTCGAGGCCGTAGCTCACCGGGAAGTCCATGACCTGCTGGCCGTCGCGGACGACCTGCATGGTGTGTTCCTGGGTGTTGCCCTTGACGATCTGCGAACGGCCGATGTTGAAGCTCGCCGAGACGTCCTGCTTGCCGTAGACGCCGTCGCCCATCGAAACGCCGTAGATGTTGGCCGAGACGACGACCTTCGTGTTCGGCTTGAAGTACTCCTTCGGCCGCCAGTGCACCGAAGTGTCGCCTTCGAGCCAGGCCCACGACCCCTCGGTCTTCGGCGTGGTTTCCACCGACAGCGCGCGCTCGACGGAGGCCTTGTCCTTGACCGGGCTCGGGAACGTGAGCGCGATCGGCATCGCGATGCCGTAGGTCTGCCCGTCGCCGACGTTCAAGCTGCCCTGCATCTGGCGGCGCGGTTTGACCGTGGTGAACGAGCCGTTGATCTGGACCTGCTTGCCGTCCTCGCCGGTGGCCTGGCCGGACCAGGTGTAGGTCTTGCCGTAGCCGAGGTCTTCGGTGCTGCTCCAGCTCTTCTTGTCCGGAGACGGTTGCCCCTGCACCTGTTTGCCGTCGGCGTTCGTGAGCGTGACAGCCCCGATGGTGCCGTTGGCGACGGTCACCTTCGCCGGTGCGCCTGGTGCCACGTCCCCTGCCCCAGAAGCGGGCGTAAGCGCCACGGCCGCCGCTTTCACCGGCGTGGTCGGCGCCTCGGTAGGCCCGCCGCCCGCGGTCCCGCCCGCGTTCACGCTCGACCCGCCGCCGCTGCACGCCCCGAGCGTGAGCGCGGCGACCAAGCCCAGCACCGCGACGCCGGCCCGGCGGCGTGCGAAGTGTCGGATTGTCACACCGATCCCCAATCTCCCCTTGGTACCCCGAACACCCAGACGTCCCGAGATGCCTTCACGTTCACCGGAAAAGGGGTGACCAGCATCACACTGCACCGAGTGACCATTACGGAGGCGGCTCGACCGACCGCGCACTGTGCATCACCGAACTGCGCTGGGTGTACTGGATCAGAGTAGCCGCGGGGTCCGACAGCGGTGCGTAGGCGGCGATACGACGTTCCGGTGATGCGCGCACGATGGAACCGATCCTTGCGATCAACGGGGTTCAGATTTGGTGAGATCCCGGTAGGCTGCTGACCAGGCCGTCGTTTTGCGTGTTCGTGGCTTCACACTCGCGGAACTTCTGACGCGAGCCGTGGGGCCGAAAAGCTCTTCGCTCGTCTCGTTGGAACCGCCCGGGACGGCCTGGGTGCCGCTTCGGTGGCATTCGAAGCGGATCTGTTACGAGGAGTACAGCGGTGGCGCAAGGCACTGTGAAGTGGTTCAACGCGGAGAAGGGCTTCGGCTTCATCGCGCAGGACGGCGGCGAAGGCGACGTTTTCGTGCACTACTCGGAGATCGAGGGACGCGGCTTCCGCACCCTCGAGGAGAACCAGCGAGTGGAGTTCGAGGTCGGCCAGGGGCAGAAGGGCCCGCAGGCCCAGAAGGTCCGCGCGATCTGAGTCAGGCCCGCGCGTTTTCTCAGGCCTGAAAGAAGGGCCCCGACGGGATTTCCCGTCGGGGCCCTTTTTCATTGCGAGTTCCGTTGTGGGGAATGTTTGGGGCGACGGTTATCGCGGTTGATCCTGGGTTGTTGATGGGGCGGCGGTTCGGTGGTCGCGGGTTGGGGTCTTGGGTTGAGCGCCGGTCGGGGTGGCTCGTGGGGTGCGCCACAGGTTGATCGGATTCGGGCAGTCGGCGGGCTGCCGGGGTTCGGGGGAGTGCGGCTGGGGTCGGTTCGGCTGGGGTCTGGGGAGCACGGCCGAGGCCTGGTTCGGCGGGGTTGGTGCGGGCGGATGTCGGCGGGGCCGGGCACGGATGGGCGACGCCGGATCGGTTGGTTGCCCCGACTGTGAGTGGGTGCGGCCGAGTTGACTCGATCGGGTGGCCGTGGGGCGGTGAAGGCCGGAGGCTTGGGCTGATTGCCGGGTTTGGCGGCTTGGTCGAGGGGCCTGTGGTCGGTCGTCTGAGCCGGAGTCGGCTGCGTGAGTCGGCTGCCGGAGTTTGCGGGTGGAGTTGGTTCGCCGGAGTCGGCTGCCCGAGTTGGCTGCGTGAGTCGGCGGCCGGGCACCGGGCGTCAGGGTTGGTCGCAGGCGTTGGCGGCCGGTGCCGGGATAGGCGGCGCGAATCGGCTGGCCAAGTCGGCTGCACGAACTGGCGGTCGGGGTTGCTTGCGTGAGTTGGCTGCCGGAGTTTGCGGGTGGAGGTGGTTCGCCGGATTCGGCTGCCCGAGTTGGCTGTGTGAGTCGGCTGCCCGAGTTGAGGCAAGGGAGCCAGCTGCCCCGAGCTGGAGGCCGGAGCGGGCTGCCGGGGCCTCGCCGTTGGCGGTGATCGCGGGTCTCGCCATGGAGCGATCTGATACGCGCCTTGCCCAGTGCGCCGCCGTCATGCCCAGCCCCGCCGCCGCGATGCCCTGCCACACCGCTGCCAGGCCGGGTGCCCGCACGTCACGTCTCCGTCGCGCCGCGCTGCCGGACTGCCGTTGCGCCACGCCGTCGGGTCGCGCCGCTGCCCGGCGCCCCTCGCTGTGGGCCTGCTCGCGAGCCGTGCCCCAGCCCGCGGCGAACTATCAGCCAGGACGTCCGTTTCGCGCCACAGCCAAGACATCCCCAGGCGAATCCGGGAAGCGTCCCACTCACCGGGACCCCGGCCGCTCGGCGACCCCGGAAAAGGGAAAACCCCCGGCCGTCGGGGGAAGCCGGGGGTTTTCGTTCAGGGGGCGGGGATCAGCGTCCGACGAGGGGCTGTTCGAAGGTCTCCGCCGGGAAGTGGAACTCGTCGGTCATGGCGTCGGAGTGGCGGCGCTCCTGGGCGGAGGCGGCCTGGCCCTCCCACGAGAGGCGCTCCAGGATCCATTCCTGCGCCAGGGCCTGCGGGGTCAGGTTCCTGGCGACGGCGATGTCCTTGAGCTGCTGGCTGGCGATGAGGTTCATGCGCAGCTGGTAGACCTGCGCGTCGCCGAAGCGGCTGCCGGTTCCGGTGCTCTCCGGGTCGGAGTCCGGGGCGAGCGCGGCGAGGTAGCTGGTGAGCTCCTTGTCCTCGACGACTTCGTCGCCGGCGACCTTGGCGGCATTGCGGTGCCGCCCGCTCGAGACGGCTTTGAGATTCGTGCGGCTGCTGAGGCGGCCGAGGGAGGGAAGAGGCACGCGGTCACGATAACGGTTGGGTCTCGGCAAAGAAACCACTGTGAGCCACGACACACGCATTTCCGTGCTCGGCCAGCCCAATTTGATCACCTGTTCAGCCCAGTCGGTAAACGCATTTCGCGACTGTCTGTTGATCAGGGGTACGGAGAGTAGATCCGCAGGTCAGCACCGGTGTGCAGAAATGGAGAGACCCCCGCGCCAGGGGGAGGAACGCGGGGGTCGGAGGGGATCTCCACAGGCGCTGACCGGGGGTGTGTCAGCAACACCGATTGTTGCACGAGTTCCGGGGATCGGCGAGGGGAAGCCGGGAGAAATCGTTCTGCGCGATCTTGGAATGCTTTACCAGGGAAGCTTCGGAGAGTGTTCGCAGGTTCACTCTCCGGGGGGCTGCCGGTGCCGCTCGTCGCTGGTTAGCCTCGCGGCCAGTTGTTGCGAACCGCATGGAGGGGCCATGAGCGGATCAATCGAAGTTCGTCAGTTCCTCCTTCGGTACGAAGGTGCCGACGGGGGAAGCACGTCACTGTCCGGCGGCGTGCCGGCGCAGCGCGGGCCATCGGAAGGGCAACGGGTCTCCGACGACCAGGTCCGCCGAGCCCGGCTCGCTGTCGCGGCCGGCGCGCTGGACGTGGAGGACTGCGTGCAATTGCTGGAGATGCTCGGGCTGAGTCCGGGTGACGACGGTCAGGCGCCCGTGCAGCGCTGACCCGGCCGTCGGTGTGCGGGCGGGCTGGTCGTGTTCGCCGGTCTTGGCGCGAACTCGTGTCTCGATGGCCGGGAAGCGCGGCTTGATCTCGGCCTGCGGGCCGGCGTCCGGCGTAGAGTGGCGTGGCGCACACCGATCGTCCGGAGCGGGTTCGGACGGGCCGATCGGCGTCGCACGGTGCGGTCAGGGCGTCGGCGTGGACGTTGTCGCAGGTCGGAGGCTCGCTGACCGCTTAAGGAACCCCCGGTGCAAACCCCTTGGAACGTGCCCTATGCTTGTAATCGCTCCCAGGGGAACACCTGAGAGCGCGGCCGGTCGGTACACCGAAACCGACCGGGCTCCCATCGTTCAGTGGCCTAGGACTCCGCCCTTTCAAGGCGGCAACGCGGGTTCGAATCCCGTTGGGAGTACGCAGTACCAGTAAGGCCCTGTGGCGCAGTTGGTTAGCGCGTCGCCCTGTCACGGCGAAGGTCGCGGGTTCGAGTCCCGTCAGGGTCGCAAGATCGTTCGGCTCCTAGCCGGCGTTCCCGGCCAGGTAGCTCAGTTGGTACGAGCGTCCGCCTGAAAAGCGGAAGGTCGCCGGTTCGACCCCGGCCCTGGCCACACCGTTACCTGCGAAAGAAGCCCTCATCCACCCGGATGGGGGCTGTTTCGTTTTTCCGGCCGTCTTGGCTGTGGTTCCGCGGGGCCGTCCAGGAGAGCCGCTGCCGCGCGACGCTTCCTTGCTGCCGTCGGGGAGTCCGGACCGCCCGCAGTGCGGGGCTCAAGCTTGATGGCTGTGATGTCGTGCCGTCGAGGCGGTATTCACTGAGTGGCTGCCGCGCCGACCATGGTTCCGCTTCCGCCGACTTGCCCGGATTTGCCATTCGGAAGCAGTCTTGCCAAACCTCCGGATCGCTACTTAGCCTCAATAACATCTCAGAGGTCTGGACCACTTGGAGGTCGAGAATGCCGGGAGATGTGGGGCGTCGCAGTTTTCTTGCCGGGTCGGCGGCGGTGGGGGTCGGGGCAGTGGGGGCGATGACTCCGTTGGGAGCTGAGGCCGTGGCCGTCGAGGCGCAGGCCGGGGTGGCGGTTTACGCGAACAACGTCGGTTACGCGCCCGGTGCGCCCAAGCGGGCGGTGCTCGCGGCCGGGTCGCCGCGGGCGATTCCGAGGTTTACCGTCGTCGACGTCGCCACCGGGAAGGTCGTCTTCACCGGGAGCCCGCGGCCGGCGGCTCAGGTTCCGGGGTGGGACGACCGGCATTACTGGACCGTGGACTTTTCCGCGCTGAAGACCGAAGGCGAGTACGTCCTGCTCGCCGCGGACGGGCGGTCGCAGCCGTTCCGCATCGATCAGCTGGTGCTTGAGCGCTACACGCTCTCCCACGTCGTGCACTACTTCAAGGGCACCCGGAGCTCGGACCGGTTCGATCGCCAGGACCGCGCAGCGCCGATCGGCTCCAAGGGCACGCAGGTCATGGACGCGCACGGCGGCTGGTACGACGCGACCGGCGACTTCGGCAAGCACTTCACGCAGCTCTCGGACCGCAGCTACTTCAACACTCTGCAGATCCCGCTCACCGCCTGGGTACTGGCCAAGGCGTACCAGCGGCTCACTGCGCGCGGCGACACCAACTTCACCCAATTGCGAACCTGGCTCGCCGACGAAGCGCTGTTCGGCGCGGACTATCTGCGTCGGGTGAAGCTCGCGGACGGCACGTTCGTCACGTCGGTCATCCAGCCTGGGCCGCCGAAAGACCCGAAGCTGCGGTTCGTCCTGGCGAACGACGACGGCGAGCCCGTTCAGGTGAACTACCGCGAAGGCGGCGGGGTCGCGATCGCGGCGCTGGCCGCGGCGACCACGCTGGACGCGTCGGGCGACTACTCCCACGAGGAGTATCTGGCGACAGCGGAAGCGGCGTTCGACTTCCTGGAGCACCACAACGTCGAAATGACCAATGACGGCAAGGAAAACATCCAGGACGACTACGGCGCGTTACTGGCGGCGGTCGAGTTGTATCAGGTGACCAAGAAGCCAGTATACCGCGAGGCGGCGGACCGGCGGGCGCATAATCTGTTGCAGCGCTTGGTTTCCTGGAAGTCCTACCGGGACTACTGGCGCGCGGACGACGGCGACCGGCCGTACTTCCATCCCTCGGACGCTGGGCTGCCGGTGCTCAGCCTGCTCGCGTACGCCGAGATCGCCGACGCGCCAACGGTTTCCGAGGTGCTGAAGGTGGTGCGGCGGTCGCTGGAGTTCGAGCTCGCGGTGACTTCCGAGGTGCCTAACCCATTTGGGTATGCGCGGAATCTTGTGCAAGATGGAGAGGGTAAGAGGTACAGCTCATTTTTCTTCCCGCACAACGTCACGCCGCGCGTGAAAGACCAGTGGTGGCAGGGTGAGAACGCGCGGATCGCTTCGCTGGCGACCGCGGCTCGGCTTGCCGCGCAACGGTTTTCGGGCGAGTTCGCGGGCCGGTTGCGGTCGTATGCGGCGGACCAGCTGAACTGGATCTGCGGCAGCAACCCGTACGGCGTGTGCATGCTCGACGGCAGCGGCCGCGACAACCCGCAGTACAGCTGGCTCGGGTCGTGGCAGTTCCTGCCGACGGCGGGCGGGATTGTCAACGGCATCACCGGCTTGAACGAGGACGGCAGCGGAATAGCGTGGGACCGCGGCTACGTGGTCACCGGAAAGGACGACGACTGGCGGTGGGATGAACAGTGGTTGCCGCACTCGACTTGGTACTTGTACGCGGTCGCGGTGGGGGACTGAGGTGTTGGGCGATCGCCAGCGTTCGCGATTGCTGGATCAGCGAGCCGCGGTACTAGCCGTGCCCGGCACGGGTCGCACTGTGCCGAGCGCAGTGTGGGCCTGATCGATCGCGAGCCTCGGAACGTGGTCGTGCCCGGCACGATCTGAACCGTGCCGGGCACGCCAGGTACCTCAGCTCGAAGCTAGCGCAAACGCTAGATCAACGGCCCGCGGAACTTGGCCGTCCCCGGTACCAGTTCCACAGTCCCGAGCCCACCATGAGCACTCGCGTACGCCAGCTCACGCGAAAGGTCGCCGACGCCGTTCGTCCCCGGCTGGGGTGCCAGGTTCAGCGTGCTCAGCACCCCGAGTGCGTTCCCGGTCCGGTCGAGGAATCCGCTACCCGAATCACCGGGGATACCAGGGGTCACCGTCAGTACTGTGTGGCTCCAGCCGCCGCCGGTGTCACCCAGACTGGTGCCCTGCTTGGGGGACAGTTGGGTGATTCCGCCGCGGAGTTCGGAGTTGCCGTAGCTCAGCACCGTGCCGAGTTGCTTTGTGCCGGTGGTGTTCACGCCGGTCGGGCCGCCCCAGAACGGGAGGCTGGGGTTCACCTTCGACACGTCCGCCGGGTCGACCTTCACCAGCGCGAGATCGTTGTACTGGCAGGTGTTCGCGTCCGCTTCGTGGCGGGACTGCATGGTCAGCCACGAGTTGTAGACGAGCGTCCCCGGCTTGCTCGCCCCGGTGATCGAGACGGGAGTGCCGATCGGGAGCGAACCGGCGGAGCAGCCGTTCGTTTCGGTCGAGCCGCCGGTGCCGGAGCAGTGCGCGGCTTGTCCGAGGAAGACGTCCGTTCCGTTGCTGTACACGAAGTTCGAGGTGCATTGCGCCCCGTTGGTGTGCGTCTGCACCCCGGGGTGCACGGCGGCGGTGTCCGCCGGGGCCCAGGTCGGGGCCGCGGCCCACGCGGTCGCGGGCAGCAACGCGGCGGCGGTCGCCAGGGCCGTCACCGCACTGGCCCGGGCCAGTGGTCGAGGGGTCTTCATCGGGCTCCCTTCGAGAAGGCCAGCACTCACTCGGACGTGTGCTACTGACTGGTAGGCATCGCGGGGTACATCACACCAGAGAGTGGTGCCAGTCACAACCGTTGTGACCCTGGGTGACTGTTGACCTAGAGCTAGCTGGAGGTTGCAGACTGGCCGTATGACCGGGGAATGGAACATCGAAGCAGCGGACGTCGACGCTTACCTCGCGCGCGTGGGGCAGCGGCGGGAGAAGCCGTCCGCAGCGGCGCTGGGGCGGTTGGCGCAGGCGCACGTCCGGGCGATCCCGTTCGAGAATGTCGACGTGGTGATTGGGCGACACCGCGGGATCGAGCTGGACGTCGTCAGCGAGAAGCTCGTCGGACGCCGCCGGGGCGGGTATTGCTATGAGCAGGCCGGGCTTTTCGCGGCCGTCGCCGAGCAGCTCGGGTACGAGGTGCATCGCACGGTAGCGCGGGTGCAGCCGCGGAAGAGCGGGCCGTACACCCACATGACGCTGGTGATTACTGTTGAGGGGCAACAGTTTCTGGTGGACGTCGGGTTCGGCGCGGGGATCCTGCTGCCGATGCCGCTGACCGACGGGGCCGAAGTGGACCAGGCCGGGTGGACGCACCGGATGACGCTGCGCGACGGCTGGTGGGTGCTGCAGAAGCAGGACGGCGACGGCTGGGAAGACCTGCACGAGGTGCTCCCGCTGGTAAGCAGTCGTCCGATCGATTACCAGGTGTTCCACCACTACACGTCCACACATCCGAAGTCGCCGTTCACCGGACGCATCGTGGTGATGCGGCTTGAGCCGGGACGGTTCCGTCGGCTGCTCGGCCGCGAATACCAGGAGAGCCATCCGGACGGCACGGTCGAGACGCGCACGATCGAACCGGTCGATCTCGGCAAGACGTTGGAGGACCTGGACGTCTTCCTCACCGACGACGAGCTGGCGGCACTGCTCGAGACTTACTGAAACAGTTCCGCGGCAGCAAGCGGCCGGCCGAGGTGGTAGCCCTGGGCCTGGTCGCAGCCGAGTTCTCGTAGCAGCGCCAGCTCTTCCGCAGTCTCGACGCCTTCCGCGACCACCGTCAGATCCACCGCGTGCGCCATCGCGATGATGCTCGTGACGATCGCGGCCGCGTCGCGGGAGTCGGCGATTCCGGTGATGAACGAGCGGTCGATTTTGAGGGTGTCCAGCGTCAGGCGACGCAGCTGGGCCAGCGAAGAATAGCCAGTGCCGAAGTCGTCGATGGCGAGCAAAACCCCGAGAGAACGCAAGGCGGACAACACTTCCGCGGCCGCCGACGTATCGCGCATGAGGGCGCTTTCGGTGACTTCTAGCGTCAATGAGCCGGGCGGCAGGCCGGTGGTGGCGAGTGCGTCGCGGACCGCCGGGACCAGGTGCGGGTCGTCCAGTTGCCGGACGGAGAGGTTCACTTTCAGGCTGAGGTCGAGGCCCCGGCCGGTGCGCAGGGCGGCCAGTTCGCGCGTCGTGTCGCGCAGGACGTACTTGCCCAGCACGTTGATGAGTTCGCTTTCCTCGGCCAGCGGGATGAATTCCGCGGGCGAGATCGCGCCGTGTTTCGGATGGGTCCAACGCAGCAACGCTTCGACGCCGACCATTTCGCCGGTGCGCAGGTCGACCACCGGCTGGTAAGCGGGCCACAGCTGTCCACTGTGGACGGCGTCGCGGAGGTCTTGTTCCATCCGCAATCGGCGCTGCATGCGTTCGCGCAAAGCGACGTCGAAGAATTCGAACCGGCCACGGCCGCGGGATTTCGCTTGGTACATCGCGACATCCGCGTCGCGCAGCAAGTCCTCCGCGCTGCGGCGGTCGTCCGGTTCGACGAGCACGATGCCCATGCTCGCGTCGAGGTGCAGCTGCCTGCCGTGCACCGAAACCGGCTCCGCCAGCACGGAACGCAGGTGCGCGGCGAAGACGCCGACCTGCGCCTGGCCGGTCGTCGCGGACGTGACGACCACGAACTCGTCGCCGCCCAGCCTGCCGACGACGTCGTCGGGACCGGTGGCCCGGCGCAGGCGTTCGCCGGCGATGCGCAGCACCTGGTCGCCGACCGGGTGGCCGAGGGAATCGTTGATCAGCTTGAACTTGTCGAGGTCGAGGAACAGCACGGCGGCCGCCTCGGCGCCGTCGCGGCGGTCGAGCCGGTCCAGCACCAGGGTGCGGTTGGCGAGCCGGGTCAGCGGGTCGTGGGTCGCCTCGTGGGCCAGCCGGGCGCTGATCGCGCGCCGTTCGGTGATGTCGGTGAAGGACGTGACCACCGTGACGCCGTTCGGATCGTCCGAGTCGAGCAACCGGGAGGTCAGCGACACCCACACGTCGCGGCCGTCGGGCCGGCGCAGGCGCACGACCAGGCCGTTGTGCGTGCTTCCGGTACGGCGCGTGTGCATGGACGGCAGATCGTCGTCCGGGATCCGGTTGCCGTCCTCGTCGAACAGCACGAGCGTCGTGCACGGCACGCCGAGCAGCTGCGTCTCCGGCACGCCGAGGATGCGGCAGGCGGACGGGTTCGCCGACTGGATCAGTCCGGTCGGGCCGATCACCAGCACGCCCTCGTCGAGCGCGGCGACGACCGTCGCGTAGTGCTGTTCGACGCGTCGACGTGCGGTTTCGTCGGTGCAGACCAGGAGGAAGCCGTCGACGGTCTCGGTCGCGGAGACCCGGACCTGCCGAGGTGAGCCGTCCCGGCCGCGGTGGGTCTGCGCGGCGACGCCGTCGCGGATCGCGGCCGGGTTCGGGTCGATGCCGAGCACCTCGTGCACCCGTCGGCCGAGCGCTTCCGGGGCGGGCCAGCCGTAGACGGTCTCCGCGGCCGGGTTCCAGCCGGTGACGATGCCTTCGGCGGTGATCGTGACGATGGCGTCGCTGACGTGCGTGACCAGCGCTTCTTGCGCGCGCACGGCGGCCGCGGCGGCGTGCTTGACGGTGCTGTCGCGGATCACCACTTGGAACGACGGCGGGTTCGAGTCGCTGGTGCGTACTGACACGGTTTCCGCCACGAATTTGCTCCCGTCCAACCGTTTCAGCACCGCTTCACGCGGTTCCGCGCTGGGATCCTCAAGCAGCTGCGCGGATTCGGCGGCCACGAAATCCCCGAACTCCTGGCTGACGACCTCGTGTGCCGCCCGTGCCTCGAACAGGTCGAGCGCGGCCTGATTGGCGTAGGTGACGACGCCGCCCGAATGCACGCAGATCGCGTCCGGACTCTGTTCCATCAGCAGCTGGTAGCGGTCGGACAGCTCCGCGAGATCGGACTTGTCCGGCTCGGTTTCCGCGACCGCCGAGGCGACGCCGAGCAGGCCGGTCGTGTGGTCCTGTTCGCCGACGGTCCGGGCGCGCAGCCGGATGCGGCGAGGGGTCCCGTCGGCGCCGTCCTGTGGCTGTTCGAGTTCGAAATCGCGGCCGGGCGGGGTGCGGCGGAGGTTCGCGGTGAGCGGGCGCAGCAGCTCGGTGAGCCGGTCGCACAGCTCCTTGCCGGTCGCGCCGGGGAGGCCGAGGACGGCGTCGAGACCGGGCAGCCAGGTGAGGGTCGCCGGTTCGGAGGCATGCAGGGAGAACAGGACCCCCGCGCCTGCGTCCGGCCGCAGGCCCGCGAGCTGGGCGCGCCGGGTGATTCCACCCGGTTCACCGGCCAGGGCGTCAGCCTCCATGGTGCTTCCGATCCCCCTTGTCGGCGTATGGCCCGTCGATTACACCACCGAGTGAAGCCTGTGTATATCCGCACGGGGAGCCGCTTGCATCACTCGTCTGGACGCCGACGACGGGTGCTATCGGGCGACGCGGGGCACGCTGCGCAGTCGCGGACCCCACACGAGCAGGCCGAAGTGGGCCGCACAGGCATGTCCGAGGACGGTCACGACGGACGCGAGACTGGCCGGATCGTCGGTCACATAGACGCTGATAACGAATAGCTCAAGGGCCACGATCCCGGCGATCCTGGCCCGCCCGCGCAGCAATGCGACGAGCACGCCGGCGGTGGTGAGGAAGCCGTAGCTGACCCCGATGTCGAGCCAGCGGCCCGCGGAGTGCGGCAGGACGTCGCTGTGGATCAGGGCCATGACCGGAAGTTCGGTGGCGATCGTGGCGAGCACGTGCCCGCTGAAGAAGACGAGAGCCGTCCGGAGCCCGCCGAACCGCCGTTCGAACGGGGCGACCGCGATCGCGAAGATCACCGCGTACGGCAGCCAGCCGCCGTCGGCGATCCAGAACGCGCTGGTCAGGAGTGCGGTAAAGGGGTGGCGCGCCATGTTGTGCGCGTCGGTGCTCGATGCGGCGAGGAGTTTGCCGGTGAGCTTGGAGCTGCCGAACCGGAGGAGCAGCGAGGTGCCGAGGAGGAGAACGAGGTAGCCGAAGGTGAACGGCGTGGACCGCGGGCTGGGGACGAGGTTCAGCCAGGCTCGTTTCGGCCGCCAGGCCGCGGGGATCGCCAGGAAGGGAAGCCTGGGGGCGGGCTGGACGAGGTCGAGCGGATCGCTGTCCGGCAGCACGGCCGTCGCCGTCGGCCGAGGGGATCCGATGAGGTCGGCCAACTGGGTTCCGCCTGCCCGGGTCGTGGCCGCGGTCCCGGCCGGTTCGAGGACGTCGGTGGTCCCGGCGGGCGGGACAGCGGCCGGAGTCCGCCCGCGCAGCCACGTCAAGGACCGCCACTTCCGGGGAGTTCCCGTGGTGGCAGCACTGCGCGCCGGGCGGGGCACCGGGTCCGGTTCGCGCAGCGACATGCGTCCAGAGTGGCTGGGCATGCTGGGATTTTGGCCAAGAGCAGCTGTGAATGCGCTGTGATTCACACCCGCTAGAGTGAGCACTCAGGGTAGAAGGTTTCGCCCTTTGTCACCCGTTCGGTGGGCTCATCCGGTAGGAATAGGCCACTCCTGGTGAAAGGTCTCGCTGGTGAACGACGAGGTTTCGGTCGCCGAGCTGTTGGTGCGCGAAGGACACGAACGACGGATGCCGCCGCCGTCCCGGTCCCGGTGGCGCATGGTTTCGGTGATGCTCGCGGTGATCGTCGGCTGCGGGGCGGCGGCCATGCTCGTCTCTTACGGGACCACGGCGAGCGACGGGGCCTCCCGGATCACCGAGATGCGCGTGGTCGAGATGCCCGATCGCACCGGCGGCGCTGGCGGCGTCGACGAGACCAACCCGCCGACGCCCACCGGCGAGGAAACCGAAGGGGGCACGGTCGGCGTCGGGGACGCTCCTTCGAGCAAGGTGAACGTCAATCCGCTCGGCGAGCACAGCACGCCTGCTCACTCGGCTGATTCCGTTCCGTCGCATCCGGCGTCGAGCGAACGGCCGGAGACCACCGGTCCGACCGCGCCGCCGCATCCGTCGTCGAGCCCGACGGGTCCGTCGAGCTCGAGCCAGCCGTCTTCGCCGAGCAGCCACGAGCCACCGTGCGTCCTGAACATTATTTGTCTCTGACTTATTTGTCCGGTGAAACCCTGAGCGTCCGCTGAGCGCGGTCCGCGCGGCGGGGCGGAAACCGGCATGATCGGCCGCGTGCCGAATACAAAGCTGCGCGCCTGGCTCCTCGAAGGCGAGCACAAGCGCGCCCAGCAGATGACCGGTGGCAAGCGGGAGACCAAAAAAGCCGAACAGCCGTGGTGGAAGGTCATGTGCCTCACCGGCGTCGACTACTTCTCCACGCTCGGATATCAGCCGGGCATCGCCGCGCTCGCCGCTGGCGTGCTGTCGCCGTTGGCCACTGTGGTGCTGGTGGTGCTCACTCTTGCCGGGGCGCTGCCGATCTATCGGCGGGTCGCGCGGGAGAGTCCGCACGGCCAGGGGTCGATCGCGATGCTGGAGAAGCTGCTGTCGCGGTGGGGTGGCAAGCTGTTAGTGCTTGCGCTGCTTGGGTTTGCGGCTACTGACTTCGTCATTACGGTGACGTTGTCCGCGGCTGATGCTACTGCGCATGTTATTGAGAATCCGTTTGTTCCGGCCGCGCTGCATGGCGGGCAGGTTTGGATCACGCTGGTGCTCATCGCGTTGCTCGGGGCGGTGTTTCTCAAGGGGTTCGCTGAGGCGATTGGCGTCGCGGTCGTTCTGGTCGGGGTTTATCTCGCGCTGAACGTCGTGGTGGTGGTTGTCGCGCTGGCGCATGTTTTCGGGGCGCCGCAGCTGATTGTGGACTGGCAGAATCTGCTGGTCAGCGAGCATCCCAATCCTTGGCTGATGGTCGGGGTCGCGCTAGTGGTGTTTCCGAAGCTCGCGCTGGGGCTGTCCGGGTTCGAGACCGGGGTCTCGGTGATGCCGCTCGTCCGGGGATCCAGCGGCGACACGGAGGCGGACCCCGTCGGGAGGATCCGGAACACCCGGCGGTTGCTGCTTACCGCGGCGTTGATCATGAGTGCGTTCTTGATCACCTCCAGTTTTGCTACCGCGGTGCTGATTCCGCAGCAGGAGTTTCAGGCTGGGGGCAAGGCCAACGGGCGTGCGCTGGCATATCTGGCGCACAGTTACCTCGGTGACGGCTTCGGCACGGTGTACGACGTCAGCACCATCGCGATTCTGTGGTTCGCCGGGGCTTCGGCGATGGCTGGGTTGCTGAACATCGTGCCCCGGTATCTGCCGCGGTACGGGATGGCTCCGGACTGGGCTCGGGCTACCCGGCCGTTGGTGATTGTGGTTTCGGTGATCGCGTTTGTGATCACCTTGATCTTCGACGCTGACGTGGAGGCCCAGGGCGGGGCGTATGCGACTGGGGTGCTGGTGTTGATTTCATCGGCTTCGGTCGCGGTCACGTTGTCTGCGCGACGGCTCAAGCAGCGGGCGTACTGGGCTTATCTGGTGATCACTGTGGTGTTTCTGTACACGACGATCGCCAATATCGTGGAGCGGCCGGAAGGGGTGAAGATCGCCGGGTTCTTCATCGGGGCGATCGTGGTGACCTCGTTGATCTCCCGGGCTACGCGGTCGTTGGAGCTGCGGGTCGAGAAGGTCGAGTTCGACGCGGCCGCGCAGCGGATCGTGGACAAGGCGGTGCGGTCTGGGGCGGTTCGGATTATTGCTAATGAGCCGGATGCCCGGGATGAGGCGGAGTATCGGGAGAAGGAGCGGGAGGCGCGGGAGGACAATCATATTCCTCGGGATAGTGCGTTGTTCTTTCTTGAGGTTACTATCTCGGATGCTTCGGATTTTGAGACTACCTTGCGGGTGCATGGGGAGAAGCGGGCCGGGTATCGGATTTTGCGGATGAAGAGCCCGTCTATTGCTAATGCTATTGCGGCGGTTTTGCTGCATGTGCGGGATGAGACTGGGGAGCGGCCGCATATTTACTTTGCTTGGACGGAGGGGAATCCGTTCAAGTTCTTGGGGCGGTATTTGTTTTTTGGGGATGGGGATGTGCCTCCGGTTACTCGGGAGGTGTTGCGTCGGGCGGAGCCGGATCCGCAGCGGAGGCCGTTGGTGCATGTGGGGTGAGTCCCCGGGGGCTCGTCGCCTGGCGGCGACATTGCAGGCGTTGGGCTGCGTGGGGCACCCCGAAGCTTGATTGTGCTGACGGTTCGGGAGTGCTTGTCAAGGCGGGAAAGATGCCTTGACAAGCACCCCCGAACCGCAGGGAGGCTTCGTATCGGGGTTGGGGGAGGGGCTGGGTGCCTCGATCGTTGGGTGCAGCGGCGGCGGTTGGTGGGTGGGGCTTGCGCCCCAATGTGGCGTTGGGTGCATGCGACGCACCGAACGCCGCATTGGGTGCGTGGGGTGCACCGAATGCTTGCGTTGGGTGCATCGCGGAGATGGGGCGGGCTGTGAAGGGCTCCTTGAGGGAATCTGGTTCCGTGAAGGGGTCCCTCACGGACTGTCGAGGGTCGTGAGGGGAACCCTGAGGGAATCAGAGTCCCTGAAGGTGGCCCTCACGGAACGACGGGGTCAGTGGGTGGCCAGGGTGGTTAGGCGGCTGGCTAGCAGGTCGATGTCGGTTTCGGTGGTGCGGTGGTTCGTGATGCAGGCGCGGATGCAGGCTTGGCCGCGAATCCTTGCTGGGCCTAGCATTGCGGTGCCTTCTTCGTGGAGTCTCGTGAGGAGTTCTGCGTGTGCTTCGGCGTTGCGGCCGGGCATTCGGATGCAGACTGCGGTGAGCGTCACCGGGTTCATCAAGTCCAAGCCGGGGTTCGCGGCGATGTGCGAACCGAGTCGGGTGGCTAGGGACAGGCAGCGTTCGGTGGTCGTTCGGAAGGCTCCTGCGCCGAAGGTGCGGAGTGCGGCCCAGACCTTCAAAGCCTTGAAGCTGCGGGAAAGTTGCGGGCCGTGGTCCATGTAGTCGAGTAGGTGGGCGTCGTCGATTGCGGTGAGGTACGACGACGTTGAGGAGAAGGCGAAGGCTGCGCGTAGTTTCGCCATGTCCTTGACTAGCAGGGCTCCTGCTTCCAATGGGGCGAAGAGCAGCTTGTGCGGGTCCAGGGTGATGGAGTCTGCTCGGGACAACGGGGCTAGCGCCTCGCGGGTTGAATCGGCCAGGATGAACAGGGCACCGTAAGCGCCGTCTACGTGTAGCCAGAGGTTTTCTTTTTCGCAGAGGTCGGCGATGGGGCCGATGGGGTCGATCGAGCCAGTAGTTACTGTGCCTGCGGTGGCTACGACGCAGAACGGTTCTTTTCCGGCTGCCCGATCGTCGGCGATTGCTTTGGTCAGCAGGTCGACGCGGAGTTGGAAATGGTCGTCGGTCGGGATTGTGCGGACGTTGGCCAGGCCGATTCCTAGCAGGGTGGCGGCTTTGACAACGCTGCGGTGTGCTTCGTCGGAGGTGTAAAGCACTAGCGGGGCGCGGGTTTCCTGCAGGCCGCGTTCGCGGAAGTCTGGTCTGCGGTCGGCGATGGCGGCGGTGATCGCGTCCTTCGTGGCTCCGGAACCGCCGTTGGTGAGGAGGCCGCCGGAGGAAGGGCCTAGGGCGAAGAGGCCGGTGAGCCAGTCCATGACGGAGCGTTCGATTACGTTGGCAGCCGGGGAAATCTGCCACAGGTTGCAGTTCTGGTTCAGTACTGCGGCGATCGCTTCGGCGTAGGGGCTGATGCCGTTTGGCGGGCCTTGGACATAGGCGAGGAAGCGTGGGTGTGCGATCGTGGTGGTGTAGGGCACGATCCGGTCTACTACGTCGGCGAAGAATGCTTCTACGCCAAGGCCTTCTTCCGGGAACGGTTCGGCTAGCAGTTTGGTCAGGGTTTCCCGGTCCGCGTCAGGGGCGATCGGGCGACTGGTTAGTGAATTTTCGTAGCTGTCGGTGAACCTGGCCAAAAGTTCGGCCGCTTTGGTCCGTTCGGCGGCGTTGAGAATGAGGGTGGTGCCGTCCATGCGCCCTCTTCTGTTCGAAGGTCTTTTCCGGCACAAGGTGGCATGGGCTGGAACAGCGGCGCAATGGCGGAAAGCAGGGGGTGGGACTTTTGGCTGCTGGGCCGAATAGGGCGAGGAAAGGAGTGCCCGAACGGCCGGGGCAACTGGGGAAACCGGGCATGATCGGGGTGTGCGGCCGAACGGCGGTACCGGGGAAAAGGTTGGGGGACAAGGGGTTCCAGGGTCGGCTCCGGCGCAGCGGGACGGAGCCGACCCTGGGGGCGGGTCAGGAGAGTTTGTCGGTCAGGTCGGTGAAGTCCGCGGTGTTCCAGCGTTCCGGGCGCATGGAGATGACGACGTTGTGGCTCTGTTCGGGAGTGGCTTTGACGTAGGCGAGCGCCGCCTCCTCGGGCAGGTATCGGCGCGCCATCTCTAGGCGGTCTTCCTCCGTGACTGCGCGGACGCCGGTGACGGGGCCTTCGGCGGTCGCGTAGCGGATGGTCTTCGGGTCTTGCACGCACAGGGCGAAGCGGCCGGCGGCTTCGATCAATTTTGTCTTCCGGGCGCCGGGCGAGGTGAGCACAGTGACCTCGCCGCCGGGGGTGTACTGGTGCCAGATCGGGGTGGTCAGCGGTGCGCGGCCGGGCTCCGCGGTCACGCTCAGGACGCTGATGATCGGTTCGGCTAGCAGGGCCTCGCGTTCGGCGGGCGGGATCTTGCTGACCATGTCGGAGCTCCTTAAGGCCAATTGATTTGCCTTTAGGTTACGCACACTTCAGACGTTAAGGCCAGCCCCTTTGCTTTAGGATGGCCGGATGACTCGGCCGGGCGGGCGAAGCGCGCGGGTGCGCGAAGCGGTGCACCGTGCGGTGATTGAGCTGCTCGCGGAGGGGGAGACGACCGCGGGGGTGCCGCAGATCGCCGAGCGGGCAGGAGTGAATCCGACCAGCGTTTACCGTCGCTGGGGCAGTTGTGCGAGCGTGCTGCTCGACGCCGCGGTCGCTCGGTTGAGCCTTACGTCGCCGGTGCCGGATACCGGGTCGCTGCGGGGTGACGTCGAGCAGTGGGCGACGGCGGTCGAGCGCGCGCTCGCTGATCCGGACGGCGCGGTGCTGGTTCGGGCGTTGATCACCTTCATCGGGACCAACGCTGATCCGATCGAGCACCTGCTGTCGCGCGGCGAGGATCTGGAACAGATGTTGACGGCGGCGGCTGCCCGTGGCGAGCCCGCGTTGGACCTGCAGGAACTGCTGGATTACGTGCTCGCGCCGCTGTACCTGCGGGTGTTGCTGAGCAGGCCGATCGAACCGGGGATCGGCGTGCGGCTCGCCGATCGGCTGCTTACGGCAGCAGGTCTTCCTCCCGCTTCCGGCCAAGGTGGTTGAACAGCAGGTTCAGCACGAAGGCCAGCACCGCGGCGACGGTGATCGGGCTGCCGCAGATCGTGCGCAGCCAGGCGGGGAAGTGCTGGAAGAACACCGAGTTGCCGAAGCGGTCGAGGCCAAAAGCGGGCAGCAGGCCGACGCCGAGTGCCACGGAAACCACGAAAGCGTTGTGGTTGCCGGAGAACTCGACCTTCTTGAGCGTCTGCACGCCGACGACCCCGACCATCGCGAACATCACCACCGCGACGCCGCCGACCACCGGTTCCGGGATCGCGGCGATGAACGCGCCGATCTTCGGCACCAGGCCCATCACCACGAGCATGCCGCCGGTCGTGGCGACCACCCAGCGGCTGCGCACGCCGGTCATCTGCACCAAGCCGACGTTCTGCGCGAACGCGGTGTCCGGGAAGGAGTTCATGAAGCCGCCGAAGATCGCGGACAGTCCGTCGGTCGCCAGGCCGCGGGAGAGGTCGGACGGCGTGACCGGGCGGCCGGTGATCTCGCCGACGGCGATCAGGTCGGCGGTGGTTTCGGTGAAGGACACCAGCATCACCACGCACATCGACACGACCGCGGCGACGGGGAACGTCGGCGCTCCGAAGTGGAACGGCGAGGCCAGCCCGAACCAGCTCGCGTCGCCGACGCCGGAGAAGTGCGTGCGGCCGAGCGGGATCGCGATCAGCACGCCGGCGATGAGCGCGACCAGCGGACCGATCTGGCCGAGGAATCCGCGCAGCACCCGGGTGAACAGCACCACCAGCGCGATCACGCCGAACGCCAGCCCGAGGTTCGCCGGATCGCCGTAGGACGGGTCGCCGGTGTCGTGCCCGCCGATCATCGCCGTGCCGGGGCCGAGCAGCGAGATGCCGATGACCAGCAGCAACGTCCCGGACACCAGCGGCGGGAAGAACCGGATCAGCGCGGCGAACGGGCGGGCGATCAGCAGGCCGAAGACGCCGGAGGCGATCATCGCGCCGTACACCGCGGTGATGCCGTACTGCGCGGCGATCAGGATCATCGGGTTGACCACGGTGAACGTCGCGCCCGCGACCACCGGCAGGCGGACGCCGAACAGCCGCCCGATGCCGACCGATTGGACCACAGTGGCCAGTCCGGCGACGAACAGGTCGGCGTTCACCAGCAGCGCGATCGACGCGTTGTCCAGGTGCAGCGCGCTGCCGATGACCAGCGGCACGGCGATGCAGCCGGTGTACATGATCGCCATGTGCTGCAGTCCGAGCAGGAGCAGCCGTCCGGCGGGAAGGCCCCGGTCGACCGGGTGCGCGGCTTTGGTCATGAGCGGCTCCTTCTGTGTGGTCCCGCCGGATTATGGCTGCACATACCGCCGGTTTGTGTGTGACCATGCCAGACATGACTGCACGACCTCCGTTCCGTGCCGATCATGTAGGGAGCCTGCTGCGGCCGGCGGTGCTGCGCGAAGCGCGGCGCGACCACGCGGCGGGGGAGATCTCCGCCGAACAGCTGCGAGCCGTCGAGGACGACGCGATCCGCGACGTCGTGAAGATGCAGAAGGCGGCTGGCCTCGAGTCGGCGACCGACGGCGAGTTCCGCCGGTCCTCCTGGCACATGGACTTCATCTACGCGCTCGGCGGCGTCTCGCGCAGCGACGAGCGGCTGCACGTGAAATTCCACAATCTGGCAGGCGACCTGGAGTTCAGCCCGCCGGGCCTGCAGGTCGACGGCAAGGTGCGGCTCGACGAGCCGATTTTCGCCGACCACTTCGAGTTCCTGAAGGCGCACACCGACCCGGGCATCACGCCGAAGCTGACCATCCCGTCGCCGAGCATGGTCTATTACCGCGGCGGCCGGGCGGCGGTGAGCGAGACCGTGTACCCGGAGCTGGACGAGTTCTTCACCGACCTCAGCGCGGCGTACGCGGAGCAGCTGCGTGCGATGAACGCGCTCGGCTGCACGTATCTGCAGCTGGACGACACCAGCCTGGCGTACCTCAACGACCCGAAACAGCGCGAGCTCGTCGCGCGCATGGGCAGCGACCCGGACACCATGCACCTGCGCAACATCTCGACGATCAACGCCGCGCTCGCCGGGAAACCGGACGACCTGACCGTGACGACGCACCTGTGCCGCGGCAACTTCCGCTCGTCGTGGGTGGCGTCCGGGAGCTACGAGTTCGTCGCCGAAGCGCTGTTCGGCGAGCTGGCGGTGGACGGATTCTTCCTGGAGTACGACGACGAACGCTCGGGCGGCTTCGAGCCGTTGCGGTTCGTGCCGAAGGGAATGCGGGTCGTGCTCGGGCTCGTGACCAGCAAACGGCCGGAGCTGGAAGACCCGGACGCGCTGGTCCGGCGGATCGAGGAAGCGTCGCGCTATGTGGACGTCGACCAGCTGTGCTTGTCGCCGCAGTGCGGGTTTTCGTCCACTGAGGAGGGAAACAACCTGACCGCCAGCGAGCAGCTGCGGAAGCTGGAGCTGATCGTTTCGACGGCGGAGCGGGTCTGGGGTCGTTCGTGATCACCTGCGTTGTCGACTACGTGATCGACCCGGAGAAGATCGCGGATTTCGAACGGTTCGCCGCCGAGTGGATGCGGCTGGTGCGGCGCGAGGGCGGGGTGCACCACGGGTATTTCCTGCCCGCGGAAGGGGCCAGCGACGAGGCCCGGGCGTTGTTCAGCTTCGAAAGCCTTGCCGCGTACGAGCGGTACCGGACACTGTTCGGAGTGGACCCGGAGTTCGTGGCGGCGGACCGGATCCGGGACGAGAGCGGGTGCGTGATCCGGTACCGGCGGACGTTCATGCGGCCGTTGCTGCCGGAGTGACGCGCGGTCCGTGAGGGCCACCCTGAGGGAATCAGATTCCGTCAGGGTTCCCCTCACGGCAGTTGGCCAGGCGGGCGCTCGGCGAGGTAGCGCGACAGCTGGGCCGCCCCGTCCAGCATCGCGTGTGCCCGGGCGGTGAGCCGGGAACGCCAGGTGCGCAAGGCTTCTTCCAGCGGCGCGACCCCGCCCGCGTGCCGGACCTGCTCCAGAACCGCCGCGATGCGAGCCAGCGGGTAGCCGCCGCGGCGCAGCTGGTGGGCGAGGCGGGCGTCGCGCACCGCGGCCGGTGGGTAGCGGCGGTTTCCGGCTCGATCGCGCTCCGGCCGGAGGATCCCGGCGGCCTCCCATTTGCGCAGCGTGGCGGGGTGCACGGACAGCTGGTGCGCGAGCGCGCCGATCGACGGCACGGTCTGGCGGACGGCTGGTTCCTGCGTCAGGTTCCGCAGCGCGTGCTCGACTTCGGTGAGGGTGCCGCGGTCGCGCAGCAACTCGGCGTGGCCCTCGTCGATCAGCTGGAACGCGGTGTCTTCCGAACGTTCGTTGACCGCGCGCAGGATCGCCGCCGCGCGGGCGTGGCCGAAGCCGGGGCGCAGGGTGAGGAAGGCGCGCAACGCTTGCGCGTGGCGTTCGGTGTACGTCCGGTAGCCCTGTGGCCCGCGCTCGGCGGGCGGGAGGATGCCGTCCTCCTCGTAGTTGCGGACGGCCTGGGTCGACAGGCCGTGCTCGCGGGCTAGGTCCTTCGGACGCATGTCACCTCCGGTTTGAGGGTTTGCTGCCATTCAACCAGGTGAATCGCGAAGAAGTACCAACTGAGAGTTCAACGATACGGTCAAAGCAATGCAGACCTTTGACGACTTCCTCGCGCACCGTTCGCCGACACTGCTCGGCTTGGGAGAACCGACGCACTGGACCGAGGCGTTCCCGTTGTTCCGCAACGAAATCTTCCAGCACCTCGTCCTCGAACACGGCTACCGCTCGATCGCGCTGGAAAGCGACTGCCTGGCCGGACGCCTGGTCGACCACTACGTGACCACCGGCGAAGGCGACCTCGACAAAGTGCTGGCCACTGGGTTCAGCCACGGTTTCGGGGCGTTCCCGTCGAACCGCGCGCTGGTCGAGTGGCTGCGCGACCACAACGCTGGCCGGGCGACCGAAGACCAGGTCCACTTCCACGGCTTCGACGCTCCGCTCGAGATGGCCAGCGCGCCCAGCCCGCGCGGAGTGCTCACCGAACTGCATGGCTTCCTGGCCAAGCATCTTGACGACGTGCCACACGACGTCGCGACCATCGAGCGGCTGGCTGGCGACGACGCGGCGTGGGCCGACGAAGCGGCGATGTGGGACGGGGCGAAGTCCAAAGGGGACAGTCCTTGCGCGCGAGAGTTGCGGTTGGTCGCCGACGATCTCGCTGGTCACTTCGAACGGGCTCGCCCGGCGTTGCCTGAAGGCGGAGACCTGCTCGCCCGGACCGCGGTCGGGCTCTGCCGCTACCACTCCCTGATGGCCGACACCTCGCCGGAACGGATGGGCAGGCTCGGGGCGCAGCGCGACGCGATGATGGCGGACAACCTGCTCGCGCTGCCGGGCACGTTCGTCTCCGCGCACAACCAGCATCTGCAGCGTCGCGCGGCGTCGATGATGGGTGCGCGGTGGTGGAGTGCGGGCGCGCAGGTCGCTGATCGGCTTGGTGACCGGTATGTGTTCATTGCCACCGATTTCGGTTTCTCGGATGCGGTAGGGGAGCCCGCGCCGGGGACATTGCAGGCGTGTCTCGCCGCGACGGTTCAGGACCGTGAACTGGTCGAAACCGCCGGAATCGACCCGGAGCTGCCCGCGCGGACCGGCGACGGACGCGGGTATCTCCCGTTCGACGCGGTCGAGGCGGCGGACGCGATCGCCTTCCTGCGGCGGGTGTGACCGCTGCTCCTCGACGATCTTGGCCGAGGTGTGCTCAGATGGACCTGAGATGTCGGGAGGAGCGAGATGAGCACCGAGACCGTTCTCGTCGTCGGCGGTGGGCAAAGCGGGTTCCAGGCCGCGGCGTCCTTGCGCGACAAGGGGTTCGCCGGCCGCGTGGTTCTTGTCGGCGACGAGCCGGGGGTGCCGTATCAGCGGCCGCCGCTGTCGAAGGCGTATCTGGCGGGCAGCGCGGGCGTCGAGCAGCTGGTGCTGCGGCCCGAGGATTACTTCGCCGAGAAGGACATCGAGCTGGTCCGCGGCCGGGTCGCCGCGATCGACCGGGACGCGGCGAAGGTCCGGCTCGAGGACGGTACGGAGCTCGGTTACGACCATTTGGTGCTGGCCACCGGCGCGCGCAACCGTGCGCTGCCGGTGCCCGGCGCCGACCTCGAAGGCGTCCTGACGCTGCGCACGCGCGCGGACGCCGACCGGCTGCGGGCTTCGCTGGACGCGGCGGGCGACGTCGTGGTGATCGGCGGCGGGTTCATCGGACTGGAGTTCGCCGCGCACGCCGGCCGTCCGGTCACCGTGGTGGAGGCGCAGGACCGGCTGCTGGCGCGGGTCGCGTCGCCGGAGATCTCGGAATTTTTCGCCGAACATCACCGGGCGGCCGGGCACACGCTGTTGCTGGGCGTCGGAGTTACCGCGCTGCACGGGTCCGGCCGTGTGGAGTCCGTCGAACTCTCCGACGGCCGACGGCTGCCCGCGGACCTCGTGGTCGTGGCGGTCGGCGTGCTGCCGGAGACGGCGCTGGCCGAGGCGGCTGGACTCGAGGTGCGCAACGGCGTCGTCGTGGACGAACACCTGCGCACCGCGGACCCGAAGATCTTCGCGATCGGCGACTGCGCTTGCTTCCCGTGCGTGCAGGCCGGCGCCGCGACCCGCTTGGAATCCGTGCAGAACGCCGTTGACCAGGCGCGATCGGTGGCCGAGGCGATCGCCGGGGAACCGGCGCGCTACGACAGCCTGCCGTGGTTCTGGACCGACCAGACCGGCGCGAAACTGCAGATCGCGGGCATTCTCGGGGCCGCCGACCGGACCGTCGTGACCGGTGATCGGTCCGCCGGGAAGTTCTCCGTGCTGTCCTTCCGCGACGACGTGCTGATCGCCGTCGAATCGGTCAACCGCGCGCCGGACCACATCGCCGCGCGCCGGTTGTTCGCCGCTGAACCGCATCCGGCGTACGCGGATCTGGAAGCCAGCTCGTTCGATCTGAAAGCACACCTGAAGTCGCGCACCGCGGCTTGATCGGAGGTTTCGTTGCGCACGCAGGTCGCCGTGATCGGTGCCGGCCCAGCCGGGTTGCTGCTGTCGTATTTGCTGCACCAGGCGGGTGTCGAGGCTGTGGTGCTCGAAGCCCGCGACCGCGAGTACGTGCGGCAACGCGTGCGCGCCGGGGTGTGCGAACAACCGACGGTCGACCTGCTCACGGAGATCGGTCTCGGCGGCCGGTTGGCGGCGGAAGGCTTGCCGCACGAGGGTTTCTCGCTCCGCTTCGACGGTGCTGACCACCGTATTGCGCTCACCGAGCTGACCGGCAAGGCGATCACGGTGTACGGGCAGCAGGAGATCGTGAAGGACCTCGTGGACGCGCACGAGGACGCGGATCTGCCGCTGCACTTCGAGGTCTCAGAAGTTTCACTGTCCTCTTTGGATACTTCGCGCCCTGTTGTGCGTTACCGGGATTCCGCTGGTGTCTTGCAGACTCTGGAGTGCGACGCCGTGGCAGGCTGCGACGGTTTCCACGGTGTCTCGCGTCCGTCCATTCCGGACGGTGTGCTGACTGCCTTCGAGCGCGAGTACCCCTTCGCCTGGCTCGGGGTGCTGGCGCAGACGCCGCCGTCGCACGAGGAGCTGATCTACACCCATCATCCTCGGGGATTTGCCTTGCACAGTATGCGTTCCCCTGACGTCACGCGGCTGTATCTGCAGGTCGATCCGGAGGAGAACCTGGCGGCCTGGTCGGATGACCGGATCTGGACGGAGCTGTCGACGCGCCTGGCCGTTGACGGGGAGTTCACCCTGCAGGAGGGGCCGATCCTGGACAAGGGCATCACGCCGATGCGCAGCTTCGTCACGGAACCCATGCGCCACGGCCGCTTGTTCCTGGCTGGGGACGCGGCGCACATCGTGCCGCCGACTGGGGCCAAGGGGATGAACCTGGCTGTCGCGGACGTCGTGGTGCTGTCGCGGGCTTTGGTGGCTTTGCTGCAGGGGGATTCGTCGCTGGCTGAGTCCTATCCGGACACTTGCTTGCGGCGGGTGTGGCGGGCTGAGCACTTCTCGTGGTTCATGACGACGATGCTCCACGTGGACCCGGGTGCGGACGCCTTTGCCCGGCGGCTGCAGTTGTCGCAGCTGCGGTACACGGCTTCGTCGAGGGCTGCGGCGACGAGTTTGGCGGAGAACTACGTGGGGTTGCCGTTCGCCTGAGCGCGTCGGGGCGGCTACATGCTCACTTACTTGCTCACTTGGGTTAAAGTGAGCAAGTAAGTGAGCATGTAGGGGTAGGCGGGGGCGGGATGCTGAACGACGAGCTGGCGGAGATTGTCGGCAACCTTCGTCGGCTCGGTGGCGACGATGCCGACGTCGAAGCCAAACGCGCTGAGGATCGCCTGCCTAAGTCGGTCCGGGACACGGTCTCCGCGTTCGCCAATACGCGTGGCGGAGTGCTGATTCTCGGGCTCGACGAGGCCTCGGGGTTTAGCGCGAACGGTGTGCGCGACCCAGCGAAAATGACTGCCGACTTGTCCGCGGTCTGCGCCGACGAGATGGAGCCGCCGCTGCGGCCCTTGATCAGGACACACCGTTTTGAGGGTGCCGACCTCGTCGTCGCCGAGGTTCCCGCCCTCGACAGCCGCAGCAGGCCTTGTTTCGCCAAGCGGCTCGGAATGGCGCAGGGCAGCTACGTTCGGGTCGGCGACGGGGACCGGCGGCTCAGCGGCTACGAGGTCCACCTCATGGTGGCCAACCGGGGGCAGCCGCGAGACGACGAGGAACCGATTTCCGAAGCAAGTCTTGCTGACTTGGACTCCGAACTCGTCTCGACGTTCGTCGGACGGCTTCAGCAGCAGAGGCCCTACGCGTTCGCGGACCTTTCGCGAGAAGACGTTCTGCGCAGGGTCAAGGTTCTCGTCGATGATCGGGTGACTGTCGCGGGGTTGCTGGCACTCGGGCGCTATCCGCAGCACTTCTTCCCTCAGCTGATGGTTTCCTTCGTGCATTACCCGACGCCGGAGGGAGCAGATCTCCGCACCGGAGACAGATTCCTCGACAACCGGGTTCTCGAGGGATCGATCCCCACGATGGTCCGCGACGCGCTGGCTGTGCTTCGCGCGAACATGTCACGCCGGGCGACGGTGCGCGGTGCTGGGCGCATCGACAGTTGGGAGTACCCAGAACCAGCGCTGCGCGAGGCCGTGGTCAACGCGTTGGCGCATCGCGACTATTCGCCGGAATCTCGTGGTACCCAGGTGCAGATCGAGATGTACCCGGACCGGCTCGTCATCCGCAATCCCGGCGGCCTCTACGGGCCGGTTACCGAAGACACCTTGGGAGAGGAAGGTGTTTCTTCGGCGCGGAACGCTACGTTGCTCAAGCTTCTCGAGGATGTGCCGTTGCCGGGCACGGCACGCACTGTGTGCGAGAACCGCGGCTCGGGAATCCGCACGATGCTTATGGCGTTGCGGGACGCCTCGCTGAGTCCGCCACGGTTCGTCGACAAGATTTCCTTTTTCCGGGTCGAGTTTCCCAATCACGCGTTGATCAGCGACGAGGTTGTCGCCTGGATTCGAGGGCTCGGGGAATACGGGCTCACCGACAGCCAGTGTCTCGGGCTGGCCATGAGCAAAGCGGGAGACGTCCTGGACAACCATTCCTACCGCAGTGCGACCGGGGTGGACTCGCGGCGCGCGACTGCCGAACTCGGCGACCTCGTGTCGCGTGGTCTGCTGCGACAGACCGGAAGCCGACGGTGGGCGCGCTACGAACTCGTCGCTTCGGTCGGCGCCGGTCTTCGGACGAGCGGCAGGCGGGACCGGCGGCGCGAGGTGCTTGACGCCTTGGGCACCGCTGAACTGACCCGGGCCGAACTCGCGGCGCTGCTGGACATGCCGGACAAGACGGTGTCCCGATGGTTGCGCGTTCTTCGAGGCGAGGAACTGGTCGAGTTGATCGGCGAGTCCCCGCACAGCCCGAACGCTCGCTACCGGCGCACGGGCAAGGTCATGCTCGGCGAATAGCCCTCGCACTTCGTCAACCAAGGGTTGACGCAACCCAATCGTCAACCTACAGTTGACGCCATGACCGACTCAGTGAAACTCGACGACCTCATCAGCGCCATCAAGGCGAACAACGACAAAGACGCCCTCGCCCAGCTCACCGACGCCGTGTACGTCGGCCAGCACCTCGGCGACGTCGCGGACCACCTGATCGGCCACTTTGTCGACCAGGCGCGGCGCAGCGGGGCTTCCTGGACCGACATCGGGGCCAGTATGGGCGTGACCAAACAAGCCGCCCAGAAGAGATTCGTGCCGAAGGGCGACGATCCATCCGGCGGAGTACAACGCATGTTCGGCCGCTACACCGACCGGGCCCGGCACGTCATCGTCGCGGCTCAGCAGGCGGCCATCGACGGCAAGAGCCCCGGGATCGACACCGTGCACCTGCTGCTCGGCCTGCTCTCCGAGCCGGACGCGCTGGCCGCCGGTGCGATCGTCGCGCAGGGGATCACTCTCGACGCGGTCAGGGAAGCCGCCGAGGCGAAGCTGCCGGAACCGGTTGACGAGGCGCCGGAGAAGGTGCCGTTCACTCCGGCGGGCAAGAAGACGCTCGAACTCACCCTGCGCGAGGGGCTGCGGCTCGGGCACAACTACATCGGCACCGAGCACATCCTCCTCGCCTTGCTGGAACAGGGCGAGGGCGCGGGCTACGAAGTCCTTGCCGCACTGGGGGTCGACAAGGAACAGGCTGAAACGAAGATCAAGGAATTCCTCGCGGAAATTCTCGGCACCTTGCAAAAATGATCGCCATCGCGCTCGCGGTGCTGTTCATTCTGACCCTGATCTAGCAGAAGGGCTCTCCCCTGGAACAAGGGGAGAGCCCTTCTGCAGCAACAAAAATCAGGCCTCGACCTCAGACTGGTCTCCAGCCCACAGCGTGTGGAACGAGCCGGGACGGTCGACCCGGCGGTAGGTGTGCGCGCCGAAGAAATCGCGCTGTCCCTGCACCAGCGCGGCCGGGAGCCGGTCCGCGCGCAGGCCGTCGTAGTACGCCAGGGCGGTCGAGAAACCGGGCGTCGGGATGCCAAGGCGGACCGCCGTCGAGATCACCGAACGCCACGAGTCCTGCGCGTTTTCGACAGCTGCCCGGAAATCGCCGGACGTGAGCAGGGTCGGGAGGCCCGGCTCGGCGGCGTAAGCGGACGTGATGTCGTTCAGGAACTTCGCCCGGATGATGCACCCGCCACGCCAGATCGACGCGACGCGGCCCAGGTCGATGTCCCAGCCGTACTCCGCGGCACCGGCCTGGATCTGGTTGAAGCCCTGCGCGTACGCGACCACCTTCGACGCGTACAGCGCCTGCTCGACGTCGTCCGCGAAGGTCTCCAGCGCGGACCCGGTGAGCGGCGTGCGCGTCGGTCCGCCCAAGCCGCGCGCGGCCGAACGCAGCCCCGTGGACCCGGACAGCGAACGCGCGAAGACCGCTTCCGCGATGCCGCTGATGGGCACGCCGAGGTCGAGCCCGATCTGCACGGTCCAGCGGCCGGTGCCCTTCTGCTCCGCCGCGTCCTCGACGACGTCGACGAACGGTTTGCCGGACGCGCCGTCGACGTGCTTGAGCACCTGGGCGGTGATCTCGATCAAGTACGAGTCGAGCCGCCCGGTGTTCCAGGTGCCGAAGACGTCGGCGATCTCCGCCGGGGAGTAGCCCGCCGCGCCGCGCAGCAGGTCGAACGACTCGGCGATCAGCTGCATGTCGGCGTACTCGATGCCGTTGTGCACCATTTTGACGAAATGCCCGGCACCGTCGGCGCCGACGTGCGTGCAGCACGGTTCGCCGTCGACCTTCGCCGAGATGTCCTCGAACAGCGGGCCGAGCGACTCGTAGGACTCCTTCGACCCGCCGGGCATGATGCTCGGCCCGTGCAGCGCGCCTTCCTCGCCGCCGGACACGCCGGTGCCGACGAAGTGCAGGCCGCGTTCGCGCAGCGCCTGCTCGCGGCGGCGGGTGTCCGCGAAGTGCGCGTTGCCCGCGTCCACGATCACGTCGCCCGGCTCCAGCAGCGGCGCGAACTCCTCGATGACGGCGTCGGTCGGGCCGCCCGCCTTCACCATGATCACGATCTGCCGCGGCCGCTCCAGCGCGTCGACGAACTCCTGCGCGGAGTACGCCGGGATGAAGTCGCCCTCGTCGCCGAACTGCTCGACGAGCGAGCGGGTGCGCTCCTCGGAGCGGTTGTGCAGGGCGACCGTGTGCCCGTGCCGGGCCAGGTTCCGCGCCAGGTTGCGGCCCATGACCGCGAGGCCGGTGACCCCGATGCTCGCCTTCTTGCTCATCCGAAACCTTTCCGAAAAACCTCTGCCGGATTCCGAGCCTAGCCACAAAACCGGTGCTCACGAGAAGCAGCGGATCGGGCCCCCGTTCCAGGCCAGCATGTCCTTCAGCGGAGCCACCAGATCGAGTGGCGCACCCCACCCCTCGCCGTCGAGTTCGGCGTACGCCCGGTGCAGGTTCCCGGCCAGCCGTTCCTGTTCGGTCAGCTCGGCGAACCGGCCAAGATCAGTCGCCTTCGCCTGCTCCAACGGCGACCGCCCCGCCGCCTTGCCGGTTTCCGCGGTGCGCTGGACGAACTCCAGGTAGTCGTCGACCAAGTCCACCGTTTCGAGCCCGCACACCGGGCCGTGGCCGGGCAGGATGACCGCCGGGTCCAGTTCGCGGATCACGTTCAGCGCGGCCCGCCAGCCGGCGACCGAGCCCATCAGCGCGAACGGACTGCCGCCGTTGAACACCAGGTCGCCCGCGTAGAGCAGGCGCTGCTCGGGCAGCCAGACCAGGACGTCGTTGGTGGTGTGCGCGGCGTGCCCGGGGTGGATGAGGTCGATCCGGGTCTGTCCGGCGTAGAGGGTGACGGTGTCGTCGAAGACCAGGTCGGGCACGCGCAGTTCGAGCTTGCCCCAATCGCTGTCGGTGAAGACGCCCTCGTACCGCTGGATCCCGTCGGCCAGCAGCGTCTCGCGGGTCTTGCGGTGGCCGACGACGGTGGCGCCGCCGACGAGGTAGTTGCCGTTCGTGTGGTCGCCGTGGTGATGCGTGTTGACGAGCGTCGTGACCGGGCCGGCGGTGTCGCCTACGGCCGAAAGCAGGGCGCGCGTACGCCGTTCGGTCGCGCATGTGTCGATAAGCACAGCGTGCCCGTCGGCGTCGACGAAGCCGCAGTTGTTGATGAACCAGGAACCGTCGGGCTGGACGTAGCCGAAGGCGCCGTCTGCCAGCTGTTTGACGCTCGCCGCGCCGGGGGATCGATCGATCACGCCGACACTATGCCGCCCTGCTCGCCCGCGTGGGGTGTCGGCGGCTCAGCTGTGCCCGGAAGTCTCCTCTTAGTCCGAATGGAGTAGCCGAGATGTCCGCCGCGCCCGGAATCGACTGCTCCGGCAGGGTGACATGCCGGGTGACTGGCGTTCTCGTGCATTTCCTGAAACGCTGCCGGGTGTCATCATCGAACTCCGTTGGGTCGCAGTGGCCTGGGTGGTTCGTAGTTCGCGGTCCGGCGGAAAGCCCGTCGGCAGTAGTGTTCAGGAGAGCAAGGGGAGATGGCGAGCACCGTCACCTCGCGCCGCAAGCAGCTCGGCAACGAGCTCCGGCATGCTCGAAACGCCGCGAAGATGACGCAGCAGCAAGTCGCCGAGGTACTCGGCTGCACCCAGGGCAAGGTCAACAAGATCGAGTCCGGTGCGGTGGGGGTCAAGCTCGGAGATGTGCGGACCATGCTGAACGCGTTCGGGATCAACGGCGAAGAAGCCGACACTCTGATGAACCTGGCCCGGGCCGCGGCCGGCCAGCGCGGCCATTGGTCGGGCTACCGGTCGGTGGTGCCGCACTGGTTCCGCACCTTCACCGACCTCGAACCCGCCGCCGCGGAGATCCTCACCTGGCACGGCGAGCGCGTCCCGGGGCCGCTGCAGTCCGAGCACTACATGCTCAAGCAGTTCACCGAGGCGGGAGCCACCGACGTCACGTCGCTCGTGCGCAACCGGCTCGACCGCAAGGCGGTGTTCGACCAGCAGCAGCCGCCGTACTACCGATTCATCATCAGCGAGGGCGCGCTGCGCCGCGCGCCCGGAGGGATCGCGCCCGCGGTGATGCTGGACCAGGTGGAGCACCTGCTCGCGCTCGACCGGCACCCTCGGGTGTACGTGCACGTGCTGCCGTTCGGCGCGAAGCTCGCCGCGGTGCCCAACGACTTCACGATCATGCGGTTCCCGGACCGCACGCGCGACTTCGTCTACATCGAACACTCCGCGGGCGGGCTGTACCTCGACGACGTGAAGGACTTCAACATCTTCGTGGACTCGTGGGACCGGCTGCGCGGCGCCGCATTGGAACGGGGCGAGACGCGGCAGTTCCTCAAGGAGCTGGCGGAAAGCTACCGCTCCCAGATGATGTGACCAGTGCTTCGAGCACGGGCACGGTTTCCCCGGCATCGGGCAGTGCGTTGATCTCCGCCTGCAGGTGTCGCGCGGCCTCGCGATAACTGGGGTCGGCGAGGATTTTCGCGGCGGCTTGGCAGATTTCGTCCGGAGTGGACGTTTCCGGGTCGAGCGCGTGCCCGACGTTCAGCGCGGCGCAGCGCCGGGCGTTGCCGGGCTGGTCGGCGCCCATCGGGAAAAGCAGCGAGGGCAGACCGTGCGAGAGCGCGCCGATCACGCTGCCGGATCCGGCGTGCGAGATCATCAAATCGAGGCGTGGCAACAGTTCGGCCTGCGGCACGAACCGTTCCACCCGGACGTGCGCCGGTTGCGGTCCGAACTCGGCGGGGTCGATCTGGGTGCCGACGGTGGCGGTCACGTCGGCGTCCAGTTGGCCCAGCCCGGCGAGAGTGCGCTCGATGAGGTCGCCGGACTCGAGGTTGAAGTTGGTGCCGAGCGTGAAGTACACGCGCGGCCTATCGGCGGGCTGGCGGGGCGCGACCGGATCTCCTTGGCGGAACGAGAAAGTGCCGGCCGGCAGTGGCGAGCTGGGGTCGCGAAAGGACGGCGGGAGCGGCGAGAGCACCTGGCCGCGGGTCAGCATTTCGAGCTCCGGGTCGTCCGGAAGGCCGTGCGCGGCGCGGGCCTCGGCGAGCGGTTCGGCGAGGAGTTCCTTGCGCAGCAACGTTCCCGCGGCGAGCACCAGGACGGTCGCGCACGGCAGGCCGAGCACCTCGGCGACGATCGCGCCGGAGAAGTCCACTTCGTCCCGGACGATCAGGTCCGGCCGCCATTCCCGGGCGATCTCCAGCAGCACCGGCACGTGTTCCTGAGTCGCACGGCGGGCGAACAGCTCCCGGATTTCCCAATCGTCGCGCGCCGGATCGACCGGCGGCATCGGCTGTCGCGTCGCCTCGACCTCGCGCGGTTCGTTGACCGCGAAGGTCGTGAATCCGGCTTTGGCCAGCGAGGGCACGTGTGAACCGCCGCCCGCGACCGCTACGGTGTGGCCGCGCGCGAGGAGCGCTCGCGCGACCGGTGCCATCGGATCCCAGTGGCCGCGACCGCCGACGAACGAGAAGAGGATGCGCATCCCTCGCAACCTAGTGGCCCGGACGTACCGGAGTCGTGGCATTTTCGGGCGATTGCCGGGGGCGGCGGCGCGCGGGCGCGGCGAATGGGCACACTGGTACCCGCACGGAAGGGGAAGCTGATGACTCAGGCACCGGATCCGGAAGCCCCGGAGGGCGTCGACCTCGATCGGCCGAACGCGGCGCGGATCTACGACTGGTTCCTCGGCGGCACCGCCAACTGGGCCATCGACCGCGAGTTCGGCGAAAAAGCGGTCCAGACCTTTCCGATGATCAAGACCATCGCCAAGGCCGGCCGCGAGTTCCTCGGCCGCGGCGTGCGGTACATGGCCGAACAGGGCATCGACCAGTTCCTGGACATCGGCTCCGGCGTGCCCACCGTCGGCAACGTGCACGAGATCGCGACATCGGTGAACCCGAACGCGCGCTGCGTGTACGTCGACAACGAGCCGGTGGCCGTCGCGCACTCGCAGATCCTGCTGGAACGAGACGGCGTCGCCGACCGGCACGCGGTCCTGCAGGGCGACCTCCGCAACCCGGCCGACGTCTGGCCGCGCGCGCTCGACACCGGAGTACTCGACCCGAAGCGCCCGATCGGGCTGATCATGGTCGGGGTGCTGTACTTCGTCGGCCGCGACGAACCGGCGCTGGAGATCGTGCGGAAGTACCTGTCGCTCCTGCCGTCCGGCTCGTACTTCCTGTCCTCGCACCTGACCGACGACGGCGTCCCGACGTCCGACGGCGAACGCCGCGACGCGATCCACAAGCAGTACCAGAAGTCGAGCACGCCGTTCCACTACCGCTCGCGGGCGGAGTTCGGGGAGTTCTTCTCCGGGTTGGAACTGGTGGAGCCGGGCATCGCGTGGGTGTCGGACTGGCACCCGGAGTCGGGCGAAACGACGGCGAGCGCGCGGATGGCGGACGATCCTTCGTTCAGCGGCGGGATTTGCGCTTTGGGTCGCAAGCCCTGACCGTTCGCTGTTCGCGTCTCGAGGAGTTTTCTCAGCAGCGGCTGCGCGTGGCTGCATCCTCCCGCAGAAGTCCGTGAAGGGCCCCTTGAGGGAATCAGATTCCCTCAAGGGGCCCTTCACGGACCTTGGCAGCGTCGGATAGGCCGATCGTTCCGGAAGAACCCCACGCACTGCCGACTCCGCATCCGCTGCCGAGAAATCCCCATGCGGCATTGGGGCGCGCGCGGCGGCATGGTCTAGACCGGCCGCAGTGGTCTGAACCTCCGTCGCGGCCAGGGTCCGGACACGAAAACGCTCCCCGGGCAAGGAATTCCGGGGAGCGTGGACGATGCGGGCTTCGGCTCAGCCGAGCCCGTGGAGAATCGGTACTCGTGTCTCGCGACGGTGGCGGGTGGCGTGGACGGTGTCCGCTTGGCGCGGAGCAGGTACTTCGATCTCGGTGTCCACAACCATCGGGCTGCGCAGCGGGGCCTGGATCAGGCTGAACCCGAACCGGTTGCGCAATTCGTGATTGATCCCACGCCGGCCGCGAGTGTGTTCGTCCTCACGGCGGAAAAGCGTGGTGAGCCGGACGGCCATGGGATCACACCCCCAGTTCGGATAACGGGAACCGGCGCGGGTCGGCGCCGGCCGGATCGGGGTATGCGCTCGGCGGGTCAACGCCGGGCACCAGGGAAACCGCTCCGTTGCGGCGTCTCCTCAGGGTCGTCGCAGCACCTGGACCAGTGCGGATCCCGGAAAGGCGGGCGGATCGGCTCCTGGCCGGGCCGAACGGGTCGGCTCGCATCCGCACTCCTCCCGATATCTCGCGGCTGTTCCGCCGCCCGGGCCGGGTGCCCGGGCCGGTGCTGACGGTGTTGGGCTGAATGTCGCAAGCCATTCACCCACCACTGACGCCCCGATCGCTGCGATTAATCCTACTCCTGGAATAATCTTCATGTCGAGATCGGGTCGAGTTGATCACCCGCTTGGCCCTGCGGTTTGCTCCGTAGTGACGCAAAGAAGCCGGGGACGTGCACCAGACCGCACGCCCTGCACAAGGCTCGGAGGTGGACGACCCATGGCGGATTATCCGTCGCCCCAGGATTACGACCCGGACACGGCAGAGTCGCTGTTCGCGGCCGCGGCCTGGGCGAAGTCGTTCGCTAGCGAGCCCAACGGCGGAAACTGTGTCGAGGTCAACCTCTCCCGTCCCGGCTTGATCGGCGTGCGCGACACGAAGCTCGCCGCGAGCCCGGTGCTGGTCTTCGACCGCGGCGAGTGGGACGCCTTCCTCGTCGCGGTCAAGGCTGGTCAGTTCGACCTGCCGCCGAGTTCGTAGTCCACCACGGCGAGGTCTCAACGGAGAACGATTCGCCAACAGTCACTCGATCGGGTGGAGTGTGGATTAGCTCTGGTCACCGTGGGTGCCGGGGGTTGTGGGTTGAATGTCGGCTTGGCGAGGGTCGCCTGCTGAGTAGGTTGAGCGGCCCGACCCCACGGAGCGCGCGATGACCTCACTCCACTACCTCTCCGCCTTCGAAGCGCTGCGGCTCTTCCGCGCCCGCGAGCTGTCACCCGTGGAGCTGATGCGCGCGGTCGTGGAGCGGGCCGGGCGGGTCGAGCCGGACGTCAACGCGTTCGCCGAGGAGATGTTCGAGCAGGCGTTGCGGGCGGCGGCCGTCGCGGAGAAGCAGTACGCGCCCGGCGGCCGGCCGAGGCCGCTCGAAGGGCTGCCGGTCGCGGCGAAGGAAGAACAGCCGCTGGCCGGGCACCCGGTCACCGACGGCACCCTCCTGCGTCCGCCTCAGCTGGCGCGGGAGACCGCGATCGGGCTCGGCCGGATCCAGGCGGCCGGCGGGATTCTGCACGCTCGCACGACGACGTCCGAGTTCTGCTGCATGCCGCTGTCTCACACGCGGCGCTGGGGGACTACGCGCAATCCGTGGAACCTTCAGACCGCGGCGGGCGGTTCGTCCGGCGGTTCGGGCGCGGCGCTGGCGGCTGGGACTGCCTTCCTCGCCACGGGGTCGGACATCGGCGGTTCGCTTCGCGCGCCTGCGTCCTTCACCGGTGTCGTCGGGTTCAAGCCGCCGCACGGCCGTAATCCGGTCTTGCCGCCCGCTGGATTGGACACCTACTACCACCACGGTCCGATGGCCCGGACGGTCGCCGATTGCGCGCTCCTGCAGAACGTCATGGCGGGCGAAGACCCGCGCGACCCGCACTCTCGGCTCCCGGCGGTTTCTGTCGAGCTGGGTGACGTGCGCGGGCTGCGCGTCGCGTGCTGTCCGGTGCCTGGCGACTTCCCTGTCGACACTGAGGTCGCGGCTAATACCCGCGCGGTCGGGGAGGCGCTGGCGTCCGCTGGTGCGGTGGTGACCGAGATTGAGATCGACTGGACGCTCGACATGGTCAAACAGGCTTTGTGGGCGCACTTCGGGACCGGCTTGGCTGCCGAAGTCCTGGAACTGGACCGGCGAAACCCGGGCGTGATCACGCCGTACTGCGAGGCGTTCGCGCGCAAGGGTGTCGAGAACATTGTGGACGCTCAAACCGGCTACGCGGTCGAAGCGGCGATCCGCGAACGCCTTGACGCGGTGTTCGGCCAGTTCGACGCGCTCATCGTGCCGACTCTCGGTGCCACCGCGTTCGCCGCTGGCGAGGACTATCTGTCTGCGGAGGTCGTGGTCAACGGTGTTGCGCTGGAACACTTTTCGGACGCTTCGCTGACTCCCGCGTTCAATGTCGGCAGTGAGCATCCGGTGCTTGCCGTGCCGTCCGGTTGGGCCAGCAACGGGGTGCCGACCGGTGTTCAGGTCGTCGCGGACAAGTACGACGACGGCACGGCATTCCGCGTCGGCGCGGCGATCGAGCAGACCGTGGGCGCTGGGTTTGCCCGGATTCCGTTAACTGGCCAGGAATTCCCGCAGATGCGCCACGACTTGTGAGGGTTGTTCCTCGGGGAGGAAGTGACCGCAGTCTTCGAGGCCGATGCCGGTGACGTGGCCCGCGTAGTCGCGCCAGATGTCCAGCGTGGGCAGGCTGCCGAGCAGGCCGGCTTTGCCCCACATCGCGAGTACCGGCTGGGTGAGGCGTTTTCCGGCGGCGTAATCGGCATCGTCCAGTTCGGCGTCGTCGGGGAAAGAGGCGCGGTAATCGTCGAAACCGGCTCGGAGCGCGCCGGGTGCTTCGAAGGCGCGGACGTACTCGGCGACGTCTTCGGCGGGCAGTCCGTGGCGTTGGAAGGTCCAGCGCTCGAAGAAGTAGCCGAGGTAGGCGGCGATGTTCTGCCCGGCCAGCAGTTCGGGCAGGTCTGGCTGCAGGTGGAAAAGCCAGTGCCAGTACGCCTTTCCGAGGTCGCGGTCGAGGCGACGCCACATCTCTCGCGTCGGCGCGATGTCCAGTACGGCCAGTCGTTCCACCTGGTCCGGACGGTCGAGCGCCCACCGATGCGCGACCCGCCCACCGCGATCGTGTCCCGCGACCGCGACCCGGTCGAACCCGAGCTGCTCGGCCAGCTTCGCGACGTCGGCGGCCATCGTGCGCTTGTCGTAACCGGTGCGGGGTTTGTCGGTGCGCCCGTAGCCACGCAGGTCAGGGGCGATCACGGTGTGCGTTTCGGTCAGTGGCCCGGCGACGCGGTGCCAGCAGTGCGACGTCTGCGGCCAGCCGTGCAGGAGGAAGAGCGGCGGACCGTCGCCACCGCGGAGGTAGTGCATGCGCAGGTCGTCGACTTGGGCCATGGCTGCTTCTAACCGGCTCATAGGGTTAGACGGTAGCGCGGGTTCTCACCGGTTTCAATGGTTAGAATGGGCGGCATGGATTGGGTGTTCGACGCCGGACGGCCGTGTCTGCACCTGGTGAACACGGTGCGCTCCCGGCATCTCCCGGAAGGCATCGAGCTGCTCACCGACCCGGACGCGCTCGCGGAATGGCTTGAGCTGGCCGGGTTCGGCCGCCTCCGAGTGACCGCCGCCGAGTTGGCGGCGGCCAAGGAACTGCGCGAGGCAGTGAACCGGCTGCTGACCGTCAAGCCGCTGGTCGCCGACGTCCGGCTGGTCAACGACGCGCTCGCCGCCGCACCGAAACCGGACCGGCTGCTGGTGAAAGACGGCTTGCTGCAGCGGGAAGTGCCCGCTCCGGCGGATCCAGTGGCGACGGCCCTCGCAGTGCTGGCCGCGGACGCGGTCGATCTCGCTACCGGCGCGGAGGACATCCGCATCTGCTCGGCGGACGACTGCGGTCTGCGGTTTGTCGACACGTCGCCACGCCGGACTCGGCAGTGGTGCTCGATGTCGCGCTGCGGGAACCGGGCGAAGGCCCGGGCGCACTACGAGCGCACGAAAAACCGGTAGCCCAAGGGTGCTCGCGCAGCCACACGTTCAGCTTGCCGACCACTCGCATGGGGTCGGTGGGCACGGGACTTTCCCCAAGTCGCGCTTGCTGTGGACAACCCGGCCGAAGTGGGCGGGGTTGTCAGTGGGGGCGGATAGACTGGACAAGGGCCGTCCCCCGGAGAGGGTGGGGGCTGCGCTGGCGGGGCCGGGGCGAGGGGGAACGTCCGGCGTGCGGATCAGGAACATCTGTCTGGTCGAGTGCTCCTTTTTGGAGCTTCGACCACCGGTGATCCGACATGCGCGCGAACGGTTTCCCCACGGTGTCGATGGTTTCGAACAGCGTGCTGATCGTCTCGTCAGGACCGAACCCGGCGATCATCTCCCGGTAGTATTGCTCGAATTCCGGCCAGGTCGGCGGCAAATACCGCTCGCGTACGCCGAGGATCCGGCCGATGCCGCACAGCTGCGCGTAGTACTCGTCAAGATCCGAAGTGGACATTGGGCGGCCGAAGAACCGTTGTGCGTCAAAGGGAGCCAGCGTCGCGTGTACCCATGCGTACGCGCCAGGATCGAGGGCGCTGTAGCGACGACCGTCAGCGGTCCCGGTGAAGGGTTCGGTGCAATTTTCGCAGTCGCGCGGCCTCGACTTGCGCGCCTTTCGTCCTGCCGTACACACAGATCGACAGCGAAGCGACGGTGCGCATCAGCCGGGTCCACGGATCCTCGCGGTGGTCCGAATGATCGCGAACCCCAGCCGCCGCAACCGGATGCGCGACCTGCAGCACGAGCACCTGCCCCGCGAGCAGCGCGTCGCGGAAGTCGCCGAAATAGCGCCAAGCCGCGGTACCTCGGACGACCGGCGGGGCCACGTCAGCCCCGGGCGCCATGCAGCAGCATCATCAACGGCTCGGCGGCCGGAACGTCCGTGCCGGTGGCGAGCCGACGCAACTGCAGCCCGGCGATCAACGCGACCACCGGCCCGGCCACTCGTTCCGGATCCGGCAAACCTAGCGCGGTGAGGATCGTGATGGCCAATTCGTCATACGCCGCAAAGCATTTCGCCGAAGCTTCGTGCAGCCCGGGGTCGCGCGCGGCTTGCAGGTACAGCTCGTGCGGCGCGAGTTCGTCCGTGCCGAACGGCAGTTGCTTGATCACGTGCTCCACGACGGTCGCCGCTTGTTCGAGGCTCAGCCCTTGTTCCCGGTATACCTCGACAATCCCCGCCAGCTTCGCCGTTTCCTCCTCGGCGAACAACAGCATCGCTTCGCGCAACAGTTCGGTCTGGCTCGGGAAGTGATACGTCAGCGTGCCGAGCGAAACCCCGGCCGCGGCGACGATGCGCCGGTTGGTGAGCCCGCCGACGCCCTGTTCGCCGACCACTTTCAGGGTGGCGCGGAGGATCGCGTCGCGAGTGCTCACCACCCCGGCTCGGGACGTCGGTCCGGCCATCGCAGTACCTCTTCCAGTTGCGCGGCAACGGAAATCAGCCGCTCCTCGGAATGCGACGGGCCGAGCAGCTGGGCGCCGAGCGGCAACCCGTCCGCGGTCAGTCCGGCAGGCACGTTCACCCCGGGCCAGCCCAGCACGTTCCACGGCCAAGCGTACGGGCACGCGGCGATCATCGTCTGATCGGTCTGCCAGCCGGAAAGCCCGTCGAAGGACCCGATCGCGGGCGGCGGGGTGGCGGTGGTCGGCGTGAGCAGGACGTCGATGTCGCCGAACATCCCGCCGATCCGGCGGCGCAGCACGGGTTCGAGCGCGCGGGCGAGTTTCAGCGCGGGCCCGGCGAGCAGGCCGCCTTGCTGGGCGTTGCTGCGGGTGCGCGGGTCGAGCGCGGACGGCTCCGGCACGCGGCGGGCCCAATCGCGCACGCCGGTGAGCGACCGCGGCAGGAAGGTGAGTCCGATCAGGCCGTACCCGGGTTCGACCGGCACGATCTCGTGCCCCAGCCCGGCGAGCGTTTCGGCGGTCTGCCGCACTGCCGCTTCGACCACTGGGTCGAGCCTGGTTTTGGTGGCGGTGAAGGGAATCCGCGTGGAGAGGCCGATTCTCAGCCGTCCGGGTTCGCGCTGCACGGCGGTCTGGAACGAGGTGCCGGTGCCCGCGGTGACGTCGAGCAGCAGGGCCGCGTCGGCGACCGTCCGGGCGAGCGGGCCGAGCACGGTGAGGCCGTGGAACAGTTCGCTGCCGGTCGGGATCCGCCCGCGCTGGGTCTTGATCCCGACGAGCCCGGTCCACGCCGCCGGGATGCGCACGGAACCCGCCCCGTCCGACCCGAGCGCGGCGGCCACGACCCCGGCCGCCACCGCCGCGGCCGATCCGCCGGACGACCCGCCTGGCGTGTGCTCGGGCTGCCACGGATTGCGCGTCGCGCCGAACGCCGTGCCCTCGGTGAACGGCCATTGGCCCAGCTCAGGCGTGTTGGTCTTGCCGATGATGACCGCGCCGGCCTGCTTGAGACTCGCTACCGCCGGTGCGTCTCCGGTGGCCGCCGGGAAGTCGCCGGGGCAGCCGAACGCGGTGGGCAGGCCGGTGATGTCCACGTCGTCCTTGATCGCGACCGGCACCCCGAGCAAGGGCGCGCGATCACCGTCGGCCCGGCGCTGATCAGCGTCGGCGGCCTCGGCGAGCGCGGCTTCGTCCCGCAGGACACGGAACGCGTTGAGCACCGGCTGGCTCGCGTGGGCCCGCTTGAGCGCGAGTTCGGTGAGCTGCACGGCCGTGACGTCGCCGGCTTCGAGCGCGGCGGCCTGGTCGGCAAGGGTCGTGAACTCTGTCATCGCGGAAGGCATCAGCGGCTCCCCGTTCTCTCGTTCGCTCGAACGAACGTATCACGGCGGACGCTCGGAAAGCACCCCTGACCACGGTGGCCGAAGTTCGGGCATGCTCGTACCGGTGATCGATGACTTCGCGAAGCAGTACCTGCACGACGACCTGAAAGAGGTCCGGCAGACGATGCTCCGGAAGCTCGGCGGACTGCCCGAATACGCCATTCGCCGTCCGCTGACCTCGACCGGGACCAACCTTCTCGGCCTGGTCAAACACCTTGCGCTGGCCGAGGCCCGGTACTTCGGCGAGGTTTTCGACCGGCCCTTCCCCGAGCCGGTTCCGCGATGGGACGACCTCGGCCAGCGCGGTGCCGACTTCTGGGCGACCGAGCACGAGACCCGCGAGGAAATCACCAGCCGCTACCAGCGCGTCTGCGAGCACTCCGACGCGACGATCGCCGCTCTCGCGATCGACTCGCCCGGCTACGTGCCTTGGTGGCCGCGCCCGGATGTGCTGCTGTTCACCGTTCTTGTCCACATGCTGACCGAGACCAGCCGGCACGCCGGGCACGCCGACATCCTGCGCGAACAGCTGGACGGCGCGGTCGAGATGGACCTGGCTGCCATGGCGCGGCGCGGCCGAGACGAGGCCTTCTGGCAAAGCCGGTGGGCCGAAATCGAGCGGGCAGCCAAGGCTGCGGACCCGGCCACCGCCTGAGGAAGCCACCTAAGCTCCAAGCCATCAGCCCGGCCAGCGCACGGAGGATCGATGACGTTCGACTTCGCCCGGTTCCCCAGCTTCGACGGCTTTCCGCGCGCCGGTCTGCACTACGGGCCGACACCGCTCGTCCCGGCACCGCGGCTTGGCGAAGCGCTCGGCATTCCCCGGCTGCTCTTGAAGCGCGACGACGTCCACCCGCTCGGCGTCGGCGGCAACAAGCTGCGCAAACTCGACTTCCACCTCGGCGCGGCGCTCGCCGACGGCACCGACACCGTGATCACCTTCGGTGCCCTGCAGACCAACCACGGCCGGCAGACCGCCGCAGCGTGCGCGAAGCTCGGGTTGCGCTGCGAGCTGGTGCTGACCGCTGAGGTGCCGCGCTCCGGTGACGCGTACGAGCGGTCCGGCAACGTTCCACTTGACCACCTCTTCGGCGCGCGGGTGCACATCTGCGCGTCGGGCGCGGAAGCGACCGCGACGTACGAACGGCTGCTCGCCGAAGCGGCAGAAGAGGGTCGGAAAGTTAGGACGGTCCCAGTCGGTGGGTCCGACCCACTGGGCGTTCTCGGCTATGTGGATGCCGCTCGCGAGCTGGCTGCTCAGCTGGTGGAGCTGGGCCTGGACCACGCCCGGATCGTCGGTCCGCACGCCAGCGGGGCCACCGCGGCCGGGCTCGCGCTCGGCACGGAGGTGCTCGGTTCGCTGGACCTGGACATCGCCTGCGTCAGCCACCCGCTCGACGAGGCTGTGGACAACTTGTCCCACCTCACCGCCGGGGCCGCGCAGTTGCTTGGGTTCGACCCACCGAAGCTCGAGCACGTGTGGCTGAACGACACGACGATCGGCGAGGGGTACGGCATTCCGGCGTCGGGGACCTGGGAAGCGATCCGGTTGTTCGGCCGTGCCGAGGGTGTGGTGCTCGACCCGGTCTACACCGGAAAAGCCGCCGCCGCCCTGGTGGAATGGGCGGCGGCGGGACGGTATTCGCCGGAGGAGACCGTGGTGTTCGTCCACACCGGAGGTCTTCCCGGATTGTTCGGTTACGCGCCCGAATTCATGGCCGAGGCGCGGAAGTGACGAGCACCGCGGCGCGAGCGGTTTCGGTCCGCACGGCGATGCGGAGCAGGACCAGCAGCAGGGCGACGTTCGCGATCAGCGTGAGCCGCTGCGTCGCACCCACCGGCAGCACTTCGGTGAGCACGTGGAACGGCCGCACCCCGGCCTCGTCCAAGCGGACAAACAGGAAGCTCAGCGCGAACAGCCCGACCGCGGCGAGCCCGAACTTCAGCCAGCGCACCACGAACACGCGTTCCGCGGTGCCGCGTAACGGTTCCAGCATCGTGATCGCCGCGCCGGGCAGGCTCGCGAAGGCGACCAGGCACGAGTAAAGGTGGATGTCGCCGCTGAGCGGGTTCGGGCTCGGCGGGTAACTGGCCGGAAAAACCGCGGCGACCGCCAGTCCGAGCGCCCACAGCATGAGCAAAGCCTTGGTGCTGAACGTCATCGGCACGCCGCCGGCGATCAGCGCGCCGAGCACCGCGAGCGATCCGACGGCCACCGACAGCACGCTCGCCCCGAGCATGCCTTCCCCTCGGTCGGTGATCGTGTAGCTCGAAAGCGTGTCGTAGATCGGGTCGTGCGAGCTGATGATGTGCAGCACCGTGATCGTGAACAGCCCCCAGGCGATCGCAGCCAGCGCGGTCAGGCGCCATCCCCGGACGCCTCGTGAGTTCCCCATGTAGCCAGATTGGCCGCTCGGCGGCGTTTCGTGATCAGGGAAAACCCCTGATTCAGCCCCTACCCCGCGAAGTCGGCGAGGACGAGGACCTGGTCGTCGTGGCGTTTGGCCCGGGGCCAGCGGACGGCGTGCGGGTCGTCGTTTTCGGCGGCGCGTACTGCGTCCAGTACTGCTTCTGGGCCCTTGTTTTTGGCTATTTGCAGGACTTCTGGCCACTTGAAGAGGCCGTACTCGTCTACTCCGATTGCCACGCCGTCGGTGGCTATGAGGACTGCGTCGATGTCTTTGCGGGGCCAGTTGCGTCGGACGGCTTTGTGGGCTGCGGCGGGGTCGGCTTCGGCTACCCAGAAGCCGTCCTCGGCGTTGCGCCTGCGGCGGACGTCTGCGCTGGTTTGGAGGAGGCCGTTGTTGCGCAGGGAGATGAGGCGGTCGTCCGCGACTACGTCGGTTCCGGAGTGTCCAAACGCGACTATCGGGCTGTCGGCCAGGACCAGGGCTTCGATTTCGTGGTCGGTCCAGCGGAGGATCGAGACTGTGCTGGAGGGGGAGCGGCCTGGGTTCAGGTCGTTCGTTTTGGCTACCGCGGTGATTGCGGTTGCCAGTGCGGTGGTTAGGGGTTGGTGGGGGTGGGTGGTCAGTTCGTGGGCCAGTTGGTCGCGGAGTAAGTGGGCGTACCAGCCGCCTGGGGGGAGGTCCGGGCTTGGGGAGGTGGCGCCGTCCAGGACCAGGATGGCTTGGGGGAGGAGGGCGATGTGGTCTTCGGTTGGACGGGGGTGGCCGTCGGAACCGACTCCGGCTCGCTCTGCGGTCGAGATCTCGGGCACGTCGTTGACTGTAGCTCTCGTTGGGTGTGGGTTTCGGCTCGTCGCCTGGCGGCGACATTGCGCGCGGGTGGGGCCCCACACCCCGAAGCTTGATTGTGCTGACGGTTCGGGGGTGCTTGTCAAGGCGGGAAAGATGCCTTGACAAGCACCCCCAGACCGCAGGGAGGCTTCGTATCGGGGTGCGGGGGTGGGGCTGGGTGCCTCGATCGTTGGGTGCA